>JANEIH010000009.1 GCA_024513425.1 Sulfurimonas sp. | reverse complement strand
GAATATTTTTTCTTTACAGCATAATCAAAGAGTTTGCTAAAACCTTTACTTGCAGGTTTCTGAAATAAATCCGCATTATTACCATCGTATCCAATAGGCTCAAAAAAATCTCTAATACTATCTGTGTCAATATGAAGTAAATTAGTATTTATCTCTTTTAAAAATATTCCAAACTCTGTTTTTCCTACACCGCTCATCCCAGCAGTAAAAATAGCTATCTTTTCATTTTGTGGTTCTATTCCTTGTGTAAATTTTTCTAAAAATAATTTTTTATTTTTGTTGATATAATCTATAGCTCTTTTTTCTATTTCAAGTTCATCTAAATTTTTTGACATAATCTCTTCTTAGAGTTGTTTTTAGTTCTCATTATTAGTTGCATTATATCATAAATCACTTCTTCCATCGCTCTATTTTTTCATAAGCATCATTGAGTTGCTGAGTAATTTCGGTATAGAGTTTAATATTTTCAGGATTCAAGTCAGGATGATATTTTCGTATTAGTTTTTTATAGGCTTTTTTTATTGTTTTAAAATCATCATCGCTACTTACTCCTAAAATAGTATAAGCACTCTCACTATAAAATTGTGCAAACTCTCCATGCTCTTGTTGTGATGTTTCTTTTTGAGAAAAGTCTGTGTGTTGTTCCTTGTAAGTTTCTTCTTTTTCTTCATAGAATTTTTCACTTTTCTCATAATGAGATTTTTTGTTATAAGAGCTTTTCTCTTCTTGATGATACTCTTCTTTTTTAGAGCCAAGGGTTGTAAAAAAGATCTGTATCAACTTAGGAATAGATTGTACCCAGTGAATAAACCTAATGAGTTTGTAATAAAGTGTTATAAAAAAGTAGTAGGTATTAGCAGTCATCATTTTTATATTTAGGATAGTGTCTCGTGTAAACTGCACTAAAAAAGTCAGTTGTGGTGCAAGTAGTGCAACTCCTTTTTTGCTTTTGATAGAGATTTTGTACTTGTATTTTACCTTGATTTGGAGCAAGTTTTGCATATCTTTCCGTCTTCATCTGTTCTTCCTTCTGTGTTTAATATTTTATCTAATTGACACAGAATTGTTTACAGTCCCGCCAAATGAGAAGCAAAAGTATGTCTCAGGGTATGAATTACTACTTTTTGATAATCATCTGTTATACCATCATTAAAAAACTTTTTCATAACTCCTCTTACTTTGTATGAGATATAACTTCTTGATACTAAAAAAAGTTTTTGCTCTTTTTTTAATGTTTTACAATGTAGGTTTAAAATTTTTAAAGTGCTATCGTTTAGGTAGCCGATATATTTATCACTCGTTTTAAAATTATTTATTTTGATACTTGCATTTTTAAAATCTATATCAGACTTTTTCATCTCCATGATAGAACCAAGTCTTGCACCAGTACTGAGTGCTATTTCAACAAAAAGTAAAAGTTCTAACTCGTGAGATAAAGCATCTTTGAGGGTTTCTATCTCATCGGTAGTCAAATATCTTTCTCTTTCATTATTAAATCTAATTGTTTTTACATTCTCACAAGGATTTGATGTTTTTATGAGTTTTTCTTCTATGGCAAATTGATATATACCTGATATCATAGTAAGAAAATGCTGAATAGTAGATGGAGCATAGCCCATCTTCATAAGTTTTGCTTGTAGATTGATAATATCTTGTTTCTTAAGATGTTCCGCTATTTTTGAGCCTATTAGACCTTTGAGTGTTGCAGTATATCTTTGTAGTTCTCCCTCATAAGTTTTATTTGCTTTTTTGAGGTCTAGCCATTTTATGGCTAAATCATGAAGAGTATATTTTGGTTTACTTGCTGTAGCTTTTGGAAGATTTTCACCTAACTTTATTTTTGCTATAGTTTCATCTCGAATAGCTTTACAATAGGTAAGTCTGATACCTTGTGAATATTTACCTATAGTTTTTTGCTTATCTCTACCTATTTCATCTTTATATCTGATAAGAAATACCTTATCAACTACTTTTTTATCATCGTTCACTATCTCTTTGTAGAAAATACCTGTGTAAGAAGTGGGGATTTTGGGGCTTAATAATGTCATAATAACTACCTTTCAAGTCCGCTCAATATGAAAATAAGTGACTTTTTTAGCTTAGATTTGAAGATAGTATATCATAGGAAAACCCCTATTTCAAGGGGCTTAGAGAGATTTGAGGAAATTTGCTTAAATTAGCCTACTGAATAACAAAAGTAGTAAAGTAGATAGCTTTTATTTTGCCATCCGTAAGCATAGCATTGAGCGTATTTGTAATCTGTTCAGAGACTTTTTGCTTTCCTTTTTTTGAAGATACCTCTTCTAATGTTTTTGATGATAAGATACGAATGATTTTATCTTGTAGTACAGGTGCTTTTGCATCAAGTTCTAAATTTAACTCTTCATCTTCAAGTTCTAAAAATATTGTAGTTTTGAGATATCTTCTTCCAGAGTCACTTTTTAGATTGACTGTAAATGTATCTAATGAGTAGAGTATGCCTATCTCATCAAGTTTTCTTGCATCATTAAAACTACTACTTGAACTTCGTGTCGTAGATTTTGACACTGTTTTCTCTTTTGCCTGAGGCACGGCAGTCGATTCAATTGCCCCATCATTACCATTCATCAATAAAACAGCCACAACAGCTCCGATTATAATGATGAGAATCAACATAACTATGATAATTATCATCAGTAAATGACTTGATTTCTTCTCTTTGGGTGCAGATTTTTCTTCTGTTATCTCTTCTTTGGCCATATTTCTTCCTTGAGTTGTATAAATTTATTGCTATATCGAAAATTATGAAAAATAATTTAGGCTAATCTTGTAAAACTAACTCTTTTAACGGTAAAAATTCATAAGTATCCGCATTATAGTACTCTATTTTGCCTGTTTCAATATCATAGCACCATCCATGAATATGCAGTAAGCCATCTTTGAAATGTGTTTTTACACTTGGGTAACTTAAAATATTGTCGATCTGATTAATTACCGAGAGCTTTTCTGTTAGACGCAACAGCTCCTCTTTATCGGCATCAGCTCCAAGACTTAAAATTGCTGATTTTTTTGCATTTTCACCAAGCTTTAGCCATTTTTTTGTATGAATGAGCGATCTATCTTCAATGGGCTCATAGAGAGCTCTACACGCTCCACAATGAGTATGTCCACAGATAATGATCTCTTGTACGCTTAAAACACTGACAGCATATTCTATACCTGATGCCGTAGCATGAAAATCCTCATCGGGTTTGTATGGTGGTACGAAATTACCAACATTTCTCAAGACGAAAAGATCTCCTGGATTTGTCTGCAGCATCATATCAGGAATGACACGAGAGTCTGAACAGCCTATAAAAAGAGCTTTTGGGGATTGTCCACTCTTTACAAGCTCAAGAAGAGATTCTTTGTTTTTTTTAAAGTATACCCTAAAGAGTTCGTTTCCTGTTGCATACTTTTGTAGATTCACTTTAGAACCTTTATGAACAACATGTAATATCTAAAGATTTTATGATATCTTCAAAGATATCACCAGCTTCACGACCACAATCATCATGATACTCAATAACCAATACCTCTTTGCCGTTAGAGACCTTTGTTGTATATATCTCTTCAGGTTTACGGATATATTTTGCAAGGATAGAGTCAACATGTTCATTTACACACTCTTTCTCTTCAGTTGTATCATAAGCAATAGACAACCGTGCAAATCTCTCTTCGCTTCTAAATTCAGTATCAATCATTTTTTACCTTCAAAATTTTATTGTTTTATTATACAACTAATATAGATAAATTCAACTTACTGTTGATGAAATCAATACCATTCCAAGAGTTTTGTTACTTCATCGACTATATATGTTTTAATCATACTTTTTTCTAATGGTTTTTTAGCAACTAGTGCCTTTGTGATATTTTGCATTTTAGCCTCTTTGAGTCTTGCATCAAGGGCATAGACCTCACGCACATCACCAACGAGTGAGACCTCTCCGATAAAGATGGTCTCTTTTGAAATTGCACGGTCACGAAAACTTGAAATGATTGCTGCGAGAATGGCTAAATCTGCTGCGGTTTCAGTGATTTTGATACCTCCTGTGATGTTAATAAAGACATCATACCCCGAGAGTGGAATTTCAAGTTTTCTCTCTAAAAGGGCTAAGAGCATATTGAGACGATTATTATCAAATCCGGTAGCTTGCCGTTTTGAGTTTGGTGTGTGTGATTCAGAGACAAGAGCTTGGACTTCAAGTATAATAGGGCGACTCCCCTCCATCACAACAGTAAGAGCCGATCCGCTTTGTTGTGAATTACGGTTAAAGAAGCGTGAGGCGATATCTGTGGCACTCACTAGTCCCTCTTGTTTCATCTCAAAGACACCTATCTCACTTGTTGCACCAAAACGGTTTTTAAATCCTCTTAAAATTCGGAGTTCTTGAGATGAGTCCCCTTCAAAATAGAGAACCGTGTCAACCATATGCTCAAGTACTCTTGGTCCGGCAATCGAACCCTCTTTAGTAATATGTCCAATGATAAAAATGGCTAAATCTTTCTCTTTTGCAATACGCATCAACTCAAAAGTGATTTGGCGTACCTGCGTGACAGATCCTGGTGCAGAGGTGATATTTTCAGAGTAAATGGTTTGAATAGAGTCGATGATTAGAAAGTCATATTCTCTATATTTAAGCTCAACTAAAATCTGCTCAAGGCGTATTTCGCTCAACAGATAGAGTGAGTTATGGTTTGACTTCAGACGATTTGCACGCAGTTTTATTTGAGAAGTGGACTCTTCTCCTGTAACATAGAGTACATTTTTACCGCCCGAAGCGATATTTGAGCCGATCTTTAGAAGCAGGGTGGACTTTCCGACACCGGGACTTCCGCCGATAAGTGTCAGACTTCCCGGAACGATACCGCCACCTAAAACATTGTCAAGTTCTTTATCAAGACTAGAGAAACGAAAAACTTCTTCTTCTATGACTTCATTGATGCTTATCGCTTTTGCAGAAGTAGCTGATGTTGATTTTGTCTGTTTGATGACCTCTTGCTGCTGTTCATTAAGCTCTATAAAGCTGTCCCATGCACCGCAGTTGGTACATTTTCCCATCCACCTAGGAGTGGTAAGCCCACAATGTTGACACTCAAAGAGTATTTTTTTCTTAGCCATGATTATATCTTTTATGAAAAATTTGGAATAATTATAAATTTTTTTACACAAAGAGGTAAATAATATGGCATTTTGTCATATAAAAAGGAGAATTTAGAGGTGCTCTTTACTCACTCTCTTCTATAAAAAGCGCATCTAAAAGTCCATCAACAAATTCAAATTTATTAAATGGTGCGAAGTTCTCAGGCTTCTCTCCTGTTCCTACATAGAGTATTGGAAGTTCTAAAGCATAAGCGATAGAGAAGATACTTCCACCTTTCGCCGTACCGTCGAGTTTTGTGATAATAATGCCATCTATGCCTATTATTTCATTAAAGGCTTTCGCCTGCGTGATAGCAGAGTTTCCTTGTGTACCGTCAATGATTAAAAGTGTTCTGTGTGGAGAGCCTGCGTGTGCTTTATTGCAGATACGCTTTATCTTTTTGAGTTCATTTGCAAGATTTGTCTGCGTGTGGAGTCGTCCTGCCGTGTCTATAATAACATGGTCTATATTTTTTGCTTTGGCAGAGTCTATGGTATCATAAGCAACTGCTGAGCTGTCATGTCCCTGTTTTGAAGCAACAATGGGAATGTCAAGCTTATTTGCCCAGAGAGTAATCTGCTCAATGGCAGCAGCACGAAATGTATCACCTGCCCCTAAAAGGACACTCTTTCCCTCTTGTTTGTATTTGTAAGTGAGTTTTGAGATAGTTGTAGTTTTACCTGCACCGTTAACACCCACGACAAGCTCAACAAAAGGCGGTGTAAACTTCGGCTCTTGATAGTCGGCATAACGCAGTGTTGCTAAAAGTTTTGAACGCAGTATCTCGCGTGTTACCTGTTCTTGGTATATCTCACGCAGGATAATTTCAACAAGTTCGTATTCTACATCAGCTTCAAGTAAAATATCTTCGAGTTCGCCCTTTGTAAAAGTGATCTTCTTTTTTGGTGCAACTGTTTTGATAGTCTCAACAGTTTTACCGAGTGATTTTTTTATAAATCCAAACATATTTGTTAAGTTCCTTATATCTCTAACGCTCTTTTGATATCACTTTCAATAAACTCCTCTTCGACGGCACCCTGATAGTAGTGTATAAGTTTACCATCTTTGTAGATAACAAGCAGGGGAATTCCGAAGTTGCTTCCAAGTTGCAGTTTTTTGGCAACTTCATCGATTAAATGCTTATTTTCCGGAGTGTTAACTAATGTATAGTTGGCATTATAATCTCTTTTAAAGTTCTCAAGTTTTGTATTTTGGATATTCTCTTCGATGGTTACACCAATGATTTTGATCCTGTTTTTGTACTTATTTTGCAGTGAAGTGAGGTGTGATGCCTCAGCCCGACATGGCGGACACCATGTTGCAAAGATATCTAAGATAAGAATTTCTGCATCTGAGTTGTCAAGTTTGAAGCCGTCATTGACTTTTTTGAGTAGATATTGACTGCTGTCTGTTGCTGTAAGAACGATCTCATTTTTAGCTAGTAGAGCATTTGCCTCTGCTGTTTTGTCCTCATCAGACGAACAGGCTTGAAAGAGAAGAGAAAAAGTAAGTAAAGATGATAGAAGTGTAATTTTTAACATGAAAATTTAACCTTAATTTGTGTAGAATATTTGAAATTATATCCATAAAGTTTTAATATGACTCTTACAAAAAGTGAATTTAGAAAAAATTGTCTAAAAAAGATAAAAAATATACCTCATCACAATAGAATATATAGAGAGTACCTTTTAAATAAAAAGTTACAGAGTATTTTAAAGGATGAAAAAAGAGCTGATATTCTCCTCTATTATCCATTGCAAAGTGAAGCAAACATTATAAAAACATTGAAAAAATTAAGAAAAAAACATAATATTTTCATACCGTTTATGGTTGGTAAAAGTTTTAAAATGATACCATTTAGATTACCGCTTAAGAAAAAAAAGTTTGGTATTTTTGAAGCGGGAAATACATTAAAAGATATTAAAAAAATTGATATTGCCATAGTGCCTGTCGTTGGGGTGGATGGTGCTATGCAGAGAGTTGGTTTTGGAAAAGGAATGTATGATCGTTTCTTTGAAAAATTACCAAAGAGACCTTATACCATTTTTGTGCAGTTACAACTTTGCCACACAAAAGAGAAGATTTGTGATGTTTATGATGTTGTCGGCGATCTGCTCATTACACCAACAAAGATAATAAAAAACAGGACTATACGAAAAAGAGGAAATAAAAGATGTTAAATGAGATACTACTAGGTGGTGGAATTGCCACTGTCAGCGGAGTAGCGGGCTTTTTCATCTCTAAAAAAAATACGGGTGCTAATTTTGACATTTATGTCCAACAGGCTCAGGCAAAAGCAAAAGCGATCGAGAATGAGGCACAAATGTTCCTAAAGCGTGTGCATCTGAAGTCTCGTGAGATAGAACTTGAAGCAAAGAAAAAGTTTGATGCTGCAAAAGCGGATATAAATCGAAGAGAAGATAAATTGATTCGCAAAGAGCAGAACTTCTTGCGTTATAAGCAGAATGAAGAAAAAAAGATTCAGCTAGAATTTAAAGCCTTGAAAGCCCAAAAAATAAACTTAGAGAGAAACGAAAAGTCCCTTGATTTACTGAAAAAAAAATATGAACAAAAGATAGACGAAGCACTCCACGCAGTAGAGCGTTATGCAGGAATGACACAAGATGAAGCAAAAAAGATACTACTCAATACAATAGAAGAGAAATCGCGTGCAGAGATAGCGCATATTGTACGACGCTATGAAAATGAGGCAAAAGAGCAGGCAGAGAGAAGAGCAAATTATATTTTAGCTCAGGCAACAAACCGTTATGCAGGAGAGTTTGCAGCAGAGAGATTGACAAACTCGGTACACCTTGACAATGATGAGTTAAAAGGTCGTATCATCGGCAAAGAGGGGCGTAATATCAAAGTGCTTGAGACACTTTTAGGTGTTGATATTATCATTGATGATACACCAAATATAATTCTTGTGAGTAGTTTTAATCTCTATCGTCGTGCAATAGCGACAAAAACATTACAACTGCTTATAGAAGATGGAAGAGTTCAACCGGCTCGTATTGAGGAGATTTTTAAGAAGGTCTCAAATGAGTTTGAGTCAAAGATTCTCTCAGAGGGTGAAGAGCTAGTAGCAGAGCTAAATATCGGAGTGATGCATCCAGAGCTTATGAAGCTCATTGGTCGCCTACGCTATCGTGCCTCTTATGGACAAAACGCATTAGTACATACACTTGAAGTGGCTCACCTAGCTGGTATTATGGCTGCTGAGATGGGCGGTGATCCGATTTTGGCAAAGCGTGCGGGACTTCTGCATGATATTGGCAAGGCGCTTACCCATGATGTTGATGGAAACCATGTAGATTTGGGTGTAGAGATATGTCGTCGTTACGATGAAAGTGAAGTCGTCATTAATGCAATCTATGCGCACCATGGACAGCAAGAGATTCAATCTGTTGAGTGTGGTGCAGTGTGTGCGGCAGATGCCCTCTCTGCGGCACGCCCTGGAGCGCGCCGTGAGGTGTTAGAGAGCTTCTTAAAACGAGTTACGGAGATCGAAGATATCGCTTCTGGACATATCGGTGTTCGTCAGGCCTATGCCATCAATGCAGGACGCGAAGTACGCGTCATTGTTAATGCAATACTTGTTAATGATGATGAGTCGGTTTTAATGGCTAAAGAGATAGCAAAAGAGATAGAGCAAAAAGTTCAATATCCAGGTGAAATTAAAGTCAATGTAATTCGGGAGAGTAGAGCAGTAGAGTTTGCAAAATAAACGAGGAGTTTTCCTCGTTTGGCTTATTTTTTAATAGTAACTACAATAGCTCCACGCAGGTCACCCATTTTATAGTGTGTTGCTTTGTCTGCTGGGTAACGCTCTTTAATCGCATGTTTTAATGCAACATTTTGAATATTACCATGACATTTCATACATACTTTTTTGTTGATAGTCAAAGGTTTGTAGTATTTGTAGCTATCTGTATCTATTTTTTGGATTATCTGTTGAGGCAGAATGACATTGGCACTTTTTAATTTTGCAAGTGCTTTTAAAACAGCTACTTCATCTGCTTCAGGTTTGTTTGCCGGATTTCTGTACTTTATACTGATACGCTTTACCGTAACACCTTTTGGAAGCTTTTTGTTTACTTTCTCTGTCAGAGTGTAAGCTTCTTGTGAACAAAAATCCAAAGCCTTCATTGGACCGCCGGCTTTCATATTTTTTTTCATACTAGACCCAAGTGTCTTTAACAGAAGTTTTGAACTTTGCTCTCCTATGTCTACTATACTTTGCCCTTGAGCAATAAGTAGCGATGTTGTTAAACTCACTAATGCGATAGACTTTATTAGCTTCATACTCTTTCTCCAACTCTCTGATTTTTATTACTAATTATAGCAAAACTTATAATGTTTTAATGCAATTTTAAATATAATTCCGTAATTTTTAAAGACAAGGGAGCAAGTTCATGGGTGAAATATTTACTTTTTTCGGACTGATTTCAGAAAATCATGATTTTCTTTTTTTGACACATATGGTTCTAGCAGCATTAATTGCAATAGTATTGGCAAGGGTTGCTATGTCAAACTTACAACTTGTGCCAAAAGGTACACAAAATTTGATGGAAGCATATATTAACGGTGTTTTACAGATGGGTATAGATGTAATGGGTAAGCTACACGCCCCTAAATACCTCGCATTAGTCGCAACAATCGGGCTTTTTGTCGGTATTGCAAACTTAATCGGTATTGTTCCAGGTTTTGAAGCACCATCTTCAAACTTAAATATGACACTTACTTTAGCACTTTCTGTGTTTGTTTATTATAACTTTGTCGGTATCAAAACACATGGCATTATCAACTATTTTAAACACTTTTCTGGGCCTGTATGGTGGTTGGCATGGCTTATGTTCCCTGTTGAAATTGTTTCACACTTTTCACGCATTGTTTCTCTTAGTTTCCGTCTTTTTGGTAATATCAAAGGTGATGATATGTTCTTGGCAGTAATCTTAATGCTTGTTCCATGGGTGATGCCATTAATCCCATTTGCTCTTTTGACATTTGGTGCATTCTTACAGGCATTTATCTTTATGATACTTACTTATGTTTATCTTGCCGGTGCAGTCATCGTAGGGGAGCATTAAAAAACTCCCCTTATGCTCTTATTGCTTTTAAATTCTTTTTTTCTGAAAATAACATATTTTAAAGCATTTATTAGATAAAATAGATAAATTTAATCTATTTTATCTAAGGAAAACTATGTTTGCAGTCGTAATAGGGCTTGAGGTCCATGTTCAACTCAATACAAAAACAAAACTTTTTTGCTCGTGTCCCACGAGTTTTAATCATAAACAAAATACAAATACCTGCCCTACATGCCTGGCACTACCAGGTGCACTTCCAGTGCTTAATAAAGAAGTTGTGCATAAATCTATTATGCTTGGAACGGCTTTAGATGCTACGATCAACAGAGTTTCATATTTTGACAGAAAGTCATACTTCTACCCAGATTCCCCATCTGCATATCAGATAACACAACTCTATATGCCAATAGTAGAACATGGAAAACTTCAAATTGATTTTGAAGATGGTTCAAACAAGACTATTCGTGTAAATCGTGCACATATTGAAGCCGATGCCGGTAAAAATATTCATGATGGTGATATCTCAAAGGTTGACTTAAATCGTGCAGGAACACCACTTTTAGAGATTGTAAGTGAGCCAGATTTGAGAAGTGCAGAAGAGGTAATTCTCTATCTGAAAAAGTTGCACTCTATTATCCGCTATATTGACATTGGTGATGCAAATATGCAAGAAGGAAGTTTCCGTGTTGATGTAAATGTCTCAATTCGTCCAAAAGGTGATGAGAAGCTCTATACCCGCGTTGAGATTAAAAACATCAACTCTTTTAAGTTTATTCAAAAAGCAATAGAAGTAGAGGTCTCTCGTCAAGTTGAAGCATGGGAAGATGGTACCTATGATGAAGAGATAGTCCAAGAGACGCGTCTTTTTGATCAGGTAAAACAAGAGACTCGCTCTATGCGTGGAAAAGAGGAAGCTGCCGATTATAGATACTTTCCAGAACCTGATCTTCTTAAATGTGAAGTTACTGATGAAATGATTGAAAAATATACAAAAATTCCAGAGCTTCCAGATGCAAAAAAAGAGCGTTTTGTATCTGAATATGGTATGAATCAATATAACGCTTCTGTTATTACATCGTCCGTAGAGATGGCAAACTTTTTTGAGACCATGATGGAGGAAGATGGCGTAAGTGCAAAAACTGCCACCACATGGCTTACAGTTGAGCTGCAAGCTCGCCTTAAAGGTGATGTTAATATCATAAATTCCCCGGTAGATGCGAAAAAGCTTGGTTTTTTGGTAAAGCGTATTGATGATAAGACAATATCCGGAAAAGCTGCCAAAGAGGTTCTTGATTATCTAATGGAAAATATATCGGTTAGTGTTGATGATGCCATTGATAGACTAGGATTGAAACAGGTTACAGATACCGGTGCTATTGAGGCGATGTGTGATGAGATAGTTAACGCAAATCAAGACAAAGTAGAGCAGTATAGAGCTGGAAAAGAGAAACTTTTTGGATTCTTTGTCGGGCAGGTTATGAAAGCTTCAAAAGGAAGTGCAAATCCGCAAGCCGTAAACGAAATACTCAAAGCTAAGCTAGGTTAAGCATCATGCTAAAACACCAGATACTTGAGTTTGCTTATTATTTAGATGCATCAAAATCGTATCAGAAGTCTAAGCATTTTTTTTATAGTATTTTAGAAGATGATAAAAACAGGTATAAAAAATATATAGATATTTTTATGATTACACTTATCTTTATCAGTGTAAGTGTCCTTATACGCGAGGTAAAGTTCCATGTGAACGACTACCTTATGTTCTTTAGTAACTATATCATCTCTTTTATATTTTTTGTTGAGTATATGTTACGGTTATGGGTGAATAGCAGTGTTAGTAAGATTATTGTAACTCACGCAGAACATGATACTTTTTTACATCGAGAGGTTAATCTTGCAAAGGCTTTTAAGCAGATCTTAAAAGTAAAACTAAACTATATGATATCGCCAAAAGCAATTATTGACTTATTGGCGATACTACCTTTCTTTCATCAGTTGCGACTTCTTCGAATTTTCATCCTCTTTCGTGTTTTTAAACTCTTTCGATATGCAAAAAGTTTTCAGACGCTCTCTTCTGTTCTTGCTGCGAAAAAGTTTGAATTTTTAACACTTGGAATTTTTGCTTCGGTTGTAATTTTTGTCTCTTCGGTGCTTATCTACGTGATGGAAGCAAATAATCCGGCATCTTCTGTAAATACTCTTTTTCAAGCTTTTTATTGGTCGATCGTTACCATCTCAACTGTCGGGTATGGAGATATTACCCCTGTTACGGCAGAAGGTAGATTTGTTGCTATTTTGGTCATTGTTGCCGGTATGGCTGTTTTGGCATTTACAACATCACTCTTTGTCTCTGCATTTACAGAAAAACTTGATGAGATTCGAGAGATGAAAACTATTGAAGATGTCTCAAAGCTCAAGCGTTTTTATCTTATCTGCGGATATGAAAAGATCTCGCGTGAGGTTGCAAAAAAACTCTCTATAAAAGATAGCTCAATCATTATTATGGATGATGATCAAGGTCGTATTGAGATGGCAAAAAAAGATGGTTATACAGCACTTCATTACAATCCAGGAAGAGTAGAGAGCTATGAAAAGCTCAATATCGATATAGATAGACAGATCAAAGCAGTTTTGTGTCTGCGTGAGGATGATATTGAAAATGTATATGCTGCACTTACAATCCGCTCTATCAATAAAGATGTCTTTATTCTCTCTTTGCTTATGAGTGATACAAATCGTAAGAAACTTGATTTTGCAGGGATAGATAAAATCGTCTATCCTCAGGAGCTTGTAGGGCTTATTACAAAGGAGATTGTCGGTAAGCCTGTTGCTTTTGAGGTAATTCATGAACTGCGTAGTGAAAATCTTGATGTAAAGATTGATGAGCTTAGTATCACGCAGCATATTGTCGATAATTTTCCAACAGTTGGTGATCTTGGAAATAAAGATTTTCAGATTGTTCTTTTAGGAATCAATAAATATAATAATGACCGATTCTTTTTCAATCCTATTGATACTACACTGCTTGAAGCAGGGGATTATCTTTTAGTTGTCGGATATGAGATTTTGATTTTAGAATTTGAAAAATATCTGCGTACAAGGGTTAGAGATGACTAAGACAACAGCACTGGTTTTTGGGTACAACAAATATGCACATGAGATTGTAGCAAATGTTGTTGACAGGTATAAATGTGTGAAAATATACTCTCTACATGAAGAAGATGTGGAAAAAAGTGGTGGTCGTGTTGAGGTTTTTGATCTGAGTGATGAGTGGCTTGAGGTTCATAAAGAGGTAGATATAGAGAACTCTATGGCATTTTGTCTGCTTGAAGAGAATGCTCAAAATATCTTTTTAACCATCTCCTTGCGTGCAAATTTTAAAAATCTGAAAATTATTGCACTAGCTTCAAATAATGAGAATGCCAACAAGCTCAAAATGGCAGGTGCCAACAAGGTGATTGCCATTGTGGAAACAACATCAGATATTATTACAAATATGCTTGAAAAGCCAATATCAAGTAAAATTTTACATAGTATTTTATATGAAGAGAGTGAGTTGAAAATAGCACAGATTAAGATTGATAAAGAGAGCCATTTTAAAAATGAGCAATTAACAAGTGTTGATTGGACGCGTTATAATGGTATTATAGTGCTATCGGTTATGCATAAAGATATGAAAAGTGAGTTTATTTACTCTTCAAAAGCTAAAAATCATATTATTCAGGAGGGCGATATATTGATTATCGTGGGATATGAAGCCGATATCGCTGAATTTGAAAAGAGAATAGGGAGTAAACGATATGTTAATTGGAGTCATTGGAGCTGGTAAATGGGGAAGTGCACTTGCATTTGCACTCTCACGAAAGAGTGATGTTGTTATTAATTCTCGAACACCAAGAGATATAAAGAATTTTGTCTCATTGGAAGAGATTCTTAAGTGCGAATATCTTGTTATTACGGTACCTGCACAGCAGATTGCATCTTGGTTGGAGGAAAACTTTGTCTTTAGCAATCAAAAAATTCTTGTTGCATCCAAAGGAATAGAGGCAAAAACCAGCAGATTTTTAAATGAGATCTATAGTCGATATGTTCCAGATGAAAATATCGCTTTTCTCTCAGGACCGTCATTTGCCGCAGAAGTGATGCAGTCACTCCCTACGGCTCTAGTTATAAGTTCTACCAATGAGAAGCTTGCAGAAGAGTTTACAAAGTTTTTTCCTCTATTTATCAAAACATACATATCTAGTGATGTTGTTGGTGCAGAGATCTCAGGGGCTTATAAAAATGTCATTGCCATTGCCGCTGGAATCTGTTCAGGACTTGAGCTTGGAAACAATGCCGCAGCTGCACTTATTTCGCGTGGGCTTGTAGAGATGAAGCGTTTTGGTGCTGTCTATGGAGCAAAAAAAGATACCTTTTTAGGACTTAGTGGTGCAGGAGATCTTTTTCTTACGGCATCATCAACAATGAGTAGAAACTTTCGGGTAGGACTAGGACTTGCCCGTGGAGACTCTCAAGAGGATATTCTGCGTGAGCTTGGTGAAGTAGCTGAGGGTATCGGTACTGCGTATGCACTTCGAGAAATTGCACAAAAAGAGAGTCTCTATCTCCCTATTGCTACAGAGGTACACGCAACGCTTGAAGGAAAATCCCCACAGGAATCTTTACGAGATTTACTAACAAACTAATTGAAAATGATGGCTGAGTATAGATCGAAGTTTTAAAATCTTAACAGCACTTTTTCTCTTTTTTTCTTTTATAAAAAGTATAAAAATCTTTGAGTATTAAAAAGAGAGAGTAGAGCCATAGAGCATCGAGAATATAACTCTCTTTATATCCGTTTAGGCGTAGGTAGATATAACCTAAAAAGATAGGCCACTTTAGAAAATAAAAAAATAAAATGCCAACACCATACAACTCTTTCATACCCCTATAGTATCAAAAAATAATGAAAAACTCGGTAAAATTTAGAAATTTTTTTAAGGTTGCGTGATGATAGTACATATTGTAATGTTTCAGTTCAAAGAGGAAAACAAAGCAAAAAATATTGCAAAAGTTCGAGATAGGCTTGAGCAGTTAAAAGAGAAGATAGATGTTTTGAAAACGATGGAGGTCGGTATCAACTTTAATGAGTCCGAGAGAGCCATGGATCTCTCTCTCTATTCGACTTTTGAGACTAAAGAAGAGCTACAGGCCTATGCCGTGCATCCAGAACACCTCAAAGTAGTAGAGCTTATTAAAGAGGTAACCTTAGAGTCAAAAGTGGTAGATTATTGTGGAGCCAATATTTAAAAGAGAAGTTTGAAACAGCACTGTTTGGCGTACATACAGTGCCAATAAAATAAAAAGGTAGATAGATGTTAATGACAATTATAGGTATATATACTCTTTATGTCGCTATTTCGATATATACGAGTGTGATGCAGATCGGTTATATCAATATAGCAAAAAGAAAAACCCCGATTCTCTTAGGAGCAAGTGAATTTTTAAAAGCAGGTAATTATGCTGTTGCAAAAGAGAAGCTTGCAATTGTTAATACTTTTATAGATTATCTTCTTTTCATTGCGTGGATGGGTGTTGGTATCAAAGCCTTGGAGTATCAGTTTTTTATGTTGGAAAATGAAGTGATGAAAAATATCATAATTGTTATGGGTTTTGTTGTTATCAATTTCATTATGTCACTGCCTTTTTCTTACTATGAAAAGTTTGTTATTGATACAGAGTACGGCTTTAACAAATCGACACTCGGACAATGGATAAAAGATACAGCAATATCTTTTATTACGATGATTCTCTTTGGCTTTTTGGTTGTATGGGGTATCTATGCGATTATGACAAATGTTGCATTGTGGTGGCTCTGGAGCTCTCTTTTTATATTTGCGGTAGTTATCGCTATAAATATGCTCTATCCGACATTTCGTGCAATATTTTTTGATAAGGTTAAACCACTTGAAGATGAAGAGCTTAACGGTGAGATAAAGCGTCTAATGGATGCAACGGGTTTTATAAGTTCAGGTGTGTTTGTCAGTGATGCAAGTAAGCGTGATGTACGCCTAAATGCTTATTTTGGTGGATTTGGCAAGACAAAAAGAGTAGTTCTTTTTGATACACTTTTAGAGAAGCTCTCGAGAAAAGAACTTTTAGCTGTTCTTGGGCATGAACTTGGACATTTTGCTCACGGAGATATCTATAAAAATATAGCTCTAGTCAGTGGAATGCTCTTTGCAATGTTTGCGATTTTCGGAAATCTACCCAACTCACTCTATATGGAGATGGGACTCTCAAGAGAGCCGTATGTTATTATGATACTCTTAATGCTTTTTATGCCGGTTCTTAGCTTTATCATGATGCCGATTATGGGAGTGGTCAGCAGACACAATGAGTACGAAGCAGATAGAATGGGTAGTGAACTTGGTGGAGCTTCCGGAGCGATTGAGCTTGCAAATGCTTTACGGAAACTTGTTACACAAAACAGAAGTTTTCCACTTTCACACCCACTCTATATCTTCTTTCACTATACTCATCCTCCTGTAATTGAGCGTCTTAAAGAGCTTGGTGTGGATATTGGGTATATAGATGAGAGTGGACTTGAGGGTAAATGCGACGCAAATATATAGTCGAAGCGTTATTGCGTGAGATAACGCAGACGCTACAAGCCTCTCAGATTCCAAGAGCTGTGCGTGAGGCACAACTGCTTCTGATGACTTATTTTGATAAAGATGAGTTATGGCTACTTACAAATCAAAAGAGTGAAGTAGAGCTTGATGATGCTTTTTTTGACTGGGTTGCACGCAGAAGCAGGGGTGAGCCTTTTGAGTATATCGTCAATCGTGTCAGTTTTTATTCACAACAGTTTTATATAGATGAGGGTGCTCTTATTCCGCGTCCTGAAACTGAGCTTTTAATTGATGAAGTTTTAAAAAATATTGAAGATAAAGAGGTAGCAATCAGATTAGCCGAAGTGGGGGTTGGTAGTGGAATCATCTCTATTATGCTTGCACTTCATCTTCCAAATGCAAAGATAATCGCCATTGATATCTCCCAAAAAGCACTTATGGTTGCTCAAAAAAATATTGAAAACTTTGGTTTGCAAAATCAAATAGAGTTGCGTGAGGGGTCACTTTTAGAACCTCTGAATGAGCAAATTGACTATTTGGTATCAAATCCTCCTTATATTGCAGAGGGTGAAGAGCTTGGATTAAACCTCTCTTTTGAACCACAAAATGCCCTTTTTGGTGGTCAAATCGGTGATGAAATCATTCAGCAACTTCTTGATGAAGTCTTAAGGCAAAAGATTAAGTTTTTTAGCTGTGAGATGGGTTATGATCAACAAGATAAAATACACTCTTATCTACACAACGCAGAAATTCAAAGCCTCGAATTTTATCAAGACTACTCTTCATTTGACAGAGGCTTTACACTAAAGGTATAGCATATGTTAAAAAGAAATATTTATTTGGATTTTAGTTACCTACTTGTCATTGCTGCAAGTTTCGGTGCTGTTTTGGTACTTGGTGCAGTTGTAGCACCTGTCGTGTTTCATAGTGATAAAATTTTAGTGGGCATACTGATAGATCATTATAATATGGGTGTTATTATGGGTGAGATATTTTACCGTTTTTCTTACTGGGTTTATTTTCTAGCAGGATATATCACCTTTTATGAGGTTTATATGTATAAATATGGACAGCGTGATGCCATTTTATTTGGAGCGGCTGCTACTGCTCTTTTTTCATCATTGATGTTTGCTACTATCTATGTACCTAAGATTTTAGCGATGCAGTCTATGGGGAGAGAGGCAATACAGAGTGATACATTTGCAAATATTCATATTGCCAGTGAGATAGACTTCAAATTTTTGGCTGTTGCTCTTCTTGTTCTTTTCATACGCAGATTGATGCTGCTACGCATAGATTAGAGTCTTCTTAACACTTTTTTAACTCTTTTTTGATATTATCTTATTAAATCATAGTAAGGTCATATAATGTCGCTCTCTAAATTTGCATCTCTCTTTTTTATTCTTATTGCCAATCTTTTTGCGTATCCAGATTATTCAGATGCACTGAAATCTAAAAAGATATATCCAATGGGTAAAAAAATATTTCAAAAGAGATGTTCAAAGCTCAATACGGGTATATTTAAAAGCTATGAGGCACTTTTGACTTTCATAAAAGAGACAAAAGAGTGTGGAGATTTAAAAAGCAGTTATCAAGAAGCTTTGGCTCTTTACTTATGGGATGTACAAAGAGAAGCAAAAGTAGAGAGAAGATACCCTGATTTAAATGTTTCACAAAAAGAGAAGTGCCCGGTATGCGGTATGTTTTTATATAAGTATCCACGGTGGGTCTCTATGATAGAGTATCAAGATGGCAAAAAACTCTACTTTGATGGTATGAAAGATCTCTTTACATACTATTTCAAGCACAAAGAGGGCATTAGAAATATCTATACTAGAGCCTACTACACGCAAGAGCCAATCGATGCACAAGATGCCGACTATGTCATAGGGGGTGATGTATATGGACCTATGGGGCATGAGTTGATAGGATTTCAAAATAGAAAAAATGCAAAACAGTTTTTGCTTGACCATCGAGGCAGAGCAATCATTCATTTTGATAATGTAACAACTGCCATGGTGCATAAGCTCTATGAGTAAAATAAACTTCTATCTTTTAGAATACGCCTACAGTTATATTTTACGGCATAAAAACAAAAATATCTTTATTGTCACTATCTTTACACTTTTGGTTGCACTGCTTACCACGCTTTTTTTTGTAACAAGTTCTCTGCGTTATGAACTAAAAGAGCGTATAGCAAACCAAAGTGATATCATCATACAAAACTACAAAGCCGGAATGCCTGCGGCTATAGATATAAGTGTGCTTAATAAGCTTTTGGAGATAAAGGGTGTTACAGCAGGAAAACTAGAAATAGACGGAAAGTATTATTTTAAACCCAAAGAGAGTATATTTTATCTGCTAGGCGTTGATGCTTTTGAGATGCAGAATGATCCTATGGTCATAAAGCTTTTAGAAAAGTATGAGCTGAGCGATTCAGAAATATTAGTGAGTAGAAATGTCCAAGATATTATGCATCAAGCCTATTATAAAGAGTATTTTAATTTTATAAAGCCTGATGGAAGCTTGCAAAAGGTCAGTATAAAAGCTAGTTTTGATGTAGGCGAGAGAGTGGAGTTGAAAAATCTTATCATAATGAACAAAGATACAGCGCGAGAGATTTTTGGATATGGTGTAGATGAGGGAAGTGGTATTGCTCTGAGTGTTGCAAATAAAAATGAACTAGAGTCTATTAGCTCAAAGATTCGTCTGTTGTTGCCAAATGCAAAAGTAACATCCAAAGATGAACTACTACTAGAGTATGAAAAGCTTTTTAACTATGATAGCGGTGTTTTTCTCTCACTCTTTGTTATAGCACTTTTTACATTTTTTATCATTATTTATGATAAAGCAAATGGACTTAGCAGTGAAGAGAAGCGTGAGATAGGGATATTAAAAGCGATAGGGTGGTGTATAGAAGATGTACTGCACGCAAAATTCTATGAGGCTACACTCCTCTCATTTTTCTCTTTTATTTTAGGATTGGGTATCGCATTTGTCTATGTTTTTATATTTAAAGCGCCACTGCTTGGTAGAATATTTATCCATGAAAATATGCTTGAGATTCATAATTTTCAATTAAATATACATATTGAATTATCATATATTCTACTTATATTTCTACTCTCTGTACCTGTTTATATTGCAGCGACACTGATTCCTTCATGGAGAGTTGCAACACTTGATGCTGATGAGGTAATGCGATGATAAAGCTAAAAAATGTTTCAAAAATCTATGGTAAAAACATCAAAGCACTGCAAGATATCTCATTGGAGTTTAGCGAGGGTGAGCTTATTGTTCTAAAAGGAGTGAGCGGAAGTGGAAAGAGTACCGTTTTGTCTCTAATAGCAGGGCTCTCTAAGCCAACAGCCGGTGAAGTAATCGTAGATGGTAAGAAGATATCAAAAATGTTGGATCATTTTACAGCTTCATATAGACGAGAGAATATCGGTATCGTATTTCAAAAGTACAATCTCATTCCTGATTTAAGTGTAGAAGAGAATGTACTTTTGCCGCTTTTTCCTCTCAACCTATCGCGTGAGCTTATGCGTCAAAAAGCAAAGAGAGTGCTAGAGATATTTTCTATAGCACATAAAGTATCTTTGATGGTTAGAAACCTCTCAGGTGGAGAACAACAGCGTGTTGCAATTGCTAGAGCAAATATTAATGATCCAAAAATTATTTTAGCAGATGAGCCAACGGCCAATCTTGATGAAAAACTCTCCCGTGAGTTTATAGAGATACTGCGTGAGCTAAAGTCAAAAAAACGAACAATTATTGTTGCAACGCATGATCCGCTCTTTTTTGAGCTTGATTTTGTTGATAGGGTTATTAATCTTGAACATGGAAAATTACTCTAATGTTTTTAACGCCCGAGACAATTACATTGAGCGTTTTAAATCTTCTTTTTGTCATTTTTGCGACAATAGCATTCGGTAACTCTCTAAAAATTGTTTTGAAGTATGATGCAGATACAACAACTTCTCATCAGTATGCTTTGGAAAAAAAGAGCTATCTCTCTGCAACTATCATTAAATTTATATTTTATGTAAAGATACCGCTTTTTATCTTTTTTGTCTATACTCTAGATGATATCTCAAATATTCTTCCTGGGGCAATGTGTGCTGCTGGTGTTGTCAGTGCTACAGGATATGGAACACCGCTACTCTTTTTAAAGATACTCAACTTTTATATTTTTGCCTTTTGGATAGTGCTCAATAGTGAAGATATTAAGTATGAATATCAACCTTATCTCAAGCAGAAGTTTTTACTTTTTTGTATCTCCTATTTTCTTCTTATATCTGAGATAGTCTTAGAGAGCTCTATGTTCAATGCTATAGACATAGGTAGTGTAGTGGATTGTTGCGGGGCAATTTTCTCTACCACTTCAGCAACATATTTAGCAGAGATACTAAGTGCATCTCCAAAAGTTTTAGTGACAATTTTTTATGGATTTTTTGCACTTTTAATGCTTTTAAATCTACTAAAAAACAGATATATCTATGCTGTTGCAAATATTTTATTCTTACTTATTGCATTGATAACACTTATTGCATTTTTTGGTACATATATTTATGAACAACCAACACACCACTGCCCATTTTGTATTTTACAAAGCGATTATAACTATATAGGATATTTTTTATATATAGTGCTTTTTGTCGGAACATTTTTTGGTTTTGTTATTGGTATCATAGAGTTTAACGCTAAAGAGTTACGAAAGTATTTTCATATTTCACTTTTTTACAATACAGTTTATGTCGTGACTGTTAGCTATTATCCATTGACATATTATTTGAAAAATGGGGTATGGCTCTAAATAGTCTCTTTCTTATTGCCAAATCTCTCTTTCATCCAATCTGAGGGTGATTGGCACTTTGTTTTTATACTCTCTTCATCAAAAGGGTATTCGTAGTGGTTTGTGTACTCAAGGATGGTTTTGTAGGCTTCATTGATTTTGGCACTCATCTTTGTAGCTTTTTCAACATTATCTTTAAATTTATCAGGATGCCATCTTTTTATAAGGTTTTTATATTTGTCTTTAATCTCTTTAAGGGTGGATTTCTCACGCAGGCCAAGGAGTGATTTGGCCTTCATAATCTTTTCAAAAGAAGCAGACAAGATTAATCTTGTTGTTGTCTCATATATGCAGGCATATCAAGATAGTCACTATTTAAATCACCACCAACTACAAGGCGAGGACGGATTTTTTCAATTTTTGGAGCTATGTTTTCTGTTGCCAAATCTTCATCGATTGCCAGATCTTTTTCAAAACCTGTTGCAACAATTGTGATTTTTACATAATTCTCATTTAGTGTAGCATCAGTAGATGTCCCCCAGATAACTTCGGCATCATCATGTGCACTCTCATGAACTACCTCCATAGCTTCTGCGAGTTCCATCATTGGAAAGTTAGGATGCATACTAAAGTGCACAAGTACACCCATTGCGCCATTGATGGACATATTGTCAAGAAGTGGTGATTCAATAGCCGCTTTGATTGCCTCATAAGCAGCATTTTCACCCTCATGCTCACCAACACCCATAAGTGCCATACCTTTATGGCTCATTACAGTTTGCAAGTCGGCAAAGTCAAGGTTAATATCATTTTCGCCACTTGAGAGAATTACACCAGAAGTTCCACTTACTGCTTGTGCTAAAACAGAGTCAACAATTTTAAAGCTCTCTTTGAGTCCTAGTTTTTTGTCAATAATTGAGAGGAGTTTGTCATTTGGAATAACAACAATGGAATCACTCTCTTTTTTAAGCTCCTCCAAACCACTCTCAGCAAGTTTAAGACGCTTGCGTCCTTCAAACATAAAAGGTTTTGTAACGATAGAGATTGTAAGTGCACCAATCTCTTTGGCAATCTGTGCAACAACAGGAGCGGCTCCTGTTCCGGTACCACCACCAAGACCAGCAGAGATAAAGACAATGTCGGCACCCTCAAGAGCTGAGCGAATATCATCATAGTTTTCTAGTGCAGAATCTTTACCAATGTTTGGTTTCATTCCGGCACCTAGCCCTTTTGTAAGTTTTGCTCCAATTTGTATCTTGGTTGCAGTACTTGTTTCGTTTAATACCTGTACATCAGTATTGATAAGCATCATCTCAATACCACTGACACCTTCATTGATCATATGTCCAATCATATTGCCGCCGCCGCCGCCGACGCCTACAGCTATGATTCGTGCTCCACTTGGGTTATGTGTCTCTTCAACTACAAACGGTTCCATATTTCACTCCTTTAAAATAACTGGATTGCCCAATTCCAAAATTTGCTTAAGCTTCCTGTTTCATCACTTTTTTTACTCTGAACTTCTTCAAGATTGATCATTTTTGCCTCTTTCTCCTCTTTTATAAGGGGAGTAAGGAGATTTTCTGTTGTATTAGAAAGATCTACAGTTGTACTTTGTGTCGGTGTTTCATTTGTATGACGCACACGCTTATTTACATCAATCTCATATGGTGTATATGGATATGCAGCATACATAATCAAACCAATTGCACTTGCATATTCAGGCTCTTTGAGTGTCTCAAAGAGCCCATCCATCTCACGCGGCTTAGCAAGACGCACCGGCATAGATCCAAAGGTAGCATTTGCCAATTCACAGATGCCCTTCATTTTTGAAAAGCCACCTGTGAGAACAACTCCCGCACCAATTTGATCTTTTAAGCCACTCTTTTCAATAAACTGTGCAAGTATCATCAATGTCTCTTCCACTCTTGCAAAGATGACATTATGAACAACTCTCAAAGAGACTTCATGTGTTGTCTCTCCATCACCGATTACAGGGAGTTCAATCAAGTCATCACTTGGAGTAAAAAGTGAGCCATACTCTAGTTTTACTTTATCTGCAATATTGAGCGGTGTATGTAGTGCCATTGAGAGGTCATTTGTGGCATGGTTGGAGCCAACGCCAAGATACTCATTGTATCTAACGGAGTTTCCAGAGTATATCGCGATATTGCTAGTATTGCCACCCATGTCAATAACTGCAACACCAAGTTCGCGTTCATCTTCATTAAGTGTCGCAATAGCGGATGCGTATGAGTTAAGCACTATATTTTCTACTTCTACTCCTGCACCTTTGACAGCTTTTTTGAGATTGTTAAGATTTGATTTTTGTGTTGTAATAATATGTGTTTCAACTTCTAAACGAGAAGCATTCATTCCAAGTGGGTCTTCTATATAGTCCTGATCATCTACTTTGAAGTTAAATGGTAAAGCATGAAGTACTTTATACTCATTTGGAATATTTGCATTATAAAGAGATGTATGCATAACACGCTTAATCTCTTCAAAAGATATCTCTTTTGATTGAATGTTTACAATGCCGTTAGAGTTTAGACTTTTTGTATAAGCTCCTGAAATTGATACGATTGCACTTGTTACATTTGCACCAGAAACTCTTTTTGCGTCTTCAACAGCTGTTTTGATACTGCGAGAGGCAAGTTCAATATTTGTGATACTTCCTTTTTTGAGACCTTGTGCTTTTGTCTCTCCTGCTCCTGTAATAGAGATAGTGTTATCGTTAGCAATTTCGGCGATAATAGCACAAATTTTTGTTGAGCCAATGTCAATAGCTAAAACAGTTCTACTCAATTTAGAGTCCTTGGATAAATATCTCAGTTTGGTACTTGTTTTGAAGGGTTTTTAGAAGACCTTGACCAAACATTGTATTTTTTAATTGATCAATAGCATCACTCTGATTGCTATTTTTTTTGTTAAGCAGTTTCTGTTTTAAAATGTTATACAAAACAACTTTTCCATCTTTTAATGCTATAGAAGCTCTTTTTTTATCAGAAATAAAAAGCTTCTGAAGAAACTCTGCTGTCTCTGCTTTTGAAAGACCATTTATTGCATCTGCTGAATCAACAGTGATAAATTTGGTAGTTTTTCCTTTGAATGTAGCTAGAGAATTATCTACTAATTCAAAGAGCTTCTCTCTCTTTTTTTGTTTTAGATAGAGTGGTAAAACTTCCGTGCGTGCAGCTTTAAAAGATTTTGGTACTGCAGGGTTTATTTTAGCTAACATAATTATATAATAAGTATCGTTAACAAGAATAGGTTTTGCATACGGTTTTGTAGCAGAAAGAGACTTTATTTTTTTGAGTACCTTTTTTCCTAAAGGGTTATTGGATGCTGAAATTGTTAATCTCTTTTTGTGTATCGATGGATCAAGTTTTCCTCTTTTGAAAGCGATGTATGTTCTGAGTGCCGTATCTTTAGATGCTTTTGCGTTTAACTCTTTTTTTACTGCTCCTCTTGCTTTTTTGAGTGGAAGTATCTTGCCTTTACTATCTTTAAAGTGTGTTTTGTTCTCTTGATAATATTTTGCAATAGTAGCTTTATCGTACTTTTTTGCCACAGGAGACTGTTTGATAAAGTTGATCTCATAACTTACATCTGTCATAAAGTTCTCTTTCATACTCTCCCAGAATGCTTTGAGTTTTGCATTTGATGTAGTAACATGAACCATCGATTCTGAAAGTATTTTATATTCAATCTTATCTGCAATGTTTAGCAGTGTATCTAATATTTTTACTTCATTTTTTGAAGTTTTTACGGAAAAAAGAGCAAGTGTTTTTTGTATAAGCAGTTTTTTTCTAAGTCCTGCTTCATACTCTTTTGGAGTCATTCTGTTTTGTGAAAGAACCTGCTTATATCTATCTTTATTAAAAGCATCGTTTTCATAAAAAGCCTTTTGTGATTTTATAACTTCAAAAAGATCTAAATCACTGACCATTAGGTCATACGACTTTGCAAGATTAAGAAGATACGCCTGTTGGATGAGTTGTTGTAGAGCCTGTTTTTTTAAGCCAAACTGTTTTGCTTTTTCTTTATCAAAATTACCTTGCATCATCTGATTGTATTGCTGATAGAGACGAGAGTAGGCTTTTTGCAGTTCACTCATAGATATCTCAACATCATTGACTTTTGCAACAGCACTTGCTTTATCTCCATATTTATATTGTCCCCAACTGACAAAACCAGCACCGATAAAAGCAATAGTTGAAATCCAAATGGTTATAATAAGCCATTTCTTATGTCTTTGCATCCATGTAATCATAATAGTAAAAAGCCTTCTTTTGTTAAAT
Source organism: Sulfurimonas sp. (assembly GCA_024513425.1). GTDB lineage: Bacteria > Campylobacterota > Campylobacteria > Campylobacterales > Sulfurimonadaceae > Sulfurimonas. Next base: position 9,100 of record JANEIH010000009.1, on the reverse strand, counting down.
TTATGTAATTCTATGTAAATTCGCCTTTAAACTTGATAAAGAGGAGAGAGAAAGATATAATTTTGCTATGAAAAATGAAGAATTGAAAAATAGAGACTTAGATGTTCTTTGGCATCCCTGCACGCAGATGAAAGATCACGAGAGATTGCCGCTAATACCGATAAAGAAAGCTCATGGAGTCTATCTAGAAGATTTTGAAGAAAATCGTTATATTGATGCCATAAGCTCATGGTGGGTAAATATCTTTGGACACACCAACAGCTATATAAATGAAAAGATAAAAGAGCAGTTAGATACATTAGAGCATGTTATACTTGCAGGGTTTACCCATAAACAGGTTGTAAGGCTCTCTGAGCGTCTTGTGAAACTAACACCCAATGGTTTAGATAAGTGTTTTTACTCAGATAACGGCTCATCTGCAGTTGAGGTCGCACTTAAGATGAGCTATCACGCCCATTTGAACTCAGGAGAAAAAAAATCACTCTTTATTTCATTAACAAATTCATATCATGGAGAGACAATAGGAGCTCTCAGTGTCGGTGATGTTGAGCTCTATAAAGATACCTATGAACCACTTCTTATGAACACCATTCAAACTCCCGTGCCAAAAGATATGAGCAAAAAGAGTGCTATAGTAGCAGCTCGGGAGTTTGAGCTACTTTGTCAACAAAGAGCCGATGAGATAAGTGCTATTATTGTTGAGCCTTTGATCCAAGGGGCAGGATATATGCATATGTATCATTCTCACTTTTTAGTTCAATTGCGTGAGATATGTGACAGATTTAATGTGCATCTTATCGCAGATGAGGTAATGGTTGGTTTTGGTCGGACAGGTGAGCTTTTTGCTTCTCAAAAGGCTGGAATTTCACCTGATTTTTTAGTACTTTCAAAAGGGCTTACCGGCGGATATCTTCCACTCTCCGTGGTGCTTACTTCTAACGATATTTATGCAAAGTTTTATTGTGACTATAATGAGCATAAAGCATTTTTGCACTCACACTCCTATACGGGTAATGCTTTGGCATGTTCTGCTGCAAATGCAACTCTAGATATCTTTGAAAATGAAAATATTATTGAGAAAAACAGAGAAAAATCAGCTCTGATGGCAAAAGAGCTTGAGAGATTTAAAAGCTTGAAAAATGTGGCAGAAATACGCCAAACCGGTATGGTTTGTGCGGTTGAACTCAAAGGATACACGGCAGAAGAACGCATAGGGCTAAAAGTGTATGAGTATGCGCTTGATAATGGAGTGCTTTTGCGTCCGCTTGGACATATCGTCTATTTTATGCCACCGTATATTATTAGCAAAGAGGAGATAAAGAAGATAATGGATGTGGCTTATAGAGCTATTAAAACACTTTAAAAATTAGTCAAATTCACAATGGGCTATATTATTGCCAAGCATTAGAAGCCTACAACTTTTCTCCAAGATGGACAACTGTTTGGCCATCTCATGCATATCTCTACTGTAGGCATAAACACCATATCCACGAATTACCATAATGTTTGTTTTGTTTGTTTGAAAATAGTAGGCTATTTCACTCTGTGCCCTCTCATACCAATCTTCAAACTGTTTTGGGTCAAAAATCTCAATAGAGCCAATCTCTTTATGCCCAAAATAGTCCTTAGGAGTGATGATGTTATGGTTAAGTGAATAAGCAGTTGTAAATTGAGGCATAGAGAAGCAGACAAATTTTGCTTCTGATATTTGTGAGTAGATAGAGTGGTGAATACTTGCATCAATACTTGCTTGATTCCATCTGTAATCTTTTTTAAAGTAGAGTTCAATGAGCAGATTGTTATCAATTGTGTCAAAGATCGCCTCTTTTGTGTTGATAAGAAAACGGCTTGATTCTGTTTTTGCTGAGAGTGAACCGTGATATATTCCAAAAAAATCTTTCCGAAACATAGAGAGAGCTAGTGATGAGAGCTTATCTTTAAGATGTTGTTTATTCATGATATTTTATGTAAACCAATTTTTCATTTTATCTATGGCAGCGTCAAGCAGATTCTCATGCGGTTTTGACTCAATACCAAAGGACTCTTGGAGTTGATCGAGCAACTCCAATTGCTCATCACTCAGTTTTTTAGGATACTGGATGTTAATGATAGCAATCAAGTCACCTTTTCCATGTCCATGAACATCATCGATACCTTCACCTCTAAAAGTATAGCGTTGTTTATCTTTTGTTCCAATATCAAGCTTTAATTCAAGCTCACCTGTAAGTGATGGAATTGTTAAAGTGTCGCCCTTTACAGCCTGCGTGAAGAAGAGTGGAATTTCAATATAGATATCATTTTCGTTTCTTATAAAGTGTTTGTCTGGTTTGACCTCAAATGTGATGTAGAGATCACCTCTGTTGCCGTTTTTGCCAATGTTACCTTTAGCAGAGACTCTCAGGCGATTTCCGGAATCGATCCCTTTTGGAATGGTGATGGTGATTTTCTCCTTTATCTCTTCATAACCACTACCGTGACATGCTTTGCACTTTTGGGTTACAGAAGAGCCTGTTCCGTGACATACCGGACAAGTTTGTGAAAAGGTCATAAAGCCTTGTTTCATATAGACCTGACCTTGCCCCTTGCATTGTGAACAGGTAGAGAGCTTGCCATCTTTGGCGCCTGTGCCTTTGCAAGTTTCACAGGCTTTTTTGTAAGTATAGTTTATCTCTTTTTCACAACCAAAGATGGCCTCTTGAAAGCTGATATTCATATCGACATTCATATCAAGTGGATATTTATCCATAGCAGACGGATTTTGTCGTCTTCTGCTACCGCCTCCAAAACCACTAAACATCTCTTCAAAGATGCTTCCTAAGTCATCAAATCCTGCGTGAGAAGCACCACCACCTCCACCCATACCTTGAAGACCCTCTTTGCCATATCTGTCATAGATGCTTCTTTGTCGGTCATCGCTAAGACACTGATAGGCCTCATTACAGAGCTTGAATTTATGTTCAGCTTCTTTGTTTCCCGGATTTTTATCGGGATGATATTTTTTTGCCATTTTTCTATAAGCTTTTTTGATTGTTATTTTATCTGCATTGTGTGATACTTCTAAAATCTCATAATAGCTTAACTTTTCCATTCGTATATCCTATAGTAGTTTAAAATTTTTATGAAATTATACCCATTTTGTAATTTAAAATAAATACTTTGATGATATAATTTCACTCATGAAAATAGTAATCATCACCTTATCCTGTTTTCTCTTTTTTGTATCTTGCTCAAAAGAGTCAAAAATATATCTCAAAGAGTTGCCAAATACAGAATTGCAAAAAACGACTTTTAAATCTTTGCCTGATTTTTATAAGGAGAATTTTGATGAGGTGTTACAGCTGTTTGTAAAAAATTGTCAAACTAAAAAAGTTTTTGATACCTATACAGATTTGTGCAATAAAGCACAAGAAGCACAAAACGCTCAAAAATTCATTACAACAAACTTCCGACCTTTTCTTATTTTAAATGACAAAGAAGATAATCAAGGAACACTTACAGGCTACTATGAAGCCGAAATTCACGCCTCTTATAAACAGACAGAGCGTTACAGATATCCGGTATATGCGACTCCGAAAGATTTGGTTACTATTGATCTAGCAAGTATATATCCTGAACTTAAGCACTACAGACTGCGTGGTCGTTTGGCAGGGAATAGAGTTGTGCCTTACTACGCTCGAAGAGAGGCGGCTCATAATGATTTGAATGCGTCGGTAATCTGCTATTGTGACTCTTTAATAGATAAGTTTTTTTTAGAAGTACAGGGATCGGGAATCGCAAAATTTGATGATAACAGCTCCATCTATTTAGGGTATGATAATCAAAATGGGCATAGATATCGATCTATTGGTAAATATCTTGTAAAGAGAGGTGATCTGACACTCAAAGAGGTCTCACTCCAAAGCATAAAAAAATGGCTGCAGGAACATCCGCAAGAACTTGATGAAGTACTCAACCATAACGACTCGATGATCTTTTTTTCAAAAAGAGAGCAGGGTGCTACAGGAGCTTTGGGCATAGAGTTGACACCGATGCGATCTATTGCAGTAGATAAAAAGTATATTTTATTGGGAAGTATGTTATATTTGAGTGCAAATTCACAAGAGAAGAGTATCAATAGAGTTGTATTTGCACAAGATACGGGTGGTGCAATCAAAGGAAGTGTAAGAGCTGATCTGTTTGCAGGAAGTGGCGATGAAGCACTCCGGCTTGCAGGCAGGCTCAATAGACCCTTAAAACTCTGGTTGCTCGTCCCTAAAGAGAAAGCAGTAGATAGAGATGAATAATTCATTAGAAAAATTCAATAGGCTTGTTGATGCACTACAAGAGTTACCTACGATTGGTAAAAAATCTGCTACAAGACTTGCCTATTTTATGATTATGAACGATACATATGTCGGTTTGAAAATATCTCACGCAATAGAGGATGCGATAGGGAGTTTGAAAAAGTGTCGCATATGCGGTGGAATGAGTGAAGATGAACTCTGCCATATATGCTCTGATGAAACACGCGATACTACACTTTTGTGTATCGTTGAAAATGCAAAAGATATATTACTATTAGAAGAGAATGGCTTGTTTGACGGAAAATATTTTGTTATGGATTCACTAGAAGGGCTCTCTGTATCACATCTTGAAAATATAGTAAAAAGTGGCATAGAAGAGATACTTTTTGCCTTAACCCCTTCTATTGCAAATGATGCTGTTATTCTTTATATTGAAGATAAATTAAGTGGTTATCATGTGAATTTTTCTAAAATTGCTCAAGGTGTTCCTACCGGAGTAAGCTTGGAAAATATTGACTTGCTTTCGTTGACACGAGCTTTAGAAGATAGAGTGAGGGTATAAATAAAGTTTTTATAAGAGTATTGTTGATTAGACTCTCTTATGCTAAAGGTTTTAAAGAAGAAAGCTTTTTTGCATTGATGCTTTTATCTGCTGTTTTTTAAATTTACCCTGAACAAAAAGTTCGTTAGCAAGAATACCTTGTCCTAGAAGCATATCTGAACCATCTTTATATGGAAGACTCTTCTCTTTTGCAAGTGTCAAGAAAGGGGTGAGTTTCCCATAGATAACATCTGCTGTGTAGCGAGTAGCATCTAAAATAGATGTAACCAACTCTTTTGGAGCAGGAAGTTTTGTGTCATTTAATCCTGCACTTGTTGTATTTACAACTAAATCATAGGATGAGAGTTGAAAATCACTCCATGTAAATGTTTTACAGCCAACCGTCTTAAAGAACTCAAGCCGTTTAATACTTCTATTTAAAACACTTACTTGCATACTCTCTTCTAAAAATTTTGTTGCTAATGCTTTTGCAGTACCGCCTGCACCAAGAATAAGTACGCTTTTAATATTTTCAAACTCTAAGATGGCATATAAAAAGCCATCAGCATCAGTATTGTAACCGATGAGCTTTCCATCTTCTTCTATAATAGTATTGACAACACCAACTTTGTTTGCAAAACCGCGTATCTCATCACAGGCCGCAAAGGCTACTTCTTTATGCGGGATCGTTATATTTGCACCACTTAGTTTTAAATTAAAAAAAGTCTCACGCAGAGTTGAGCCATCTTCAAGATATGTACGCGTATAGCAAGCTGGATAGCCAAGGTGTTTAAATACACTGTTGTGCATTAATGGAGAACGGGAGTGTGATACAGGATTTCCAAAAATTGTAAAAAGTTTCATGAGTCTTTTGGATCAAGATCTTCTAAAGAGTGAATAAGTGCACCAAGTTTATTTTTCACTTCCATGTACTCCAACTCATTAATACTATCTGCAACTATACCGGCACCGGCTTGCAGTACTACCTTCTCTTTTGTTACAAGAGCGGTTCTAATAGTAATAGCACTATCCATATTTCCATCAAATCCAAAGTAGCCGATACTTCCACTATAAAAACCACGCTTGAGACCTTCATGTTTAGCGATGAGCTCCATTGCTCGAATTTTTGGAGCACCAGTCATTGTCCCAGCTGTAAAAGTTGCCATAAAGAGATCAAACATATTTTTATCATTTCGAAGTTCGGCAACAACATCAGAGACGATGTGCATCACATGGGAAAAACGCTCTATATGCATCATATCTTCTACTTTAACAGTTCCTGTTTTTGCAACACGACCAACATCGTTACGCCCCAAATCAATTAACATCAAATGCTCTGCTAGCTCTTTTGGATCATTAAGAAGTTCCGCTTCTAACTCTTTGTCTTGCTCTTTTGTTTTACCGCGTTTTCTTGTTCCTGCAATCGGTCGCAATAGTAGCTCACCATCAGTCAGACGAACCATAACCTCCGGAGAAGAACCAACGATGCTAAAATCTTCATACTCCATTAAAAACATATATGGTGAAGGGTTTTTAGTACGGAGAATTCTATAAAAAGAGAATGGATCTACTTTAATATGACGAGTGAAACGGTTTGTCATAAGAATTTGAAAAACATCACCGCTTTTTATCATCTTTTTTGATTTATCTAGCATCTCAAAGAACTTCTCTTTAGAGTGAGCATAACTGCCTTTGTCATTACCGATATTATAAACTCTGTGTTTGTAGGTATAGGTAGCTTTGAGATCTGCTTCAATGTTCTCAAACTTCTCTGCATACTCTTTAAGTGTAGAGATGAGTGTGATTTTATGATTTTTATGTGAGTAAACCAAAACAAGTTTAGGTAATATTAGATCCAAATCAGGAGTATGCAGTTCATCGACTAAGTGATCCATACTAGAGCCTAGTTTTGGTTCAAAGACTTTTACCATATCATAACCGATAAAACCGATAAATCCATCTATATAACCGACACCAAGCTCTTTTGTAGCTTGCCTGTAGATGGTTGTATCTATCTTTTTATAGTACTCTTTTAAAAAAGTAAACGGATTCTCTTCTTTTGTATGTTGTACGCCTTCTATGTCAGTATAGACTGTTTTATCATCAATATATTGTAAGCGTTCTCTAGCGCCAATACAGATGAAAGAGTAGTTACCCTCGCTTCCACCGGCACTTTCAAAAAGATAGGATATTTCATCTGAAAATATCTCGCGTATTTTTGAATAGACCGCTATTGGTGCTAACTGATCAAGCGTAAATTGTTTTGAGTGTATCAAAGTCTGCCTTGAGAAATATTTGTTAATAAACTACTATAGTTTTACCAAGAATGCACCCGGTTCAACTTTGGCACGAAGAACCCTTTTAACACTGTTAGCTTCTCTTCTTGTATTAAACGGACCAACAAGAACTTTGTTGAGATTGCTAACCTTACGGTATTCATAGTTAAAGCCTAAATTTTCAATAGATCTTAAGAATTTTTTATTTGGTTCATATCTTGAGAAAGAACCAACTTGAATATAATACTTGATATCTGTTGTTGTTTGTGCAACTTTTTTCGTTGTTGTTTTTACTGGCTTATTTACTCTCTTTGTAGCAACAGGAGCTCTCTTGACAGGAGCAGTAGATACTTCTGTTTGACTCTTTTCTTTGACTCTTTGCGTGATTTTATCAAGACCGGCACCAGTTGAAGAGTCATCTTCTAATACTTGCACCTCTTCAAAAAGCGGTTCTTCCTGAATACTCTCCTTAACAGCTTCTTTTTGTGGTTTTGGCGGTAAGACTGCGTGAGGCAAGTTACTAGCTGAGTCCGAGTTTACAGAACTCATAAACATCAAGACAACAATTAAAACTACACCCAATGTTGCTATTGTCAGTATGATTTTTTTATTAGAACCTGACGCATTTCCTTTGTCAAGTATAATATCACTCAGTTCGTTTTTCTCATCCATAATTTTACCTCTTGTTAAATCTCTTGTTTATAATACCAGAAATAGGCTAAAGAAACAAGTCAGTCTATTGGCCTACTTAATATGTTGCTCGATTGTAAATGACAAAGTTTTGTGCCAACTCTTTTAGCTCTTCTTTGATTTTTGCTTGGAGTTCTGTATTGTTAATATCATCTAAAACATCAGCCATACGGTTTGCAATAAGTTCAAACTCTTTTTCTTTCATGCCACGACTTGTAAGGGCAGGGCTTCCTATGCGAATACCAGAAGTTACAAATGGACTTCTTGTATCACCCGGAACAGTGTTTTTATTGACAGTGATGCCGGCATTTCCAAGAGCAGCATCTGCATCTTTTCCAGAGATCTCTTTACCGACAAAGCTTACAAGTACAAGATGATTGTCTGTGCCACCCGATACAACATTATAACCACGCTCTATAAGGACATCAGCAAGAATAGCTGCATTTTTCTTTACCTGTTGCGCATACTCTTTCCATTCTGGGCTAAGGTTATGTTTGAAACCAACAGCTTTTGCGGCGATCACATGAACAAGTGGACCACCTTGAAGAGCAGGAAAGATTGCAGAGTTGATCTTCTTAGCGATATCTTCATTATTTGTCATAATTATACCACCACGAGGACCCGCAAGAGTTTTGTGTGTAGTCGTAGTGACCACATCTGCGTGAGGAAATGGGCTAGGGTGTTCACCCGCGGCTACTAGACCTGCAATATGTGCAATGTCAGCAAATAAAATAGCACCGACTTCATCTGCGATCTTACGGAATTTTGCAAAGTCAATCTCGCGTGCATATGCAGAAGCGCCACATACGATAATCTTAGGTTGAACAATTTTAGCAATATCTAAAACTCTCTCATAATTGATACGACCGTCAAGCTCAACACCATATGTAAATGATGAGTAATTTTTACCAGAAAAGCTTGGTTTAGAACCGTGTGTAAGATGTCCGCCATGACTTAGATCCATACCCAAGAGTTTATCACCCGCTTTTAAAAGCGCTGCATAAACTGCACCATTTGCTTGAGAGCCTGAGTGAGGCTGTACATTTACATATTTACATCCAAAAAGCTTACAAGCTCTGTCTATTGCTAGTTGTTCCACATTATCAGCATATTCACATCCACCATAGTAGCGTTTTGCAGGGTAGCCTTCTGCATATTTGTTTGTAAATACAGAACCCATAGCTTCCATAACTGCAGGAAGTGTAAAGTTCTCTGATGCAATCATCTCTAAGTGGTCTGTTTGTCTCTCTAACTCTTTTTCGCATAAATTATATACTTCTTCGTCAAACTCTTTTAAAAAACTCATGGTT
>JANEIH010000079.1 GCA_024513425.1 Sulfurimonas sp. | reverse complement strand
TTTAATTCTATATTTTATCTTTTTATCTCAAAAATTAACTTAAATTATTTTCTTTATAATCTTTTAGTCGATAAGAAGAAGGAGAAAGATGAAGCTAAAGCGAAAGCTTCAGGAAGCAAAAAATACACAAAAATAAACTTTTTTAACACTATTTTCTCTTTGGCAATCATAAATGGTTTAAGTTGAAGTTTTGCTTTAATTTGGTACAATTCGCAACTTTAAAATATCATTCAAGGATACATCAATGGCAAAAAGATGTGCTATTAGCGGCAAAGGGCCTATGAGTGGGAACAATGTTTCTCACGCAAAAAACAGAACAAAGCGTCGTTTTTTATTAAACTTAAGAACAGTGCGTATCACATTAGAAGATGGTACAACGAAAAAAATTAAGATTTCTGCAAAAGAACTACGCACACTTAAGAAAAATTCGTAAGCTTTAGGAATTTGTTTTGAATCTTTTAAAAAGGATTCGTAAATTCCTAAATTGGGAGATTGTTCCCAAACCAGATCAGAAACTTCTTCCAGAAGTTTACCCCCATCTTAAAGCTTTTCGCTTACCCCTAATACTTACTGTATTTATTATGCTTATTGGAACTATAGGTTATGTGCTTATAGATGATTTTTCAATAATTGATGCAATATACCAAACTGCTGTTACCTTTACTACTGTTGGGTTTGGAGAGATCGCCCCTATATCAGACAAGGGCAGAATTTTTACGATCAATTTAATCATTGCCGGGTTTGCAGTTTTTTCAAGTGCTATGGGTATTTTAGTTGCAGAGATAAATAAAGGGCATATTATTGCCATACTTAAGGAGCGAGGAATGTTATATAAAATCGCAAGACTCAAAAAACACTTTGTTGTCTGTTATCATAATGACTATACAATTGAGGTGACAAAAAAACTTCGTAAGAACCATATACCTTTTGTGGTTATTGATCCAAGAGAAGAGATCCATACATGGGCAGTTGAATACAAATATCCGCAATATTTGCAAGCAGAGCCTCACGCAGAGCTTGCGATGTTAAAAGCACATCTCTCCTCTGCAAAAGGTCTAATAACACTTTCAGATTCAATCGCTGATAATATTGCCCTGATTGCTTCTGTAAGGCTTTTTGAAAAAGAGCATTTTCTTCCGCGTCCTTACTATGTCATCTCTGCCGCAGAGACAATGGGTGATGTTGAAAAGCTCAAAAAGCTAGGAGCTGATACAGTTGTAAGCCCAACAAAACTGACGGCACAGCGTGTTAGTGCCATGGCAGCACGACCAGATATGGAAAATCTGCTTGAAGAGTTTCTATATAAAAGTGATAATCCACTTGATATGCAAGAGATTGAGGTACCGCGTTATTCATGGGCAGTGCTAAAAAAACTCAAAGAGACACATATCCGTGAGATCACAAATACCTCTGTTGTAGGCATAAGAAAAAAAGATGGAAAATTTTTAAGTATGCCAAAGGGTGATACCCTAGTTACTAGCGAATCAAAACTCCTTGTTATTGGTACACAAAATGGTATAAAAATAACAAAAGACCTTTTAAGAAAAAGGGTGAAGCCCAAGGAGTTGAAGTTTGTATAGGTTAGTAGAATTAAAAAGCGGTGTTTGCGCTGCTGAAGGTTTTTTTGCTGATGGTATAAGTGCTGGACTCAAACCTAATGGTGCAAAAGATATGGCATTTATTTATTCTGAAACTCTGTGTGAAACTGCATCAGTTCTTACAACAAACAAAATGGCAGCAGCTCCGATTAAACATCTTAAAGCAAAAGGAGATTTTCAGACAAACTTTGTACTGATTAACTCTAAAAATGCTAATGCAATGACAGGGAGTGCAGGTGTAAGTGATATTGATGATATTTTTGTAACACTGCCATCTTGCGTGAAGAATCCTATAATGAGCTCAACGGGGGTTATCGGTGTGCGTCTGCCAAAAGAAAAGATTATCAACGGGGTTAAACTTTTTGATCTCAGTAAATGTGAGCCTCACGCAGCAGCACAGGCAATAATGACAACAGACAGCTTCTCAAAAGAAAAAGCCTTCAGAGTGGAGCTTGAAGATAAAAGCAGTTTTCACATAGGTGCTATGGCAAAAGGCGCAGGGATGATCAACCCTGCCATGGCTACTATGCTCTGCTTTATTACTACAGATGCAAAGGTCTCAAGTGCGGAGATGCAGGCAATTTTAGATAAAGTCACAGCGACCACATTTAATGCGGCAAGTGTTGATGGCGATACCTCTACAAATGATACGGTAATACTTTTAAGTAACGGTAAGTCCGGTAGATATCATGCTGAGGCTTTTGAAGAGGCGCTACACAATATCATGAAATTCTTAGCACGCGAGATGGTGCGTGACGGTGAAGGCGCTACAAAACTAGTAACCAATAAAGTTACAGGTGCCAAAGATGATCAAGAAGCAGAGATTGTTGCAAAAGCACTCTCTAACTCTCTGCTTGTAAAGACAGCTCTTTACGGTGAAGACCCTAACTGGGGACGCATTGCCTCGACAGTAGGGGCTAGTGGAGCAGAAGTTTATGAAGAGAGTTTAAGTATCTCATTTGATGATGTATGCGTCTATAAAAAAGGTAAACTTTTTTTTGATACAGCCATGGAAGCCAAAGCTGCTGCAGTTATGAAAAAAGATACCTTTACAATCTTTTGTGATTTAGGTATCGCAGATGGTAGTTTTGAAGCCTATGGATGTGATTTAGGTTATAAATATGTGGAGATCAATGCAGATTACAGAACATAGATGTCATTTACAAGAATAAATGTTACAGGAAGGAGGATTGATATTTGTCACAAAATAATTCAAAAATCCTTGACT
>JANEIH010000063.1 GCA_024513425.1 Sulfurimonas sp. | reverse complement strand
GGATTATTTTTTGAAACTTAAAAATGCTTGTGTATTCGCTGTGTGTGATTATATAAGGAATTTATGTCTGAAAATGGCTCCGGATGCTGGATTCGAACCAGCGACCAAGTGATTAACAGTCACCTACTCTACCGCTGAGCTAATCCGGAATATGAAGAGTAGAATTATAACTGTTAAATCTTAAAAAATCTTTATTTTTCTATAAAATAAAAGCGATATAATTGCAAAATATTATTATATTTAAATTAGGAGAGTAAATGGCACAGGTAGCGGAAAATATTGGATGTCAAAATAAAGAGTGTATTGCAAAAGATGAATGTAAGCGTCAGTTTATTGTAAAAAACAAAACAGCAGTTACAATCAAAGAGTTTGGTGGTACTGCTGAAAAAAAATGCGGAAAATTTCTTTCGCTAGATTAATGAGATACTTTCTACTCTCTTTCATTTTTCTCTTTAGTGCATGTAGCATTAAAAACTATGAGCTTACAGAGAGTAGGATAGTCACAATCAAAACCCCGAAGTTAAAATTTTCCGATATAGGTTATTTGCGACATAGCCGTGAAGCTCTTGAGCTAGAGCTTTTTATTGCTGGGCATGTTTTTAAACGAATCGATATCAACCATCTGATTTGCGTGAGTGATGAGGGGTGTATCTCTAAAGAGGGGTTTAACAGCAAGTACCTCAATAGTGCATATCCTCCAAATTTACTGCAAAATATACTTTTGGGACTTAGAATCTTTGATGGAGCAAATCTGACAAAGAGTTCTTTTGGTTTTACGCAACATATTCTCACGCAGGATGTAGATATCAAGTATGTTGTAAAAGCAAAAGAGATCTATTTTAAAGATAGAAAAAATCATATACTATTTAAAATTAAGGATATAAGTCGATGAGCAATAAATTTGTTGGCGCACATGTAAGTGCAAGCGGAGGTGTTTATAATGCACCGTTAAATGCAATGAAGATAGGGGCAAAAGCTTTCGCACTCTTCACAAAGAACCAAAGACAATGGACTGCAAAGCCATTAGATAGAGAAACAGTAGAAAAGTTTCAAGATAATTTGGCAAAGAGCGGTATAGAGCCAAAACATATACTACCGCATGACTCTTATCTTATCAACCTTGGGCATCCTGAGAGCGAAAAACTAGAAAAATCTCGTATAGCATTCATCGATGAATTGGAGCGTTGTGCACAACTCGGGTTGGACAGACTAAATTTTCACCCCGGAAGTCATTTGGTAAAAGTAAGCAAAAAAGATAAAGAAGATCCTGAAGTAATGCAACCCATAGAAGAGAGATCTCTTGATGTAATTGCAGAGTCCATCAATATCGCACTTGATAAAACAAGCGGAGTAGCTGCAGTTATAGAAAATACGGCGGGACAGGGAAGTAATCTTGGCTGGAAGTTTGAGCATATTGCACATATTATTGAAAAAGTAGAAGATAAAAGTCGCATAGGTGTCTGTATTGATACCTGTCATATGTTTACGGCAGGTTATGATATCAGAACACATGAAGCATACGATAAAACATGGAGTGAGTTTGAGAGAATTATAGGCTTTCAATACTTAATGGGGATGCATATCAACGACTCAAAACCGCCACTTGGTTCTCATGTAGATAGACATCACTCTTTAGGAAAAGGAGAGATTGGACTAGATGCTTTTAGATTTATAATGAATGATGAAAGAATGGACAATATTCCTTTGATACTTGAGACGATTGATGAGACTATTTGGGCAGAAGAGATTCAGCTTTTATACTCTTTTGAGAATAAATAGTGTAATATGGTTACACTAATTTTTTAGGTTATAAATTTTAAGGAAATATTTGAAGACATTAGTTAATTTTTTAAATACAAAAAATGTAGAGAAGTCAGATATCTTTATACATTTAAAAACCGGTATAGCCGAAGCGAATATGCTTCGTTACATTACACAAAAATATGTAGAGGGGCAAGATGATGTGCTTGTCCTGACACTTTTACGAGACCTTTATGATAGCCAAGAGTATCAACATCTAAAGCACCTAATAGAGCTCAAAAATCTACTTGAATTAGGCTGGTTACATCAACAGAGTTTCACTCCTGTTAAAATCTCAGAAGTAACACCCCTAGAGCTTCTAAATACGGCAATAGGGCTTACACCAAGTTTTTTAAAACTGCTACAAGATGGTACATTGGATTTAGATCTGCCAGATGTAAAGCCTTATGCAGACCATTTAGAGTATCTCCAAGACCAATTTTTTAGAATAGAGCTATATCAAAAGATGTCTGTTATTCGTCAAAATGTGCATAAACACTCTTTAGGAATTGACAGACTTCAAAATAAGCTCAAACTTTTAGAAAACCGTATCAAAGAGAGAGTAGAACAGACCTTAGAGAATCTTGTACTTGACAAGTTTTTTAAACAAAAAAAGATGAACAATTACGAACAGGTTATCTTCATTGCTCTTCTGCGTGAGGAGTACAGTGCAACAGATGCGTCTCTGCGTGAGATGAATGCACTGATAGATCTGATCTCTATTGATGAATATGAGAGAATTAAAAACCGCTCGCTTTTAGAAGAGGGTTCTCACTTGCTTGGCAGTGGTATTATCGACTATGAAGAGATACTCAACCCTTTTGGTGGCATCTCCCGCTCTTTTTACATTATGGACGATGTACTCCAAAGCATCATTCATCCACAAAAAACAAAAAAAGTAACACGACTAAAGCTTAATGCTCTTGTAGAAGAGCAAGATATCTTTGAGCTAATCGACAGTGAAACATCGCTAGAAGATGTTGTGCTTGGCAATGAGACAAAAGAAACGCTTGAAAATCTCATGAAACAGGTTGATAAAGAGGTTGTGAGTCGTCTTGTAAAATGGGGTGTAAAAAGTAAAAAAAGCGGTATTGATGCACGCATTATTTTTTACGGCTCGGCAGGAACCGGAAAGACAATGACAGCTTACTCCTTGGCAAAATCACTTAAGCGTCAGGTGTTGGCATTTGATTGTTCAAAAATTCTTTCTATGTATGTAGGTGAGAGTGAAAAAAATGTACGCAAGATTTTCGATACTTTTTACGAACTAAGTGAAAAGACAAAAACAGAACCGATTTTACTACTCAACGAAGCAGATCAGTTTCTAGGAGCAAGAAGCTCTGGAAATATCACAGGTTCAGACCAGATGCACAACCAGATGCAAAATATCTTCTTAGAACAGATTGAGAATTTTCGCGGTATGCTTATAGCCACAACCAATCTACTTGAAAATATCGATAAAGCCTTCTCTCGTAGATTTAACTACAAGATAGAGTTTAAAAAACCAAACAAGAGACAGAGACTTGAGCTTTGGAATAAAATATTGCCAAAGAGTGCGCCATATAGAGATGATTTCGATGTAGCAAAACTTGCAGAGTATTCATTAACAGGCGGGCAGATAAACTTAATCGTTAAAAATACAGCATACAAAGTAGCCGTTAGAGAGGAACCTCTTTTTGCTTTAGAAGATTTTATAGATGAAATTCGTAAAGAAAAAGATGCAAATTTTGACAGCGAAAAGTCCATGGGATTTTTAAATAAGTAATTTTTTGCAAACTTTGTAAGCCAAAGTCTAAAGATTTAATAGATCAAAACTCTTCAATAAGCTTATTTATAGTCTTGATTTGATTAAAAAGAAGTGATTTTGCCTGCTCTTTTGTTACCTTATGTGGCTCAAAGTGGTCACTAACAACTTTAAAGATATGAAACTTTTTGATAGCTCGATTGTGAATGACGGCATCATAAAAACCGTAACTTTCCATATCGACCCTATCATATATAGGGCTAGATATCTCTTTGGTCACGCAGTTTATAGAGGGTTTTTCTATATCGAAGATATATTTGATATCTTCATACAAAACAGCGCCACACTCTATAAGGGTACCGATTTTATAGTTACGCGAAGCTGCGCATACACCGACATTCATACATACATCTTCATGGTCAATATCAAAATACTCAATAAGCGTTTGTGTAGCAAGCCGCGAATTTTCTACACCCACTCCAGAGATGATAAGTTTTATCTGTTCATTTGAGAAGAGCGTATAACTATCTAGTTTGGATTTTGTAAGCTTATAATAATCCACAAAGGCTTGAGCTTCAGGTTTTAAGGCAGTTACTATATAGGTCATAAAGAAGATTATACCATTTTTAAGAAAAAGCTGTTATAATTTCATTGCTTCTCTTTAGACCTGTGCAATGGGTGTTTAAGGCAATGTGTCAGGGTAGGAATACAGCAGCACACTTTAAACACTCATGTGCCGCAGCCATCTGGAGAGAGGCACTCTCATTTACAAAAACTTCCATAATACAATTAATCATCTCTATATTTTGAAATACCGCAAGGCTGATTTGGTTTTGGTGGGTTGGCTTTGAGATACTCCAAATCTTCAAGTGTCTGCGTGAGAACTCTTTTTTGCTGCAAAATAGGTAGCATTAGATTATCTTTTTCATTCAGCGCAATACTCCAATCCGACAAAATTTTCTGAACTTCATCATCTAAATCTTTGAGTGCATTTTTTATATGTTTTATGGAATTATCTATCATCATGGCAAAAGTATAACAAAAAATTAGAAAATTTGGGTATAATTGCATCTCCAAATTTTACGAAAAGGATTATCGATGCCAAAAATGAAATCGGTAAAAGGCGCTGTAAAGCGTTTTAAAGTTAAGAAAAATGGTCAAATTAAACGTGGAACAGCGTTTAGAAGCCACATTCTTACAAAACAAGATGCAAAAACTCGTCGCAAACAACATACTCCAAAAGTAGTTGCAAAAGCAGATGAGAAAAACATTAAGGATATGATCAACTAAAAGATTAGTTTTTCATTTTATCTCCAGTTTTGGGTAACTGGGCAAGATCACCAAAGCGGTGACACCTTGACTACCGACAAAGAGTAGCTAGGTAAAGAACAATTAAGGAAAGAAAATGCCAAGAGTTAAAACAGGTGTTGTTCGTAGAAGAAGACACAAAAAAATATTGAAATTAGCAAAAGGTTTTTACAGCGGACGCCGTAAACACTTTAGAAAAGCTAAAGAGCAGTTAGAACGCTCAATGATGTATGCATTCCGTGACAGAAAGCAGAAAAAGCGTGAATTCAGAAAACTTTGGATTATTCGTATCAATGCTGCATGTCGTCTAAACGGTATGAACTACTCAACTTTTATAAACGGTTTAAATAAAGCCGGTATCGAACTTGATCGTAAAATTCTTGCTGATATGGCAATGAACGATGTTGCAGCATTCGCTACAATTATTGAAGCTTCCAAAGCCGCATTGGCAAAATAGTCTCTAAGCCCTTTTGGGTTTAGAGGCATTTTTTATAAAAACTAATTCAACACTTTTGTTTTTAAAACAACAGAAGCAACCTTCGCAAAATCTGCCTCTATTATAACAATCTTCTCTTC
>JANEIH010000008.1 GCA_024513425.1 Sulfurimonas sp. | reverse complement strand
AAATAGCCTTGTATTTTTGATGTTGTAGGAGCAAAATTATACTGGAAAGTGGCTATTTATGGGCTTTAATACTCAACTTAAGTTCGTGGATTTAGTGAAATCTATGTGCGAAAGTTGAGTAATATATCTTTCATTTTGTCATATAAATGTTCTTTTGGAACATTTTTGGCTACACTTTCACAACTATATTGAGATTATTAAAGGCTTTTTATTTGAAAGAGACAATTTTTATTATTGCTACTGGCATAATTACATACTTGGGATTTTCTACTATTTTTGGTGAAACAGGACTTATGGGAAGTTATGGAGCTGGCTTTGCCCTTTATAATAGAGAATATTTCGGATATATCTCATTTGTTTATCTTTTTGTGCTTCTATTTCCTTTGTATTGTCTCTATAAACATACAAAATTTGAGTTTCGAGAATCAGAGATTCTTATTGCATCGTTTTTACTTTTTTTCTCTTTTTTACTTGCCCAAGGTTTGCTTGTAACAAATGAGTATAGAGGAAGGTTTGGTGCTGATTTTGTGGATTTTCTTTCACCATACATCGGACTTTTTGGCTTATGGGTGTTTTGGACTATTATTACTCTTGTTGTTGCTGTGATTTTGTTAGATAAAAGCAGTGCTGAAATTATTCATCATCTATTTAAAAGTATTAAAAAAACTCAAAACAAGAAAAAAACCACTCCTCAAAGCAGAGTAGAAACAACAAAGAGCAAAATAGCTTCTCCTGATTTAGAAGAGGCGGAGCAAGAGAGTGGTGATGAGGCAGATGATGAAGATATGGTGAGTGAGATAGACCAGCCCGCATATTTACGAAAAGAAGAGAGACAAAAAGAGTTTACAATTAAAAAAGTTACTCCTGCGATACAAGAGAGCAAAAAGGAGCCCAAAGAGGAAAAACCAAAAAATATTTTAGATGTGGCAAAAGAGCTAAAAGCGCATAAAAATACTATAATTGTAGAGGAGTTAGAAGAGAATAAAAAACTCTTAGATACTTTAGAGCAGGGCAGTACTGTAAAACCAAAAAACTTCAAACTTCCGCCCTTGGACTTTTTACAAAAACCACTAAAGACCTCACACAGCATAGATGAAAATGAGCTTGACGATAAGATAAAATATCTCATAGAAAAACTTGCTCACTTTAAAATTGACGGCGATGTTGTACGAACCTATGCGGGTCCGGTTGTTTCTACTTTTGAATTTAAACCTGCTGCAAATGTTAAAGTGAGTAAGATTCTAAACCTTCAAGATGATCTTGCTATGGCACTTTCAGCTGAGACTATTCGTATCCAGGCACCTATTCCAGGAAAAGATGTAGTAGGAATCGAGATACCAAACGAGAGTTTTGAGACAATCTATCTGCGTGAGCTTTTAGATGACAAACTCTTTAAGAATGCAGCTTCTCTACTTACTATTGCCCTTGGAAAAGATATTGTCGGTAAACCTTTTGTGACCGATCTTAAAAAGCTTCCACACCTGCTTATTGCAGGAACGACAGGAAGTGGAAAGAGTGTTGGTATCAATGCTATGATACTTTCACTTCTTTATAAAAGCTCACCAGACCAGTTACGCCTGTTGATGATTGATCCTAAGATGCTAGAGTTCTCTATATATAATGATATTCCACATTTACTTACTCCTGTTATTACAAAACCAAAACAGGCTATTATTGCGCTTAATAATATGGTCGTAGAGATGGAGCGCCGTTATGAGTTAATGGCAGAGAGTAGAACAAAAAATATTGAAAACTACAATGAGAAGGTAAAGTGTGAGGGCGGGGAACATTTTCCTTACATTGTTGTGGTTATTGATGAATTGGCAGACCTTATGATGACAAGTGGAAAAGATGTTGAGATCTCCATTGCTAGACTTGCACAAAAATCACGCGCCTGCGGTATTCATTTGATTGTAGCAACGCAAAGACCTTCTGTTGATGTTGTTACAGGGCTTATTAAAGCAAACCTACCATCTCGAATTTCATATAGAGTAGGTCAAAAGATTGATTCTAAGATCATTTTGGATCAGATGGGTGCCGAATCACTTCTTGGTCGTGGAGATATGCTCTTTACACCTCCAGGAGCCCCTGCTCTTGTACGCCTACATGCTCCATGGGCTACAGAAGATGAGATAGAGAAAATTGTAGAGTTTATTAAGGCGCAGCGTGAGCCAAACTATGACAAAAGTTTTTTAGTTGAAGAGAGTGAGAGTAGTGCTAGTTCTCATTCAAGTGAGGAGTATGAAGAGTTAGACCCGCTTTATGAAGAGGCTAAAAATGTAGTTCTTACCGATAAAAAAACATCCATCTCCTACCTACAGAGAAAACTGCAAATCGGTTACAATCGCTCTGCGCGTGTTTTTGAACAACTTGAGCGTGAGGGAGTCCTCTCAGCTCCAAATGCAAAAGGTATTAGAGAGATACTCTAATGCCAAAGCCTCACTTTATTTTTACAAAATTTCAAAACTCTTTTCGTGTACATATTCCAAATCTAGAAAAACTCAGCATCTCAGATATTCAAGCTATTGAAGCTTTTGTAGCAAAACGCAAAGGATATTTTGACTTTACTTCCTATAGTTTTGTTTTACAAAAATCTCTAGAGTATAAAGAGTTTCAAAAGTTAGCAAAACAGAGTGGCTTAGATGTTGATCTTGAAAATAAGCCTCTAGAGCTTGAAATAAAGCCAAGAATAGGGTTTGGACAATACAAAGGGGTTTGTTATAATGAATTGCCTGACTCTTATCTTTTGTGGCTTGAAAACAACTATATGGGCAGGGAAAAGGCTTTTATAGAAGAAGAAATCAGAAATCGAAACTTATAATTGTTACTATTTTGCACATCTTTAAAATAAAATAAAATATTAATGTTTCTGAATGTAACATAATGAAAAATGATTATATTTCTTTAGTTATAATATTTCAAATTTAACCAAACAGGAATAATTATGGGATTTAGAGAAGAATACGCAGCTCACGCAGCTGAAAGAGAAGCACTAGGTGTTCCTCCATTGCCACTTACTGCAGAGCAAACTGTAGAAGTTATTGAATTTATTAAAACAGGTGAATTTATAGAAGAGATGTTAGATCTTCTAGAAAACCGTGTATCTCCGGGTGTTGATGATGCTGCTTATGTTAAAGCTGCATTTTTAAATGAAGTTGCTTCCCAAGAGCATCATGTAGATGCTATCTCTCCGGAAGAGGCTGTAAGAATGCTTGGAATGATGCTTGGCGGTTACAATGTTAAGCCACTTATTGATGTATTGAGTTCTAAAAATGAAAAAGTTGTAGAAGCTGCAATCAAAGCACTTTCAGATACATTGTTGGTATATGATGCATTTAATGATATTGAAGAGTTACACAAAGCCGGTAACAAAGCAGCGACAGCTCTGCTTACTTCATGGGCAAATGCTGAGTGGTTCCTTAACAAACCAAAGTTGGCTGAAAAAATCACCGTTACCGTATTTAAGATCCCGGGTGAAACAAATACCGATGACCTTTCACCGGCATCAGCGGCATTTACTCGCTCAGATATTCCACTTCATGCAAACTCTATGCTTACGGCTAAGATGGATGACCCGATCGGTACTATTAAAAAACTTAAAGAAAAAGGTCACCCTGTTGCATATGTTGGTGATGTTGTAGGTACTGGTTCGTCAAGAAAATCCGGTATCAACTCTGTGCAATGGCATATGGGTGAAGATATTCCTGGTGTTCCAAACAAATGTACCGGTGGTGTTATTCTTGGCGGAACCATTGCTCCTATCTTCTTTGCAACCGCAGAAGATTCAGGTGCGCTTCCATTAGAACTTGATGTTACAAAAATGGAGATGGGTGATGTGATCGACATCTACCCATATAAAGGTGAGGCACATAAAAACGGTGAGTGTATCGCAACATTCAGCCTCCGCCCTAACACTATCACAGATGAAGTTCGTGCGGGTGGACGCATTCCATTGATTATTGGTCGTGGTCTTACTTCTAAAGCACGCGGAGTTTTAGGTATGGGTTCAACTGAGATCTTCTTAACAGCCGATCAGCCGGCAGATGCAGGTAAAGGGTATAGTTTAGCTCAAAAAATGGTCGGTAAGGCTTGTGGTTTAGAGGGTGTTCGTCCAGGTATGTATTGTGAACCGGAGATGTCAACTGTCGGTTCTCAAGATACGACCGGCCCAATGACTCGTGATGAGATCAAAGAGCTTGCTGCGCTTGGATTTAATGCCGACCTTGTACTTCAATCTTTCTGTCACACTGCTGCATATCCAAAACCAAGTGATGTAAATATGCACCATACACTTCCTGACTTTATTGCCAACCGTTCCGGTGTTGCACTTCGTCCTAAAGACGGTGTTATTCACTCTTGGTTAAATAGAATGGTTCTCCCAGATACTGTCGGTACAGGTGCAGATAGTCATACGCGTTTCCCTATCGGGATCAGCTTCCCCGGTGGTTCCGGTATTGTTGCATTTGCCGCGGTAACCGGCTCTATGCCGCTTACTATGCCAGAATCTGTTCTTGTGAGATTTAAAGGTAAAATGCAACCAGGTATCACACTGCGTGATCTTGTAAATGCCATTCCATACCAAGCGATCAAAGAGGGACTTCTTACAGTTGAGAAAAAAGGTAAGAAAAATATCTTTGCTGGTCGTATCTTGGAGATCGAAGGTTTACCTGATCTTAAAGCTGAACAGGCATTTGAGCTCTCCGATGCTTCTGCTGAGCGTTCTGCTGCTGCTTGTACGGTAAGATTGAACAAAGAGCCTATAATTGAGTATCTAAAATCAAATATTGTTCTTTTAGAGTCTATGATTGAGGCCGGTTATGAAGATCATAGAACTCTTGCACGCCGTATCGCAAAAATGGAAGCATGGATTAAAAATCCAGAATTAATGGAAGCAGATAGCGATGCAGAGTATGCAGAAGTAATTGAGATCAATCTTGATGAAATTACCGAACCAATTTTAGCATGTCCAAATGATCCCGATGATGTTGCAACACTTTCAGAAGTACTTGCATCTGATAGACCTACAAAAATTAATGAAGTGTTTGTCGGTTCTTGTATGACAAATATCGGTCACTACCGTGCACTTGGTGAAGTTCTCAAAGGCGAAGATGCAGTTCCAACCCGTCTATGGATTTGCCCTCCAACAAAAATGGATGAAAAGCAACTCACCGAAGAGGGTTATTATGCACTATTTGGTGCGGCAGGTGCTCGTACTGAGATTCCTGGATGTTCTCTATGTATGGGTAATCAGGCACGCGTTGGTGATAATGCGATTGTATTCTCAACTTCAACACGCAACTTTGATAATCGCCTTGGTAAAGGTGCTCAGGTTTATCTCGGTTCCGCAGAGCTTGCAGCAGTATGTGCACTTCTTGGACGCATTCCAGCAAAAGAAGAGTATTTAAATCTTACAAAGAAAATTCAAGGGAGGGAGGAAGATATCTATAAATATCTCAACTTTAACCTTATTAAAGAGTATAAGTTAAATTAAATATACAGGGTCAAAACGGGCTAAACCCGTTTTTGATCAAGCCATAAACCAAGTTTCTACTCTTCTTTAATCTCTTATAATGTCATAATCTTTAGGAATATTTGGCGTAAACTCTTTTTTATCTATCTCTTTATTTTCTATTTGATTTGTAAAGGTTATTGTTACATTGTTTTCAAACTCATCTCTGTAAGTAATAGATGCAATGATGCCGTTTTTTTTCTGAATAATAAAAGTTGTATTGTTGTATTGTGTAAGATATTTATCTTTTGAGAGCTTTTTTGCATTTTTTATTAATTTGAAAAAATCAAAATTATCTCCTATCCTTTTAATGATTGCTTGTTCAAGCTCTGGTTCGACTATAACTGCCTGACTTTCTAGAATATAGACACTTTTTTGAATCGGTTTTGTATAATTCCAAAGTGCATACTGTGGTTTTTTAGCTTTTATATGACCATGATAGAGAATGGTTTTGTTTTTGTCATCAACAATATTTTGTATAAAATCAGCTTCAAATGAGTTTATATTTTCTATATTTGCAAAAGAGGCTGTTGCTAAAAACAGAAGTAATAATTTTTCTTTCATATTTATCCTTATAAAGGAAATTATAGCAAATTTATAACAAACAGATAATTTATACTTTTTATTAGAATTAATGTGATAAAATAGGTGCGATTTTAATAATAAGGTTGCAAATGCTACAGGCATTAATGGGTAAGGTATTTGGTACAGCAAATGACCGTGAATTAAAAAAATATTTAAAAAAAGTAGAAAAAATTAATACTCTTGAGAGTAAATATGAGTCTTTCAGTGATAATGAACTTAAAGCTTCATTTTTAGAGCTCAAAAATAGTGTTAATAGTGGTGAAAAAACTCTTGATGATGTACTTTTTGACTCTTTTGCAATAACACGCGAAGCCTCAAAGCGTACACTTGGTATGCGTCACTTTGATGTGCAGCTTATCGGTGGGATGGTTCTCCATGATGGACATATCGCAGAGATGAAAACAGGTGAGGGTAAGACACTTGTAGCAACGCTGGCAATTACGCTCAATGCTATGACAAATAAAGGTGTTCATCTAGTAACGGTAAACGATTACCTTGCTTCTCGTGATGCAAAAGAGATGGGACCATTATATGAGTTTTTAGGCTATACAGTTGGAATAATTTTAGAAGATATGCATGACCTAGAAGAGAAAAAAGCATCTTATGCAGCAGATATTACCTATGGAACAAATAATGAGTTTGGGTTTGATTATCTGCGTGATAATATGAGCTACTCCAAAGAGAAAATGGTTCAGCGTGAGCACAACTTTGTTATTGTTGATGAAGTTGACTCTATTTTAATCGATGAAGCAAGAACACCACTCATCATCTCTGGTCCTGCAAATCGTAATATGCAGGATTATCTGCGTGTAAATGCAATTGCCCTGCAACTTGAAAAAGATAAAGATTTTACAGTTGATGAAAAAGATAAAGTAATTCTTATTACAGAAGAGGGAATCACTAGAGCTGAAAAACTTTTTGGTGTAGAAAACCTCTACAGTGCGGAAAACTCTTCACTCCCTCACACGCTCGATCAGGCACTTAAAGCAAACTATCTTTTTGAAAAAGATGTTGATTATGTTGTTAATAGCGGTGAGGTTGTTATTGTCGATGAGTTCACAGGTCGTCTTAGTGAAGGGCGTCGCTTCTCAGAGGGACTGCACCAGGCATTAGAGGCTAAAGAGGGTGTGGAAATTAAAGAAGAGACGCAAACCCTTGCAGATATTACTTTTCAAAACTACTTTAGAATGTATGATAAACTAGCAGGTATGACCGGTACGGCAGAGACTGAAGCAACAGAATTTTCACAGATCTACACTCTTGATGTTGTTTCAATACCTACAAATATCCCTATTGCAAGAAAAGATTTAAACGACCTTATCTATAAAACAGAGGCTGAAAAGTTTAATGCAGTTATTGATACCATAAAAGAGCTGAGTAAAAAAGGACAGCCGATTCTCATTGGTACGGCCTCTATCGAAAAATCAGAAGTACTCCATGAAATACTCAAGCATGGAAAGATTGCCCATACGGTTCTTAATGCCAAAAATCATGCTCAAGAGGGTGAAATTATTAAGCATGCCGGTGTCAAAGGTGCTGTAACAATTGCTACGAATATGGCAGGACGCGGTGTTGATATTAAAGTTGATGATGAAGTAAAAGCTTTGGGAGGACTTTATATTATCGGTACAGAGCGTCATGAGAATCGTCGTATTGACAATCAGCTTCGTGGGCGTTCCGGTCGTCAGGGCGACCCAGGTACGACACAGTTTTATCTCTCCCTTGAAGATAGTCTGCTTCGTATTTTTGGTTCAGACAAGATTAAAAGCATTATGGAGCGTTTGGGCGTTGAAGATGGCGAATATATTGAGTCTAAAATGGTTACTCGTGCGGTAGAGAAAGCCCAGAAGAAAGTTGAGAATATGCACTATGAAGGGCGTAAACAGATTGTAGAGTATGATGATGTTGCTAATGAACAAAGAAAGATTGTCTATAAATTCAGAAATCAACTGCTTAGTGATGATTATGATATCGATGCTAAAATTGATGAGATTAGAGAGGAGTATGTTATGCACCTCTTGGTGCTCTCTGATATTTTTGAAGGTGCAGATTCAGAAGACTATAATCTTAAAAAATTAACAAAACTTCTAAAAGAAGAGCTTAATTTTGACCTCAATACAATAGAACTAGAGGGCTTAGAGTATAAAGAGCTCTATATGAAAGTTGTAGAATTATTAAAAACAGCTTATGATGAAAAAATGAGCATACTTGATGAGAAAATCTGCAAAGATATAGAAAAAGAGTTTTACCTCAAGGAGCTTGATGATGCATGGCGTGAGCACCTTTATGCTATGGACAATATGAAAACAGGCATTCGTCTGCGTGCATATAATCAAAAAGATCCACTCGTTGAGTATAAAAAAGAGAGTTTCAATCTCTTTAGTGAACTTATCAATGATATCAAGTTCAACACTATTGTAACACTGCAAATTATCCAGTTCAATATAAATACAGCAGAAGAAGAGGCAGCTAGAATTGCAAAACAGCTTGAAGATGAAAAGCGTATGCAAGAGGCTCTAATGCATCTTAATATGGGCGATGATGATTCTGAAGATGGGGTTGTGGGAACAACAAAGAAAAAGCCAGCGAGAAATGATCCTTGCCCATGTGGTAGCGGAAAAAAATATAAACAGTGCTGTGGAAAAAGTGGTCCTAAAAAAGGTGTTTTTGCCTCTTGAAAAAGAATATAGTTCCTTATCTTGTAAAAAGATTTCTTCGCTTTGATAGAGATCAGCCTTTCATCTTTGTCTCGGCACTTTTAGCATTTCTTGGTATCTCTATTGGCGTGACGGTTCTTCTAATTGCTATGGCACTTATGAACGGTTTTGATAATGAGTTTAAGAAGAAATTAACCGCTATGAACTATCCGCTTACCGTTATTCCAAAATTTTATGGATCTGTTAACGAAGATCTGCTTATAGAGCTAGAGTTAAAATTTCCAAATCTTA
Organism: Sulfurimonas sp.; assembly: GCA_024513425.1. GTDB lineage: Bacteria > Campylobacterota > Campylobacteria > Campylobacterales > Sulfurimonadaceae > Sulfurimonas. The sequence goes on along the minus strand of JANEIH010000008.1, from coordinate 29,387 downwards.
AATTTAGTCCTTATGTTCAATCATCTGTTATGGTAAAGAGTGGTTTAAACCTTGAAGGTGGTTATCTTTTTGGTGTTAACTTTAAAGATGAAGCTAGTGTCAATGAGATTTTAGACAAGGCTATTAAAAATATAAAGTTTAAGAAGTTTGATGTTTTAGTAGGAAAAAGTCTTAAAGATGAGTTTGATTTAACTCTTAATGAGAAGTTGATGTATATTTTTACAAGTGTGGAACCGGGTGGTCTTTCGATCACGCCAAAGATAAAGCGGTTTAAGGTGCGTTCTGTTTTTGATTCGGGACTTTCCGCTTACGACAAAGCCTATGGCTATACAACAATGGAATCATTACAGCGAATTTTACATATGCCAAGAAATCAATATGATGGAATACATATCTACTCAAGTGATCCCCGTAAAGATATCAAATATATTCAAAAAGAGTTACCGATGACTACTACTATTCGTGGTTGGTGGGAAGATAATGTAAACTTTTTTGCGGCCTTAGAGATGGAAAAGGTATCACTCTTTATTGTTTTGATGCTTATTATTCTTATTGCCGCTATTAACATTATCTCATCACTCCTTATGGCTGTAATGAATAGAAGAGGGGAGATAGCGTTGCTTCTCTCTCTCGGTGCAACGACAAAAGAGATTAAAAAAGTATTTTTATATCTTGGTATTGTCATAGGTATTGGTGGTATTTTAGCAGGAGTTGTGTTTGGGCTTGGTGGCATCTGGGTTCTTGAGACTTTTGATATTATACACTTACCAAAAGATGTTTACCCAACATCAACACTGCCACTTGATTTAAGCACTCAAGACTTTTTTATGATAGTCATTGGTGCATTTTTAATCGTTGTAGCTTCCGCCTATTATCCAGCTAAAAAAGCAAGTGAAGTAGATATTTTGACTGTTCTTAGAAATGAGTAGTAATAGTCTATTTTCTCTTCTATTTTGAACTGTTATAATCACCAATATCTTTGATAATCTTATATGGTAAGTTTAATGTTCGCAAAATAATATTTAACGGCGCAACGACAATATCATGTGCGAGCATTATTTTTATATGTGGATCTGTTAATTTTCCCGCAACCTTCAATGTTGTTGAGATACTCTTTCCATCGAAGATGATATAACCTACTACAGGAACTTTTGAGAGGTTTTTACCAAGATTAGTTTTAAGATTGAGTGCTAAATCAACATTATTATATTTAACACTTGCTCTCCCTTTTCCTAAAATTTTAATCTCTTTAGAACCCATATAGAGATCTGATATATTAAAAATATGATTCTTTAAGTGGAACTTCATATAGGCGTTATCAACATAAAGTCCTTTTTTGCTGTATCCCGGAAGAGAGAAGGTTGCCAAAGATGGTACAGTGTTAATAAAGGCGAGTATATTGTTGAGAATGACATAGTCTTGAATCGTGGTATTGTTTATATAAAAAGTCCCTGCGTAGTCGTCAAATGTTCCATTCATGGAGAAATCCAGGTTGCCGCCTTTAAATTTAGAGAGAGAAAGGAGCTTTTCTGCAAACTTGTCATTAAAGCTATTTCCATAAAGATGGAACTTTTTTCCATCAAATTTAAATTTAGCTTTTCCATTTGCGTGAATCAGTTGAGCTTTCAACATACCCTGATAATATTGCAAATTCATTTTGTCTGAGATAACATATCTGTTATTACCGAGATACAAATAGGAGTTTTCTGCCTCAAAAAAGATATCAAAAGGTTTTTGCAACTGTTTTGTTTTATTTTGCTTGGTAATTAATGTAACAAATTTAAGTAAATCCTCTACATTGATACCGCTGTTGTTTATATTTATTTTGATGGTGTCGGAAATTTTAATATTGACACTCTTGTTTATGCTCAAGTAGAGATTTTGTTTTTTTGTAAGATAGCCTTCTATCTTATAGTTGCTGATAGCTTTTTCTTGGTTGGTTAGAAGTTTATATGGGTAGTTAATTCTCCCTTTGAATTTTGTATATTTATCTTTACTTCGTTTATAAAAACTGATTTTACCATTTGTAATATTATACTTTTTCAAAAATTGTGAATTTTTTGCAATGACACCAATAGAGTTTAGATTCAGTATCCATCTGTTTTTTTTCAGTAGAAAATCCGCATCTAACTCTTTAGAGGTTATTTTTATTTTCTCTTTTTTAACATCTAAAGCAAATGTTGCTTTGTTTGTATAGTATAAAATCTTTTTGTTTTTTGGATTTACAAGGATGAAATTGTTAAGCTCAAGAGTAGCTTGCTTCTTTTTTATATCAAAATTTGCACTGAGATTAGTTTTGATATATTTTCCAATATCTAAAGCGGTATGATTGAGTATAATATTTTTTTTATTCATCCGTAAGGCTAAATTTTTAATCTTGTATTGCAAACCATTTTTACTTAAAAAAATATCATTGAGTGAAGTAAGATAGAGGTGTTTATCATAATGCAGTTGCAGCTTTGTGTTTGATTGGTTAAGTTCAATACCTTGGTATTTTAGTTTACGCAGGTCAATTTTTAGATCTGCTTGAATTTTTTTAAGGTTTGCCTCCCCTGTTATAAAACCATCTGAAATCTCCTCTATGGTAAAGTGAGAGGTTGGAATTGTTAACTGCAGTGCATTTAAATCAAATGGAAGCTCTAGAGGATCTAGTGTCATATGTAGCCCATTGACAAACCATTGGGATTTGTCTATAACTATTTTATCTCCAAAAGGTGCGATTTTATAGGTTGCATGGAGAGGCTTTTGTTCTACATTGAGATGTTGATTTTTATTTAAAGCAATTTTTGTAAATTTAAAATCAATATAACCGAGTGCTTTTTTTGCATTGTATTGAGCAGTAACATCTGCATCTGCAATATCTCCATAATGGGCTTTCATACTTCTTATATCTACATCATAGTTATTGAGTTTTATAAATGTGTCAGATGCGTCAATATTGATTCCCAAGTAATCAAAATTTGCTTTTTTTATAAAGAAACTACCTTGTGCATCGACTTTTATCGTTCTAAGATTGACGGCTATTGTTAAGTCTGTCTGCACTTTGCCTTTATGCTGTAAAAATGGTAGATCAATATTGTAACTACTTAAGATATAGAGCATATCTTTGTTAAGCATACCATCAAAGAGAAGGTGTAGCGTCAGTAGTTCTTGTGGCTTGGTAAAGTCAATTTTTAACCAGCTTTTATGAAGATACATACCATAAGAATAGGCTTCTTTTGGTCGAATAAAAAGTGTACCGTTTACAAACTTCAACTCTGTTCTTTGCGTGTGAACGGCATCAAGTTTTCTATTGTAGGTATAGTTTAATTTATCTGCCGTTGCCTCAACATAGATATGTCTGTATGCTGCAGGAAGGTCATTGTATTTTAAAAAGCCTTTAAATTTATGAATAGTCAAACTCGGTGTGGCTATTGCATCTATTGCCCAAAATTTTACCTCTTTTGGAAGAGGAAATAGTGAGACTATCTCTTTAATATCTTTAATATCCTTATGTGATTGAACAGTATAATCTAGTCGTTTTTTATCAGCAACTGCATAGAGTGTTAAATTTGCATCATTATTTAAGAGTATATGTAGTTTAGAAAAGATTCTCTTTGCTTTAGTATCTAAAATCAAATCCCCATACATAGAGACTTTGTTATGAAGTGCCGAGAATTTATCAACGGTAAAAAGCAGATAGTGTTTATGAAATTTAAAGTGTGAATCAAGATGCAAAGAGGGGGAGTTTGCAATAAGAAACCCTTTTTCTTTATTATTGTGCTTCAAAGAGAGTTTTAAATCAGCATATTGAAATTTCTCAACAATAACAGACTCAGTCAGAAGAAAAAAGTGAGAGGTTAGCTTCAAGTATCTGTTGATATCTTTCATACTAACTCTACCATTTGTCTCTTTAGGCTTCTCAATATCAAGCTCTTTAATGGATATATTGAGTTTTTCATTCCATTTGATATAGATGTTTTTTATTGTAATGTTGGAAAAAGAGACATTATCTAGGTATAATCCGTGTTGAATAACTATAAAAACTACAATAAGTGATAGAAAGATGAAAGATAAGAAACTAACAATTGTGATATATGTTGTTGAAATTATTTTAATAACTTTTTTATCTTTCATATATTACCTAATTCAACCTATTAAAACCCCTAAAGTGCTCTATATTCCCAAGGGTTCGATAAATCAAATTATATCACAATTACAAGATAAAAATTACAATGTTTGTAAACTTGATACATTTATTTTGCGATTTACCGGAACTCCCCAAAGTGGCTGGATAAATATGGCAAAAGAGTTCAATACCAAAGCCGATTTTTTATATAAACTTACCACTGCAAAAGCAGCACTGCGTGACATTACGCTCATACCAGGAGAGACAACATATATCTTTTTAGATCAATTAGCTAAAAACTTAGGTTTAGACAGAGCAAAGCTTCAAGAAGAGTTTGAAAAACAGTCTCCCGTAAAAGAAGGGGTATTTGTTCCCAATACCTATAAAATACCTGTCGGTATCTCAGAAAAAGAGTTAATCTCACTTTTATTGAAAATATCACTCAAAAAAATGAAGGCAATATCGATAAAAATTTTTGGTTCTTATAATGAAAAAAAATGGTTTCGATATATTGTTATTGCTTCTATTATTCAAAAAGAGTCAACAAACAACAAAGAGATCTCACTTGTTAGTTCTGTTATCTACAATCGGCTTAAAAAAGGTATGAAATTACAGATGGACGGTACACTTAATTATGGAAAATATTCTCACGCAAAAGTTACATCAAAAAGAATCAAGCAGGATAAATCAATCTACAATACCTATATGCATAGTGGTCTTCCTGCTGCTGCAATATGCAATGTCTCACAAGAGGCTATAATGGCAGCAATCTTTCCGGCAAAAACAAATTATCTCTATTTTATGAAGTCCAAAAACGGAACACACGATTTTTCATGTAACTATTCTACACATTTACGCAATATAAGGCATGCTACAAAATGAAACATATAATAAATATAAGTCAATCTTTTAACAAGCTTAGCAAATATTACCTATCTTAGTGTTATGATTAATTTTGTAATTTTCATGAATTTGAAAGTATCATAAAAAAATATTATTCGCGAGGAGACGCAATGTCAAAAATTATTTGGTCAAAAATTGATGAAGCTCCGGCTTTGGCAAGCTATTCACTTTTACCAATTGTAAGTGCTTTTACAAAAGAAGCAGGTGTAGAAGTAGTTGCTAGTGATATCTCACTAGCGAGTAGAGTTTTAAGTGCAATGGGCTTAGCTGAAGATAAATTATTTAAGTTAGGTAAGTTGGTTTTAGAACCTGAAGCTAACATTATTAAACTTCCAAATATTTCAGCTTCTGTCGGTCAATTAAAAGAGTGTATTGCTGAACTTCAATCTCATGGTTATGATATTCCAAATTATCCTGAGAATCCGGAAAATGATACAGAAAAAGAGATTCAAGCTAAATATAGTGTGTGTTTGGGTTCTGCGGTTAATCCAGTGCTTCGTGAAGGTAATTCAGACAGACGCGCTGCACATGCTGTTAAAAAATATGCACAGAATCATCCACACAGATTAAAGCCTTTTGCTGAAAACTCAAAAACATATGTAGTTCACATGTCCGGCGATGGTGATTTTTATGGTAATGAAAAATCAGTTACTATAGATAAAGCACAAAAAGTTACAATTGCTTTAAATAGTAAAGAGTTAAAAACTATTGATGCACTCGAAGATGAAATTCTTGATGGCACATTTATGTCTGCAAGCAAATTAAGAAGTTTTATTCAGAAATCTATTGATGAGGCAAAAGAAAAAGGTGTTATTTGGTCAATTCACCTTAAAGCCACAATGATGAAAATCTCTGATCCTGTTATGTTTGGTCACGCATTTGAAGTATTTTTCAAAGAGGTGTTTGAAAAATATGCAGATCTCTTTGCCAAACTGGGTGTAAATCCAAACCTCGGCATGAGTGATTTAGAGAAGAAAATCGCCGGTCACGCTAAAGAAGCTGAAATTAAAGCATCTTTCCAAGCAGTAGTTAATGCTGATGCACCAAGAATTGCTATGGTTGACTCTGATAAAGGCACAACAAACTTTAACGCTTCAAATGATGTTATCATTGATGCTTCAATGCCTGTTGTCGTGCGTGAGGGTGGTAAACAGTGGGATAGAACCGGTGCAGCTGATGAGTGTGTTGCTGTTATTCCAGATTCAACTTATGGAGTGTTCCACCAAGAGATGGTGGCTGATTGTGTTAAAAACGGTCAATTTGATGTAACTACTATGGGTAGTGTCTCAAATGTTGGTCTTATGGCTCAAAAAGCTGAAGAGTATGGTTCTCATCCAACGACTTTTGAACTTGCTGAAGCTGGTGTTGTAACCGTCACTGCCGAAGATGGTACACTACTTATGAGTTTTGAGTGTGAAAAAGGTGATATCTGGAGAATGAGCCGTGCTAAAGATATTCCAATCAAAGACTGGGTTCGTTTAGTAGTAGAGCGTGCAAAACTTACAGGTAATCCTGCTGTTTTCTGGTTAGATGAAAATCGTGCGCACGATGCTGAGATGATCAAAAAAGTAAACAGATATCTTAAAGATTATGATACAGTCGGTCTTGATATTAAAATTATGGATGTTGCATCTGCTGTAAGATATACCAATGAGAGAGTCAGAGCCGGCAAAGACACTATCTCTGTAACTGGTAATGTTCTTCGTGATCACTTAACTGATATGTACCCGATCTTAGAGCTTGGAACATCTGCAAAAATGCTCTCAATCGTTCCACTTTTAGCTGGTGGTGGTCTTTTTGAAACCGGTGCCGGTGGTTCTGCTCCAAAACATGTTGATCAATTCTTAGAGTGTGGTCACCTTAGATGGGATTCACTTGGCGAATTCTTGGCACTTGCCGAATCGCTGAGAATGATCTATCAAAAAACTGAAGATTGTAAAATCGGTGCATTAACAGAAGGTCTTGATAAGGCAAATGAAAGTTACTTAGATAACGATAAAGCTCCAAGTAGAAAATCTGGTGAAGCTGATAATAAAGCATCACACTATTGGGTGGCACGCTATTGGGCTGAAGCTCTTAGTGCGCAAACTGCAGATAGTGCACTTTCTGAAAAATTTACCCCGGTTGCAGAAGCACTTATTGAAAATGAAGAGAAAATTATCTCTGAACTTTTAGCAGCAGAAGGTAAAGCACAAGATATTGGTGGATATTTTCACCCAGATGATGTAAAAGCCGAAAAAGCTATGCGTCCATCTGCAACACTTAATGCTATTATTGACGCTATATAGTCTTGAGAATGTTTATGTGTCTTTTTAGATACATAAACATTTCACTTTCTATATGGATTACTATAGAGTAAACTATATAAAAGGTGAAATATATTCTCACCTTAAAATGATGTTTAGTATACTTAAGTGTTATGTGTTCGCACATACTGTTTAAGTGTATCTGAAATAAGCATCATAGTATTTAATATGAAGGAGTCTGTATGAGTCAAGGAAAAAGAGTAGGGATAGTAGGTGCCGGTAATGTTGGTGCAACAGTAGCTTACTCTCTCGCGATGCTCGGATCTTGTCATGAAATTATTCTTCGTGATAACAAAATAGATGTAGCAAAAGGAAAAGCGCTTGATATGAGTCAGGCTGCATCAGCCGTAAGAAGTCATACTGTTGTAAGCGTAGCAGAAGAGATGAGTGATCTCGTTGACTGTGATGTTGTTGTAGTTACTGCAGGAAGCCCAAGACTTCCAGGTATGAGTAGAGATGATCTCTTGATGATTAATGCAAAAATCACAAAAGAGGTCATTCAGGGAATTGCAAAATATTCTCCAAATGCGATTGTTATTATGGTTTCAAATCCTCTTGACGCCATGACATATGTAGCATTAAAAGAGAGCGGATTTGACAGAAGCCGTGTAATTGGAATGGCTGGTATATTAGATAGCTCACGCATGGCTGCATTTATTCAAGAAAAACTTGGATATGGTGGAGGTCAAATTCGTGCTTCTGTTATGGGTGGACATGGTGATGATATGGTTCCGCTTCCAAGATATTCAACAGTTGCAGGTGTTCCACTTTCAGATGTTCTCACGCAAGATGAAATTGATGAAATAGTAAACAGAACGCGTCATGGCGGTGCTGAGATTGTAGGATATCTAAAAACAGGTTCAGCATATTATGCACCGGCAAAATCAACGGCAATTATGGTAGATGCGATTTTAAAAGATACAAAACAGATTCATCCGTGTGCTGTCTGTTTAGAGGGTGAATATGGTTACTATGATGTTGTTTCCGGTGTTCCGGTTATGCTTGGAGCAAAAGGGGCAGAGAAGATCATCGAAGTAACACTAGATGAAAAAGAAAAAGCAATGTTTGCGCAATCATGCGGATCTGTTCAGACATTGATTGATACATTGAATAAAAACAATTTTTTTAAAGGAAAGTGATTGATGAAAACTCGTATAGAAAAAGATACTATGGGAGAGATTGAAGTTCCTGTTGATGCCTACTGGGCTGCACAAACGCAAAGAAGTATCCAAAACTTCAAAATCGGTGAAGAGAAAATGCCATATGAGATTACTCGTGCATTTTCTTACCTGAAAAAAGCAGTAGCACTTGTAAACAAGGACCTTGGAAAACTTGATGCTGTAAAAGCAGATGCCATTGCACAGGCTGCTGATGATATGTTAGCTGGAAAACTTGACGGCAACTATCCACTTGTTGTTTGGCAGACAGGTTCAGGCACGCAGTCAAATATGAACAATAATGAAGTTCTTGCAAACCGTGCTACTGAGATACTCGGTGGTGACTTTAAAAAAGAGAAACTCGTTCACCCAAATGATGATGTAAACAAATCCCAATCTTCAAACGACACATATCCGACTGCACTTCATGTTGCAGCTGTTGTTGCTGTTGAAGAACAACTTCTTCCTGCAATCGCAAAACTTAAAGCTACACTACAAACAAAAAGTGAAGAGTTTGCACATATTGTAAAGATTGGTCGTACACACCTTCAAGATGCAACACCTCTTACACTTGGTCAAGAGATTTCCGGCTGGGTTGAAATGCTAAATAAATCTGAGAAGATGGCAAAAGATTCACTTGATGCTGTGCGTGAGCTTGCTCTTGGTGGTACAGCTGTTGGAACAGGACTCAATGCTCACCCAGAGCTAGGTGAGAGAGTTGCGAAAAAATTAAGTGAACTTACAGGATATGATTTTATCACTGCTCCAAATAAGTTTCACGCACTCACTTCTCATGACGCTCTTGTATATGCTCATGGGGCACTCAAGGCACTTGCGGCAGATATGATGAAAATAGCCAATGATGTAAGATGGTTGGCATCAGGCCCGCGTTGTGGAATAGGGGAGATTGAGATTCCTGCAAATGAACCAGGTTCTTCAATTATGCCAGGAAAAGTAAATCCTACACAATCTGAAGCTGTAACTATGGTTGCATGTCAAGTTATGGGAAATGATGCGACTATCGGTTTTGCAGCATCACAAGGTAACTTTGAACTCAATGTATTTAAACCGGTTATCGCATATAACTTTTTACAATCAGTAAGACTGCTAAGTGATTCAATTGTTTCATTTAATGATCATGCTGCAGTCGGTATTGAGCCGGTTGAAGAGAAAATTGATTATTTCTTACATAATTCATTGATGCTTGTAACTGCGTTGAATCCATACATTGGATATGAAAATGCTGCAAAAATCGCAAAAACAGCACATATAAACAACGCAACACTTAAAGAGACAGCTATTGAGCTTAATCTTTTAACTGCTGAGCAGTTTGATGAGTATGTTAAACCAGAAGAGATGATTGCGCCAAAAGCGTAACCACTCAACTTAAAACAAGGAGAATAGATGAATATACATGAGTATCAGGCAAAACAGATTTTTGCTAAATATGGTGTACCTACACCAAAGGGTAAAATTGCTCATAAAGTTGAAGAAGCTGTAGAGAACGCAAAAGAGTTAGGTGGTCCTATTTGGGTTGTTAAAGCACAGATTCACGCAGGTGGTCGTGGACTTGGTGGTGGTGTCAAGCTTGCTAAATCTTTAGATGAAGTAAGAGAGCTTGCAGATGAGATTCTCGGGATGACACTTGTCACACATCAAACAGGGCCGGAAGGCAAACTTGTACAAAAAGTCTACATTGAAGATGGTGCTGATATCCAAGATGAACTTTATCTTTCGGTTGTTCTTGATCGTGCTGCCGAGATGCCAATTATCATGGCTTCTACAGAGGGTGGTATGGATATTGAAACTGTTGCTGAGAAAACACCAGAGAAAATTATCAAAGTTCAAGTAGATCCATCAGTTGGTTTTCAAGGTTTCCATGGTCGTGAATTAGTATTTGGTCTTGGAATTACAGACAAAGTACAACAAAAGAATATGATTGACTTTGCCAAAAAACTCTATACATTATATATGGAAAATGATGCAGAGATGATTGAGATCAATCCACTTATTAGAACAGGTGAGGGTGAATTTATCGCACTTGACGGTAAAATGGGATTTGATGATTCAGCTCTTGGACGCCATCCGGATATCGAAGCGATGAGAGACTTAAGTGAAGAAGATCTAGATGAGCGTGAAGCTAGTAAATATGGTCTTTCATATATCGCACTCGATGGTGAAATCGGTTGTATGGTAAATGGTGCAGGGCTTGCAATGGGTACTATGGATACAATTAACTATATGGGCGGTACACCTGCGAACTTTCTTGATGTTGGTGGAAGTGCAAATGCAGAGACTGTTGCAAAAGGTTTTGAGATCATTCTTAAAAATCCAAATGTAAAAGCTATATTTGTAAATATTTTTGGTGGAATTGTTCGTTGCGATCGTATTGCTAACGGAATTTTAGAAGCTACTAAACTTGTAGATGTCCATGTTCCTGTTATCGTTCGTCTTGATGGCACAAATGCACCAGAGGCAGCAGAGATTCTTAAAAATGCAAATATTAAAAATGTTGTTCCTGCAACAGATTTAGCAGATGGTGCTGCAAAAGCGGTAACTGCAGCGAAAGGAGAGTTGTAAAAGATGTCTATTTTAGTAAATAAAGATACAAAAGTAATTGTTCAAGGCTTTACGGGTAAAGAGGGTTCTTTCCACGCCGAGCAATGTCTTGATTACGGTACAAATATTGTTGGTGGTGTTACACCAAATAAAGGTGGTCAAGAACATTTAGGTAAGCCGGTTTTCAACACCGTTAAAGAAGCTGTTAATACGACCGGTGCAACTGTTTCTATGATTTTTGTTCCACCTGCATTTGTTGCCGATGCCGTAATGGAAGCTGCCGATGCCGGAATTGAGCTTGCAGTAATTATTACAGAAGGTGCTCCTGTGCGTGATATGATGTATGCAAAACAGTATGCTACAAAACATAATATGAAAACAATTGGGCCAAACTGTCCAGGTATCATCACTGCACAAGAGTGTAAAATCGGAATTATGCCTGGTATGATTTTCAAAAAAGGTAATGTTGGTCTTATCTCTAAATCTGGTACACTTACTTATGAAGGTGCAAACCAAGTTGTAAAAGAGGGTTATGGAATTACTACTGCTGTTGGTATTGGGGGAGACCCGATTATCGGTCTTTCATATAAGCAGATCTTACCGATGTTTGAAGAGGATCCAGAGACTGAAGCAATCGTAATGATTGGCGAGATCGGTGGGGATCTTGAGATTCAAGCGGCAAAATTGATCAAAGAGCAGATTACTAAACCTGTTGTTGCTTTCATTGCAGGTCAAACTGCACCAAAAGGTAAACGCATGGGTCATGCCGGTGCTATCATCTCTGGTAGCGCAGGTACTGCGGCTGAAAAAATGGCAGCTCTTGAAGCATCTGGTGTGAAAGTTGTAGTTTCTCCCGCTGAGATCGGTAAAGCAGTGGCGGAAGTTCTGGCTAAAAAATAGTTTTTTAGATTGTGTGAGCCTCATAAAGTAACATTCTTGTTATTTTATGAGGCGTTAATAGCACATTTTAGAGTAGAATTATAGAAACTAAGATACTCTTTAAAAACAAAGAGTAGTATGTAAATTTACATCTTAAAAATAGGAGAATAAATGGGAACTTTTAAAACTGAAAACCCATGTGATCAACCTGTATGGGTGAACACAAACAACTGTAAAGCATGTGATATCTGTGTATCAGTATGTCCTTCAGGCGTACTTGGTATGGTTTATGAGCCAACTTCAACGCTTGGTGCCATGATCTCTATCGATTACCCGGAATCTTGTATCGGATGTAATGAGTGTGAACTTGCGTGTCCAGACTTTGCTATCTATGTTGCAGATAGAAAAGAGCTAAAAGCTGCTGGAAAGAGCTTCGCAAAATTAACTGATGAAGCAAAAGAGCGTCAAACAGCAATCGTTGCAAATAATTATATGTCGCTGAAACAAAAAGGAGCTAAATAATGGCTAGAGAAGTAATTTCAACCGGTAATGAACTTGCCGCAAAAGCTGCAATAGAGGCAGGGGCAAGGTTCTTTGGCGGATACCCAATCACTCCATCATCGGAGGTAATGCATGTTGCATCGGATTTATTGCCGGCTGTCGGTGGTGTAGCAATTCAAATGGAAGATGAAATCGCTGGTATATCATCTGCAATTGGTGCTTCTGCTACGGGCGTAAAGTCGTTTACTGCAACATCAGGACCCGGTATTTCACTAAAAGCTGAGCAAATTGGTCTTGCGTTTATTGCTGAAATTCCATTGGTTATCATAAATGTTATGCGTGGTGGTCCATCAACCGGTCTTCCGACTCGTGTATCTCAAGCAGATATTGGTCAGGCACAATACCCAACTCATGGTGATTATGCTTCTATCACACTATGTGCCGGCTCACTCTCTGAATGTTACACGCAAACTGTCCGCGCCTTTAACTTGGCTGAAAAGTATATGACTCCGGTTTTTATGCTTTTAGATGAAACAATCGGTCATATGCATGGTAAAGCAGATCTTCCAGATATTGAAGCAATAGAAGCTTCAATCGTAGATCGTGAAAAATTCCATGGTGATCCTGCTGATTATAAACCATATGATGTTCCTATGAATAAACCAGCCATACTCAATCCAATGTTTGAGGGGTATAAATATCATGTAACTGGTCTTCACCATGGTACAGAAGGTTTTCCAACAGAAGATGCACAACAGTGTGAATTTAACATTGAGCGTTTAGTTGGTAAAATCAATACTATACACTTAGAAAATAATGGGCTAGATGACCTTCCTGATTATGAAGAGGTTGATTTGGATGATGCAGATATTTGCATTATTGCTTATGGTTCAATTGCACTTGGTGCTTATGAAGCAGTTAAAAAGCTTAGAAGTGAAGGTATTAAAGCAGGACTTTTTAGACCTATTATGTTGTGGCCTTCACCAATTAAGAGATTAGAAGAGCTTGGAAGACAATTTGAAAACAGAATTATGATTACTGAGCTCAATATGGGTCAATACTCTAGAGAGATCGAGCGCGTTATTAAACGCAACGATTTTACGACACTATTAAAAGCAAATGGGCGTCCAATCGCACCTGCTGAAATGGTAGCAAAAGTTAAGGAGATGATGTAATGGCATTTAATTATGATAAATATTTGCGTGTAAATAAAATGCCGACACTTTGGTGTTGGGGTTGTGGTGATGGAGTTATTCTAAAAGCTACAATCCGTGCTATTGAGAAGATGGGATGGGATATGAAAGATGTATGTGTTGTTTCAGGAATTGGATGTTCCGGACGCTTCTCTTCATATATTGACTGTAATACTGTTCACACTACACATGGTCGTACTGTTGCCTATGCCACAGGTATTAAACTTGCCAAACCACATGCACATGTAATTGTTGTTGCAGGTGACGGTGATGGTCTTGCCATTGGCGGCAACCATACAATTCACGGTTGTAGAAGAAACATTGACTTAAACTTTATCTTGATCAATAACTTCATCTATGGTCTTACTAATTCTCAGACATCTCCAACTACTCCTCGTGGTATGTGGACGGTTTCTCAGAAAAATGGTAATATTGACCCAACATTCAATGCTTCTAACTTGGCAATTGGTGCTGGAGCCTCTTTTGTTGCTCGTGAGTCTATGATTGATCCCAAGAAACTTGAAAAAATTCTTGTAAAAGGTTTCTCTCATAAAGGTTTCTCTTTTATTGAAGTGCTCTCTAACTGTCATATCAATCTTGGTCGTAAAAATAAAATGGCAAATGCTATGGAAAATCTTGACTGGATTGACAGTATTACCATGCCTCTAAAAAAATGGGAAGCTCTTGAGAAGGGACCAGAAAAAGAAAATCTTTTACCGACTGGTGTACTTAGAGAGGTTGAACAAGAGGAGTACTGTGATATGTACGCCGAAGTTCAAAAAGCCGCACAAGGACAACGTGCTAAGATTTCTCAAGACGACTTTGAGAAAAAAATATAAGTAAGGAGTTATAGATGAGACATACTTTAAGATTTACCGGTGTTGGTGGACAAGGTGTTCTACTTGCTGGTGAGATTATGGCCGCTTGTAAGATTAAAAATAGTGGCTATGGTCTAAAAACTGCTACTTATACCTCTCAAGTTCGTGGCGGCGCAACGGTTGTTGATATTACTCTTGATGATGATGAGATTCGTTATCCATATGCAAACGAAGGTGAAATTAATTTCATGCTTTCGGTTGCTGATGTTTCATACCAACAGTTTAAAAATGGTGTAAAACCAGGTGGAATTATCGTAGTCGATCCAAATCTTGTTCATCCAACTGATGAAGATAGAAAAAAATGGACTATTCATGAGATCCCAATTATTACTATTGCAAAAGAAGAGGTTGGTAATGTTATTACTCAGTCTGTTGTTGCTCTTGCAATTACAAACACAATGACTAGCGTTCTTCCCAAAGAATCTTTGATCGAGACAATGCTTTCAAAAGTTCCAGCAAAAGTTCATGAAGCAAATAAAAAAGCTTATGCACTTGGTGAATCATACGCTCTCAAAGCAATGAATTAATCTTTATTTTTTCACTTTAGATAAAAGAAAAAAGGGTGGCTATTGGTTTTTAGTCACCCTTTTTTTAAAAATAAAAGTTAATATTAAATAATATCTATACTTTTATATTTTCCCAGAAGTAATCCACATGCTTTTCAAACTGTGTAGATAGAGCATTTGTTGAGTGTAAATCAAACCGCAGCAGTGTAACCTGTAATCTAATGTAGAATAGGGTGCTAATAAATTCATATGCATTTAACATCGGATCACCAGAACGAATAAGACCGTTTTGCATCATTGTAAAAAAGCCTTCAGAGAGAATTTTTATATTTTTATCATGAAATTCACTCATAAACTGCTCTCTAAGCTCTCTGTTTTGCATGAGCTCTATCATCAGTAGGCGAAACATATTTTCGTTGCTTTTATCAAAAGTGAGCATCTTATACTGCATTGTAAATTTTTGCAAAAAAGGCTTTCCACGAAGAGCCAACTCTGTAATCTCTTGTGATAAAAGAGAGAAGGGTGAAGAAAAAATCCCTTTTGCTACCTCTAAAAATATCTCCTCCTTATTTGTAAAATGGTTATATAGTGCGCTCTCTCTTATACCGACTTCCTTTGCTATTTTTCTTACGCTTGCACCTCTATAGCCTAGCTGTGAAAAGAGGGTGGTTGCTACTTTTAAGATCTTCTCTTTTGTCTTGTTGCCCTTTCCTTGCTCCCTGTTTTGCGGCATTTCTAACTCCTTTTTGTATGAACATTTGTTAATTTATAAAGTATTATATATGAACACTTGTTAATATCTTCTTAATCAAAAATGAACAGTTGTTCTCTTTTACTATTTTTCTATATGAACAACTGTTCTTTATTCTATTTTTAATTAAATGATTTATTCTGTATAATTTCATTTAGGTATAGGAGATAGTGACTTGGGAGTAACTTTTCAAGAGGAAAGTCTGAGCTGTCGTAAGACAATGTTCCATTTAACGAATGGCCGTAGCAATACGAGGGAAAGTGCAACAGAAACGAGACTTCTGCTTTTTCTTTGAATTTTTAGGAAAAAGTAGTAAAGGTGAAACGGCGGTGTAAGAGACCACCAGTCTTTGTGGCAACACAGAGAGCTTGTAAACCCAACATGGCAGCAAGAAGCAGATGGTTAGCGTCTTACAGTGCTATTGCTTCGCTAGAGGTATATTGTAAAATATGCAGTAGATTAATACTATCAATACAAAACTCAGCTTATCCTATGCCTGCAAATGAAATTATAAAAATGCTTACAAGTAAAACAAGAGTAATTAGAGTGGAGTCTGCAACTTAACTAATTAGCAGAATAGCAAAATAGAGAAGATATTTTTCAAGAGAATTTACATTATGTTAATCAATAAGAATCTATAAGGAACAAATCAACATGGAAAGAAAGCAGCAATTAATTAAAGATATTCAAGACCTTCTTAACAGTTATAATGGTGTACGCCCTACTTCAATAAATCCAAACTTATTAGAGTTTATGGATGAAGAGACACTTATTAATATAATAGACTCTCTATTGAACCAAAAAGAGGAAAATAGAGAAGCCGATACGCAATGGCTGGAAAAATTCAAAACAAAATAAACAATGCTCTAATCGTATTTTGCATAAATTTAGCTATATTTAAGAGTAAAATTTATATAATTTCGGCTCAACAAAATTGTTGAGCTTTCACATAAGAGTGGCCCCTTCGTCTAGCGGTTAGGATCCATGGTTTTCATCCATGTTACAGGAGTTCAATTCTCCTAGGGGTCACCACTTTTTCTTAAAAAAACAATCCAAAGAAACACTTATATTAATCAAAAATACGCTAAAATCACAAAAAATATTTAGGAATTTTTATGCTTAGATTTGCATTCTCTCTTGGTACTGATATGCATATTGGTGACTTGCGTGTTGCTCTGTTTAACTATCTTATTGCAAAACAATGTCAAGAAGATTTGGTTATCCGTATTGAAGATGCTAATAAAGAGAGTGATACCAAAGGAAGAGATCAAGAAATCTTGGAGCTTTTTGGGCTTTTTGGCATTGAGTATTCACAGGTAATATACCAAAGCAAAAATTTTCGTTTTCACTCTGCCATGGCTTTGCAGCTTCTTCATGAAAAAAAAGCTTTCTCATGTTTCTGTTCTAATGAGTGGCTTGAGAAAAAATTTCAAGAGGCAAAGAGAATGAAACAGGCATATAGATATGATGATGCTTGTCGCAATCTTCCTGCTGAACTTGTAATAGACAACACCGCCCCTTTTACCGTAAGAATTACCCGTCCAAATGAGTCTATTGTTATTTATGACAAGATAAAAGGTGATATAAGTTTTGATCCAGATGTAATAGAGAGCTTTGTCATTATGAATCAAGATAAAACACCTACATACAACTTTGCCTGTGCGGTGGATGATATGCTTAGTGATATCTCTATGATTGTTTGCAGTGAGGATCATAGAGACAATACTCTAAAACAGATACATATTAGAAATCGGCTTGGCTATGAGAAAAAGATAGAGTACGCATACATACCTGCCATAATAGATGAAGATACAATTAGTGTAAAAGGGCTATTGGAGCAAGGATATCTACCCGAAGCTATTTTAAATTATTTAATATCAATAGGCAATACTCCTCTGCGTGAGATATTTACACTTAAAGAAGCTAAAAAGTGGTTCACGCTTAATACTATTTCAAACTCCCCTACCCGCTTTGATATAGATATGTTAAAGCATATAAATAAAGAGCATATGAAGATCATGGATGCCACAGAACTTTCACGCTATGTCGGTTTTGCTGATGCAGATATTGGTGAGCTTGCTCGTATCTACTTAAAAGAAGCAGGAACGACATGTGAGCTCAAAGAGAAAATTGCATCTATATTTGCACCAAAAGATATACCAAAAACTTTTAGCAAGCAGGTTGCGACTATGAAAGAAGCAATTATACAAGCACCTTATTTTAAGGAATATGATGATTTTAAAGCATACATCACAAAAAAGACCGGACTTGTCGATAAAAATTTCGTTACACCACTTCGTATATTGCTCACCAATGCAGAAGATGGTCCAGATATCGCAGATATCTATAATTATCTTAAAAATTATATAAGGAAGATCGTAAAATGATAGTAGATATTATTCAAGGAATTGGTGGGATTGTGATCTCGCTAATTAATGTATATATTTGGGTTATAATTATTACTGCGCTACTGAGCTTTGTAAATCCAGATCCTTTCAATCCTATTGTCCAGTTTTTATATAGAGTGACTAATCCTGCCTATGCATTTCTTAGAAGGTTTATCTCTACAAATTTAAATGGGCTTGATTTTGCACCACTTATTATAATTATAGCACTACAGGTGCTTATTGTTATTCTCTCTTCTATTTTAAGAAGTCTCTAGACTATTTATCTTTAACAAACCGTAAAGTAGCATTTGCCTCCTTGGAGGTTTCTACTTTCAGGTTTAACACATTTCCCTCTTTTTGAAATTTAAACAGACGATACTTGCTCCATGGTGCAGTAAATGATGTTAGATAAGAGAATTTATTCTTTGGCTCAAGTACTTCCTGTAGCAGAGATGGTTTGCCATTAAGCGTAAATGTAACGGTATCGTTTTTATCTTTTATGTAATAATAAATATAAAAATACTCATTTTGATTATATATCTCAGGCAGTACTTTATTAAGGTAGATAGCGTTGATGAGACCCTCTGCTTTTGCGCCCTTTTTAATTTTAAGCGTTTGAATACTCTCTTCACTCAGCTCTTCTACTGAAGAGAAGTGGAATTTTTCAAATGCATTTTTTTGAGTACATCCGATAAATAGTAGAAGAAATAGTACAGTTACTAAAAAAGTTCTCATAATATACCTTAAATTTTAGATGAAATTATATCTTATTAAACTCTTCTTTTGTATAATAACTTAAAATTTAAGCAAAGTTGAACATTGAGAAAAAGATTAGCAGTTGCACTTACCGGACCATCCAACAGCGGTAAAACTACTTTGATATTAAAAGTAGCACGCAAGCTCATTCATGAGTATGGGTTGGAAGTTGCGATTATAAAACACGATCCAAAAGATAAAGCCCGTTTTGATGTCGAGGGAAAAGATAGTTATAAATTCAGCGATACCGGTGCAGAGGTAATCGTTACCTCCCCAAGCCATACGACATACTTTTCCAACCGGCACTCTGAACTTGAAGATATGGTAAGACTCTTTAATAAGTTTGATATTTTACTTGTTGAGGGACTAAAAAACCTCCCTCTTCCACGCATCAGTATTTTTAGAGACTCTATGGATAAGGATTATTTCCCATATATGAATGCTTTAGCAATAGATGATAGTATTGATGTTTCAAAATATAATTTACCGACAGATGTTGATATTTTGGATCTAAATGATGTCGATGAAATTATTGCGTGGATTCAAAACAACGCTAAAGAAGTATGAAAAGGATGAAACTTGAGAGATATATTTAACGCAATACAAAAAAGTGCAAAAAGAATTAAAATTGCCATTAATACAAAAGAGATAGGCTATTCACAGCAAGAAAACTCTTCAGGAGAGACACAACTTGAGCTTGATATTCAATGCGACAGAATTATTGAAGAGGAGTTCTCGCGTGTTACATCTGTCCATACGATAGCAAGTGAAGAAAAAGAGCATGAAGAGCTTCTACACAGTGATGGAAAATACTTTATTGCTTATGATCCGCTTGACGGCTCCTCTTTAGTTGATGTAAATCTTAGTGTAGGCTCTATCTTTGGAATCTATGAGGGCGGATTCTCATCTAATAGAATGGTTGCAGCTTGTTATGTTGTCTATGGTCCGCGTGTCGAGATGGTTTTTGCACAAAATAAAGTAAAACTTTATCTGCTTCAAGTTGAAGAGTTTGAGTTTGTTAAAGAGATTCATCTAGATGAAAAGGGCAAACTTATGGCTCCAGGCGGAACACAGCAAAATTGGCCAAAATATCACAAAGCCATGATAGATGATTTTTTTGCAGAAGGTTACAGGTTGCGCTATTCTGGTGGTATGGTACCTGATTTGCATCAAATTCTTCTCAAAGGCGGTGGTCTTTTTTCTTATCCTGCTACAAGCGACAAACCTAAAGGTAAGCTACGCCGTCTTTTTGAAGTATTTCCTTTTGCTTTTGTTTATGAGAAGGCAGGCGGTGAAGCGGTAGATGGCAAAAAGAGAGTGTTGGACTTATGTTGTACACATATTCATGATACCTCTCCATGCTTTTTTGGTTCAAAAAGTGAAGTAACACATGTCAAAGAGGTTTATGCAAAAAATGTCCAATAGACCAAAAGATAGATTTGAATTATATCTTGATGAGATGATAAAAAAAGTTCAAGAGTGTCAACAAAATAGAGAGCATAAAAGCTGCTCTTCTTGCAAACTCTATATAGATTGCGAGCTTCGAGACGAATATGTCAAAGCTGTTTATAACAGTATGTCAAAAGGCGATACAGGCGGCTTTGAGTTCTAAAATGAAAGAGTTGTAGTTTGCTATAAGTATGCCTGCATATTAAGGAGCTATAAAAATAGCTATGGAAAATTTATAGAAATTTAACAAAATTTGGGTAAAATATTATAAATATGCCTTACTCTGAATTTTAATCTTAAAAAAAGGTCGTAAAAACTAAGTTACCAAATAGGACAAAAAAATGAATATACAACTTATTGACAAAAAAGTATTTAATATAAAAAACAATCTTACTCTAAAGCTGATTACAGCAGAGGGGCTTAAGAAGGCAAAATTCAAAAAAACACTAAAAAAAGCAGGATTTCAAGCAAAACAAGATTCTCTTTGTGCCATGCATGGTAAATCACTTCTTTTTTGTGGTTTAGAGAACTATGATGCTGAAAACCTACGCACTGCAGCAGCTACAACCGCAAAAGCAATAAAAAATTATGACTACAAATCAATTTCAGTTAATGTAGATAAAAACACTATTTCGGCAATCATTGAGGGATTTGTTTTAGGTGGATATGAGTTTAATAACTACAAATCAAAGGCAAAAAAGATAAAGATTAAAAACCTCTATCTTACATGTGAGAATATTAAAGAGCTTACAGCACTCTTTGAAGAAGCACTTATTATTACTGAGGCTACATCTTTTACACGCAATCTTGTAAACACTGCACCTGATGATATGCACCCGGAAGTCATGGCAAAAGTTGCTAAAAAACTTGCACAGGAGAATGGTCTCTTGTGTAGTATTTTAGGCAAAAGTGAGCTCAAGAAAGAGAGATGCAGTGCAATGCTTGCAGTTGGTCGTGCTTCTCGTTATGAGTCAAAACTCATCCATCTTACATATAGACCAAAAAATGCAAAAAAAACCATCTCTCTAGTCGGCAAAGGTCTCACTTATGACAGTGGTGGTTTAAGCTTAAAACCTGCAATAAGTATGGTCACTATGAAAATGGATAAAGCAGGTGCATGTGCTGTTCTTGGCATTATTAAGGCTGTAAGTGAGTTAAAACTTGATATCGAAGTGCATGCATTTATCGGTGCGGTTGAAAATATGATAGGCGGTGATGCCTATAAGCCAGATGATGTACTTGTCTCACGCAAAGGCGATACGATTGAAGTACGCAATACCGATGCCGAAGGACGCCTTGTTTTAGCAGATGTGCTTGACTATGCACAGGAGAGAACAAAACCAGATTACCTTTTTGACTTTGCAACACTTACAGGTGCTTGCATGGTAGCACTCGGACAATACACCACAGGCGTTATGGGACACTCCAATAGACTCAAACATGATCTCGGTAAAGCTGCAACAAAAGCAGGAGAGCTTACAGCAAGCCTACCATTTAACAAGCACCTTAAAAAACAGCTTAAAAGTGATATTGCAGATATTTGTAATATCTCCAATAAGCCTTATGGCGGTGCCATTACCGCGGGACTCTTCTTGGATAATTTTATCAAAGAAGAGAACAAGAGTAGATGGCTTCACTTTGATATCGCAGGAAGTGCATACACAGAGACTCCTTGGGATGTCAATGTTTACGGTGCAACAGGTGCAGGTGTGCGATTTATGACACAATTTTTAAAAAGTATAAAATAAGTTGTGATATAATTTCAAAAATTTACTACAAGGAGAGAGTAATGGCACTTAGTGAACTCTTTATAGCCACAAAACAAGCACTGCTTAACAATGCAAAACCATGCCATTGCCATCTCTTCTTTACGATAAAATCAAAACTTATGATTTTACTCAACCACTATATTCCAAGATGCCCATACTATACGGTATGTTTTGCATTTCGTCGCAGTGGTGTTCACCCTCCTCTAACAATATCTCTTTAATAATCAAACAATCTTAAAAAAATAAACAAAGGATATTGTAATGTCAAAAAATAGTTATATAGTAGGATTTCCAAGAATTGGAGAACAAAGAGAGCTTAAGTTTGCACTTGAGAGCTACTGGAGCGGTAAAAGTGACTTTGGTGAAGTTACAAAAGTCGCAAGTGAGCTAAAAAAGAGACACTGGGCATACCAGAGAGAAGCAGGTATTGAACATATCAGCTCAAATGATTTTTCACTTTATGATAATATGCTTGATACTTCTGTACTTTTTGGTGTAATTCCAGAGCGTTTCAAAGATCTCAAAGATGAAGAGCTTTACTTTGCAATGGCTCGTGGAAACAAAGAGGCAACTGCGTGTGAAATGACAAAATGGTTCAATACAAACTACCACTATATCGTGCCAGAACTCTCAAAAGAGAGACAATTCAAACTCAATGCAGATAAAATTATCAACGAATACAAAGAGGCAAAAGCAGCAGGATTTAAGACAAAGATTAATATCATAGGTCCACTTACTTATCTAGGACTTTCAAAAAGAGCTGACGGCGGTGATGTTTATGAGTTTTTTGCGAAACTTTTACCACTTTATGAGGAGCTTTTAACAAAGATAGCAGAGCTTGATGATGAAGTAGTTGTACAGATGGATGAGCCGATCTTTGTAAAAGATTTAGATACAAAAATACTCTCTTTAATCAAGCCGACATATGATAAGCTTGCACTCATATCAAATAATATTAAACTCTCAGTCGTGAGCTATTTTGAACACTCAAGTGAAGCTACAAAAATCCTTGTAAACACTCCTGTTTGGGCTCTTGGGCTTGATTTTTTATATGGTGAGGAGAATTATGATTCTCTCGGTATTATTGCAGATTCCGGAAAAACACTCATTGCGGGTGTTGTAGATGGAAGAAACATCTGGAAAACAGATATAGAAGCAACGCTTGCCAAACTGGAAAAAATCGCAAATGTCATTAAAAGAGAAAATATTCTCATAGGTTCATCCTCTTCGCTTCTACATGTTCCTTTTACTCTTAAATATGAAGAGAAAATGGACAAAGAGGTAAAAAACTGGTTAAGCTATGCTGTTGAGAAACTCGATGAGATCTCCCTGCTCTGTAAAATATTTTTTGACGGAGAATCTTCTCTGCGTGAGAGTGAGAAAAAAGCACTTATCTTAAACAAAGAGGCAAATATCTCACGCAGAACTTCAAAACGCATTCATGATAAAAAGGTACAACAACGAGTTGCTGCCGTTACAAAATTAGAGAGAGACGATACTTATACAGAGCGTATAAAAATTCAAAAAGAGCTTTTAGGCTACAAAGAGCTTGCAACAACAACTATCGGTTCATTTCCACAAACACCGGAAGTAAGACACGCAAGGCGTGAATTTAAAAGTGGTAATCTCACGCAAGATGCTTACACGCAAGAGATGAAAAACTACATTGATGAATGTGTAGCATTTCAAGAAGAGTGTGGACTAGAGATTTTAGTTCACGGTGAGCCTGAGAGAAATGATATGGTAGAGTACTTCGGAGAGCAACTTCAAGGTTATGGATTTAGTCAAAATGGTTGGGTGCAGAGTTACGGAAGTCGCTGTGTAAAACCTCCATTTATCTATGGTGATATCAGCCGTCCAAAGGCGATGACTGTTGACTGGATCACATATGCACAAAGTAAAACAGAAAAAATTATGAAAGGAATGTTAACAGGGCCGGTTACAATCCTAAACTGGTCTTTTGTGCGTGATGATATGCCAAGAAGCGAAGTAAGCAAACAGATTGCACTTGGAATTTGTGATGAAGTTGATGATCTGCAAAATGCAGGTATTAAAATCATTCAAGTCGATGAAGCTGCCTTTAAAGAGGGGTATCCACTGAGAGACTCAAAAGTTCAAGCATACGAAGATTGGGCAGTGAGAGATTTTAAACTCTCCGTAAGCTCTGCAAGAAAAGAGACGCAGATCCATACACATATGTGTTATAGTGAGTTTAATGATATCATTGCAACTATTGAAGCGATGGATGCTGATGTTATCTCAATTGAGACAGCAAGAAGTGGCAATGAGCTACTCAATATCTTTGCAAAAGTCGGCTATAAACAAGAGGTTGGTCACGGCGTCTATGATATCCATTCGCCACGCATCCCATCAGTTGAAGAGATAGTGACACATATTCACTCACTTCTGGAAATTCTACCAAAAGAGCAACTCTGGATAAATCCTGACTGTGGTCTCAAGACTCGTAAATGGGAGGAGGTAAAACCATCTTTACAAAATATGGTCGCAGCCGTTAAGATTGTAAAAAAAGAGTTAAACCAAACAGCATAAAAGAGAGGTTCTTTTGAACCTCTCTTGGGTAGTTTTTGATGGAGTTATTCTCATAGGTTCTCTCTAAAAAATTAGCAATAAAACTTGAAAAATTATCTATCTTTTGATATTAGTTGAAAAATCTAAGTCTATTTGGATAAAATAACAACCATAAATACTTTATAGGACAATAAAATTGAGTAAATATATTACTACACCTATCTATTATGTAAATGGCGAGGCTCACATTGGTCATGCTTACACTACTTTCATCGCAGATACGATGGCACGATATGAGCGATTAAAAGGCGAAGATACTTTCTTCTTGACAGGGACCGACGAACATGGTCAAAAGATTGAAGAGTCAGCTGTAAAAGCAGGTAAACAGACGCAAAAATTTGCGGATGAGATAAGTGCAAAATTTAAAAATCTTTGGAATGAATTTGGAGTCAGTTATAACAAATTTATCCGTACAACAGATGAAACACATATGAAAGGTGTGCAAAAAGCTTTTGAGGTAATGGTTGCAAAAGGTGACATCTATAAAGATTTTTACGAAGGTCACTACTGCGTGAGCTGTGAGACTTTCTTTCCTGAAACACAACTAGTAGATGGAGAGTTTTGTCCTGATTGCGGTCGTGCGACAAGTGTCGTAAAAGAGGAGAGTTACTTTTTTAAACTTTCAAAATATGAAGATAGACTCCTAAAGCATTATGAGACCAATCCAGAGTTCATTATGCCAAAATCACGCGCTAGTGAAGCAGTGAACTTTGTAAAAAGTGGCTTAAGAGATCTCTCTATTACTCGCACATCTTTTAGTTGGGGTGTAAAAATACCAAAAAGTATTGGTGACGACAAGCATGTAATGTATGTTTGGCTTGATGCCCTTTTGAACTATGTTACGGCACTTGGATATGGTACAGATGAAGCACAAATGGACTATTGGCCTGCGGGTGTACATTTTGTAGGAAAAGATATCTTGCGTTTTCATGCGATCTACTGGCCTGCATTTTTAATGAGTCTTGATCTACCGCTTCCAAAACATATTGGTGCACATGGCTGGTGGACACGCGATGGCGAAAAGATGTCAAAATCAAAAGGAAATGTTGTTTCACCTAAAGAGGTTGCAGATGCTTACGGTGTTGAAAATCTACGCTATTTTATGTTACGCGAGGTTCCTTTTGGACAAGATGGTGATTTTTCTCAGCGTGCACTCATAGATAGAATAAACTCTGAACTCTCTAATGATCTCGGTAATCTACTTAATCGTATCATCGGTATGAGTGGAAAATATAGTGACTTTATGATTGACTCTAAAGATGTAGAGAAGTATCATACAAAAGAGCTTATAAAGATGAATAAAGTGCTTGATTCTCTTGATATCTTTATGGAAAATCTGCAAACGCATAGGTATCTAGAGGAGCTCTGGAAGCTTTTTGCAATTGGTAATGGTGTTATTCAAGAATATGAGCCTTGGGTAAAAATGAAAAACAACCAAGAAGATGAAGCGCTTGCAACTGTTGGGCTTGTTGCAAATATTTTAGCACGCGCTGCTGTGATGTTGCATCCTGTTATGCCAGAGACTACTAAAATAATTGCCAACGCTCTCTCTTTTGAGATAAATCAAGAGAGTTATCAAGAGCTTGTTGTTGATAAAAAACTTCTCAAATTATTTAATATTAAAAAAGTTCCTCCACTCTTTCCACGCATTGAAGAACCTTTAATGGCAGAAGCCTTAAAGGGAGAAACAAACCCTCCAAAAGAGGAGAAAAAAGAAGAAGATACAGACAATCTGATTGAAATTGGTCAATTTTTTGAAACTTCTTTGAAAATAGGAACAGTTCTCGAAGCTGAAGAGGTGCCAAAAAGTAAAAAACTTCTCAAACTGCAAGTTGATTTAGGCGAAGAGAGATCTCGTCAAATCGTTGCAGGCATTAAAGAGTTTTACTCTACTAAAGATCTTATAAATACTCAGGTTTGTGTTGTAGCAAATCTTAAACCTGCAAAATTGATGGGAATGATGAGCGAAGGAATGCTTCTTGCTGCTAAGGATGAAGATGGTTTGTGTTTAATTAGACCACAAAAACCTAAAAAAGCAGGTACACCTATTGGATGAGACTTGAAAATATTTTAGCACTTACACATGGGGAACTCATAAACTCCCCTTTTGTAAACAGTTTTGAAAATATTGTTTTTGATGCAAAATCTGTAAAAAGGGGGGATCTTTTTGTAGCTTTTGATAAAACAATGATAGAAGATGCTCTGTTAAACGGTGCCTATGGTATTATTTTTGACAAACCGACACAGATAAGTGACAGTGAAATTGCGTGGATAAAGGTAAAAGATCTTCAAAAGGCGTTAGAGAGAATTTTGCGATTTATCCTGATAGACAAAGAGATAGAGATTTATGAGTGTAATGAGATTATTTTAAAACTAGCCTTACAGGTTGTTACTGAACCAAATTTCATCGCTCTTTATGGTAATATTCAAACACTCTACAAGATATTTAGCTCTCTTGAAAATGGAGCAAGTATTCTCTTTAGCCCTACCCTTACCCCAAAAGAGCTCTTTACCAATGTAAAAAAACTACCTATAAACCCAAATGAATCTATCAATATCATTGAACAGACTCTTTTTGAGACCTCTTTTATCTATGATGATATGTTTTATGAAAGACAGCTTATCTCTCCTTTTTTTATGCCCTATTTAGAGCAACTTCTTCATTTTTTTAAAGTGCTTAAGATAAACTTTAGACTGAGAAAATTTACTCCAATTGACCATTTTGAAGCAGTCTTTACAAATAAAAACTTTGAGATTAAAGAGTTTGGAACAAGCGATAAGGTACTTATATTTGAAAAAAATACTACACTTATAGAAAAAGAGATCAAATTTTTACAAAAACAGGCTACTTGGGCAAATATTCTCTATCTCATCCCTTTTACTGCGATAGAATTACTCAATCAAGAGCTACGAGAAAATTCAAATATTATTATATATAAAAGTGAAAATGAGATTAAAAATCTTCTGAGAGAACATAGTTTTCATTTTGCACTTATCGTAGGTGCAAATAAATCCATACTTATAAAACCACTTGCAAAACAGACAGAGATATCTTTGTTTGATTTTTATTAAAAAGGTCTCATATGAATCGTAGAAATTTTTTAACAACGGCAACAACAGCCTCAGCAGCACTCGCTCTTGGCGGGTGTAATGAAAATAATCGTCAAGCGATTGATTATTCAAAGCATCCAAAATACACGACAGAAACAAAGCGTGTCAATGTAAACAGAAATAAAAAAACCGTTATAAAACTCGCTACAAGCTGGCCTGCTCACTTTCCGATAATGGGTAGTGGTGTTGAAAAGTTTGCAAAACGCGTAAAAGATATAAGTGGTGCCATGCTTGAAATAAAACTCTATCCTAAAAATGTTCTCCTCCCTGCTCTTGCTGTTTTTGATGCGGCAAGTTCTGGACAAATAGATGCTTTTCACTCAGGTCCATATTACTGGAAAGGAAAAAACTCTGCCTTTTCACTTTATAGTGGCACTCCTTTTGGCTTTACTGCCCAAGAGGTTAACTCATGGATGATTTATGGTGGTGGACTTAAACTATGGCGTGAGCAGTATGCAAAGTACAACCTCTACCCTTTTCTTGGAGGTAATACAAACATTCAAATGGGTGGATGGTTTCGAAAACCTATCAACTCTTTAGCAGATATGCATGGGTTAAAAATGCGTATTCCCGGTCTTGGCGGTGAAGTCTTTGCTAAAATGGGTGTAAATCCTATTCTTCTACCTGCGGGAGAGATCTATACTTCATTGGAGCGTGGAGTTATTGATGCAACTGAGTGGGTTGGCCCCGCACTTGATATTAAAATGGGATTTTACAAGGTAGCCCCTTATTACTATTCAGGATGGCACGAACCGGGTTCTGTATTGGAACTTACATTTAACAAGCACTCTTGGGAAAAACTCTCAGATGAACACAAAGCAATGATTGAAGTGTGTGCAAACGAGATGAACTCCAATATGAGCTATGAGTTTCATGCACAAAATATTCAGGCACTGCAAAAACTTAAATCTCTTGATGTAAAACTCTCTAGATTTCCCGATGATGTTACAGAGGCGGGAAAAAAAGCACTCAAAGAGGTCATTGCGGAGCTCAGTAGTCAAAACAGTGACTTTGCAAAGGTGTATGACTCAATAGATAAATATCTTCAACTCTCAAAAGAGTGGAGTGATGCAAGTTTAAGATATTTTTTAAATATCAAATAGTAACCCAGATATAGAAAATAGAGAAATAAGAACATAAGGGGAAATATCGTAAAATAGGGAAATAAAAAGCGAAAAGCTGAACCTATAACATTCATCCCTTATTTTAAACTTAAATATAGATATTTTAGAAAAAACAGCGCATATATCTTCGCTACAAAGGTCAGGGATAAACAAATAGGTTAGCTATCCATAAATGGACCAATTGGGACATGAAACTTTAAAATAGCTTAATTGCCACTAGCTGGAATCCACCGATAAAGCGTAGTATGGGTCTTGAAAAATAATTTCGTGGCTTGTAGCGGAGATATACGAGCTGTTTTTTTGAAAAACGAATAATTTTAGGTTTTTTTAAGTTTCATGTCCCAATCGGTACCTTTATGGATATAGAACCTATGACCTGCCAATGAAAATGGAATTCCTCCAGCTGTATATTTAGTTCCTGTCGATTCAATATTGACTTTTATATAATAAGTTGTTGCCAT
>JANEIH010000062.1 GCA_024513425.1 Sulfurimonas sp. | reverse complement strand
GTTTTATAAGAAATAACTTAAACGACTAAAAAAATAAAGAAAAAACACGAGCAGTGTGTTTGATCTTTGAAGCACTCCGTTTATGGAGTGTTTTGAAGATGAAACAGAGACTGTTTCATCAATGACATTACAAAGGTATCGGCATGTGTTAGAGTCGATGTTTGGTAGATGTTGTGCTCTTTAACAATTCATTGTCAATGGCATCAGAAACGATCAAGAAGTATATAAAGTTTTATATA
This sequence comes from Sulfurimonas sp., assembly GCA_024513425.1. Taxonomy (GTDB): domain Bacteria; phylum Campylobacterota; class Campylobacteria; order Campylobacterales; family Sulfurimonadaceae; genus Sulfurimonas. Next base: position 5,303 of record JANEIH010000062.1, on the reverse strand, counting down.
TTCGGTTGAGCTACAAATACCCTTTGTGGGTCATAAGGTACATTACGGGTATAGATCGCATAGATAATGGCAAGCAGTTTTCTTGCCGTAATGATAATACACTCTTTTTTAGCTCTGCCCTTGCTTCGATAGTTCATATAGACTTGTCTTAGCTCTTTATTGTGCCTTATAGCTGCAATTGCTGCAAGATAGATGGCCTTTTTAGCTAGTCTGGCACCACGCTTGGCGAGACGACCATTTTTTTGACTATCGCCTGACTGTTCCAGTGTAGGATAGAGACCGAGATAACTGACAAGTGCTTTGGCATTATGGAAACGGTCAATATTGCCACACTCCGCAAGCAGTGCAAGGATGGTTTTATCAGATACTCCGGGAATACTGCGCAGATTATCAATAAGCTCTGCCATCTCCTCTTGCTCCTCTTTGGTTACATCTTTAGCTTCAAAGAGAGTAAGCATCGCATCCTCAACTGATTGCATCCGCTCTTTGAGTAAACGCATAAGGGTTATGTTGGATTAGATAGTCGCTTCATACCCTTCCTTGCCTGCACCGGAGTAGATACTCTCTCTGGCTAAGCTAAGAAGCTTTTTGGCTTTTGCCTCGTTGAAGTTGTTTCCCTTGATCCCCCGAAAGGTTTTAAGGATTCTCTCCACACTTGCATATTCGTAATGCTTTGCAGTTGGATACTTCTCAAGCAGTGCTAAACCTGTAATGTTGAAAGGGTCAACTTGCTCAAGTTCAGGAAAAACAACATTCAGTACCGTTTGTGTCTGTCTCTTGATTGCTTTGAGCTGATCATCAAGACTAGCTCTATGTCGGTAGAGTGTTCGCAGAGATTGTAATTGGTCATCATTAACGTACCCTTCGCTAAAACGCCCACTCTTGATAAGTGCAGCTATCATCTGCGCATCGATATTGTCATTTTTAACTCGTTTCATTATATCCATCTCTCTAAACTTTGCACTTTGATATGGGTTTAATAATACCACACGATAGTGTAAAGATCGCAAAAAGCGATAGAGATTGTCAAATAGAAGTCCAGTTGCTTCCATACCGATTAGCACTTCGCTCACATCACAGGCAAGTGAAGAGAGTTGAGCACGCAGTTTTTCAAATCCACTCTTTGTGGAAGCAAACTCAAAAGGTTTGATCTCTAAAGAGTTGTCTTCACGCATAACACATGTAACATGACTTCTTTTAGCTATATCGATTCCAACATAATACATACAAAACTCCTTAATCGTGTTTAGTTGTGTCTCACAGCCTCCTAACTCTATGGATTGGTAAATCTTCAAACAAACAAGATTTCCAAATAGCGTTTCATAGGTGAGTTGGTTTAGCACTAAACACAATAGGCTAACTTGGGTCATCTACTGACAAGGAGAAGCTGATCGTCTTATCCAGTGCCATTGACTGTGAATTGCATAAAGCAGTTACATCAACCGTCTTTATGCTAACACAATTTTTTTACATTTCCCATCCTTTTTGGGTGATGGAAAGTGTAAATGTATTATAGGAGGAGGTTACATGAAAAAAAAGGTATTGGCTATCTCTCTTGTTGCGTCAGCTTTATTGGCAAATAATGTCGTCGAACTAACACCAGTAAGTGTTACAGCTACCGGTGTCAATGAAAGTAACATAGAGCAACCGTTAAGCGTTGCAACAAAAGATGAAAAAGAGATCAAGCTCGATCAGGTTATATTTCAAAAAGATTTGCTTAATTCATTAAGCGGGGTAAGAATAGAGCAAACAGGCTCAGTTATAGGACACATGACATCGATTCGTATGCCTATGGGGACAGGTCCTTATTATTTATTCATGCAAGATGGCATTCCAGTACAATCAAGTGGATTTTTTAATCACAACGGTTTAGCCTATACGACATTTCAATCCGCATCTTCGGTTGAAGTTTTAAAAGGTGCAGGAACAGCACTCTATGGTTCCGATGCTGTCGCAGCGGTTGTCAATGTTGAATCTGCAAAAGCACCATCAAAAACAGAGGAGATCTCTGTAAAAGGTATGGGTGGTAGCTATGGGTATGGCACTGCTGGTGTTGAGATGAGTGACACCATTGATGAGAACAATGCTTATCGCGCAAACGCTACCTACATGCATAGTGATGGATGGCGAGACCACACAAAAGCAGATAGAGCAGAGGCAAATATTCGCTATGATCATACAATAAACGATGATAATGATGTGAAAATTCTATTTAATTTCTCTAAAACGGAAGCCCAACAGGCGGATAGTTTTAATGATTATGCGAATATTGAAAATGGCTCAACCGCAGCAAGTGATGACCCAAACTATTTTACCGCATTGGAAAAAACTGATGTAACGAGAAAATTTGATTATGCGAGGATAAGTGCAGAGTTTAATAATTATTCATATGATGATTTAGAGATAACTTTAACTCCATACATACGATACAATCGAAATAGATATGTTGCAACATGGGAAAAAAATCTTCCAAGCAACGATAATGAACTTTATACACTTGGATTGCTGCAAAGAAATACATATGATCAAAAATGGGGTAAGATAGTATTTGGTTTTGATACAGAATATACAAAATCATCACTAAAATACAATCAAGACTTTGATATAACTACGACGGGATGGGGTGCAAAAACATATACTGCCGGTGCCTTGTATGACTATAATGTAAACTATTTTGCTATTGCTCCATATGTACATGTAGATTATATGATTACAAAGCAGATTAAATTGAGTCCAGGGTTACGATACGATTATAATAGATATGACTATAAAAATAATTTAGCACCAAACTCGACTGATAGTTCCAATACTTACTATCGTCCAGCTGATAGAACAGACTCATATAACCATTTGAGTCCAAAACTGGCACTTTCTTATATGCCAATGAGTGATTTGAATCTTTATGCTCGTTATGCAAATGGTTTTAGAATTCCACAGGCAACGAGGCTTTATTCTGTTAAAGTTGGGTATGAAAACATCGATTTAAAAGCTGAAAAATCGAATACTTACGAGATTGGTCTTAAAAAATATTTTTCTAAAAAATCATTTTTAGAACTAGCAGCATACTATATGACAATTAGCGATACAATTATACGAGACAGAAATACTGGTGGTTATAGAAATAGCGGTTCAAGCATCCATAAAGGTATAGAAGCATCATTGAAATCCGAAATCACAAAAGAGTGGGAGAGTAGTTTGAGTTATTCTTATAGTAAGCATAATTACGACAATGATCCAACGTTAGGTGATAATGAATTGGCAGGTGCTCCAAATAACCTTGCAAATGCAAGACTCTTTTATATGCCAACGTATTTAACAGGCTTAAAAATGATGGCAGAATGGCAATATGTTGGTTCATATTGGATGGATGATGCTCATACTGTCGATAAATACAAAGGTTATAGCATAGGCAATTTCAAAGCAGACTATGCATACTCTAAAAAACTCTCTATTTTTGGAAAAGTGACAAATATAACGGATAAAAAATATGCTGTAAATGCTCGTTATGCATACGGGAAAGAGGACTACACTCCTGGTGATCCAAGAAGTTTTTATGCTGGAGTCGAATACAAGTGGTAAAAGCTTATAAACTCCATAAAATATCAGGAATTAGCGCTGGACTTATTCTCCTTGTTCTTTCAATCAGTGGCTTTTTTCTTGATCATGACAAATGGAGTTTTCTCTACACTACTACTTTTAGTAGTGTACCATCACATATACTTCAAACTGAAAATAGACTTTTTACTAGTTACTATCAACAGCAAAACAATCCAAAACATATTATTGTTGGTGGGCATCGTGGTCTATTTGAAACTCTAAACGGTGGAATAAAATTTAGAAAAGTAGCATCATTTCAAGTTTTAGCAATAACACCTTATCTAAAAACACTGTATATAGCTACATCTAATGGAATTTATATTTACAATAAACAATTAAAACAAATTGCATTAGCTGGGGACTATATTACGGCAGTAAGTGTTACACAAGATAAAATTGTTGCTGTTGTAGACAAGCATGAACTTGTAGTATTGAACAGGAATACATTAAAGATTTTAAACAAGAGAGAGGTAGATATAGATAAAAAGCTGCTAAAAGAAGATATTAGTTTATCTCGTTTTGTAAGGGATCTACATTACGGTCGAGGGATATTTGACGATGATGTGTCATTGCTTATTAACGATTATGGTGCGATTGTACTTACATTTTTAGCGTTGAGTGGGTATGTAATATGGATTTTAATCAAAAGAAAGAAACATCCAAAATTTGTCCGAAAACTTATAAAAACGCATGCAAATATATTTGTTATCGTTGCTATTTTCCCATTTGTAATCCTTGCAGTTACAGGTATTTTTTTAGATCATGCCTCAGCATTGTCTCAATTTATGAGATCAGTTACTATCAAACATACAATACTTCCACCAATTTATAGTAGTCTTAAAAGTGATATATGGTCGGTTGATTATGATGGCAAGATTTACAGAATTGGTAACCGTTATGGCATATACAAAAGTAAAAATCTTAAAGATTGGAGTTTTGACAACAGAGGTTTTGCATATAAAATGATTCGTAAGCATAATAATTTATATATCAGTGGAATGGGTGCTCCAAATAGGGTGTTAGAAAATGGAAAATATAAAGTTTTAAAAAATACTCCACATATGTTTCGGGATATTGTTTTGCAAAACAACACAATAAGCTATTTCTCCTCAATGAATCACAAAGGTTTTAAACTGCCAACTTTTAATGATATCACGCTATACACACTACTATTGAACTTCCATGATGGGAGTTTTTTTAGTCCTTGGTGGGTATGGATCAATGATTTTGCTGCAATTATTTTATTGATTTTATCTGCAACAGGATTTACAAGATGGCAAATGTTAAGGAATAGAAACAGCTCAATCTAAACTTCTGCAAATATTAATATATTCTATTTTATATGAAACTCACATGTAGAACCTATTTTTTTGAATATGCTCACCAATAATTTTATCTTTAGCCATGTGATAGTACTAATATATCTGTTACTTATAGACTAAAACTACATATCTGGTGTAAAGCATATTTTATATTATATCTTTCATATTTATAAATGATATAATATAAAATATGTCTAAATTACTTAACTTTCGCACCTAAATCCAAGCAAATTTGCCGTAGTGCTTCGTAATGTTGCTATTACAACATCCAAATCCTCATTTCTCTTGACAATTGCATCGATTTTTGCAATTTTTTCCATTATTTGTATAAAAGCTTCCATAGCAATAGCAAGGGTATGCAGTTCACACTCTAAATCGGCAAAT
>JANEIH010000061.1 GCA_024513425.1 Sulfurimonas sp. | reverse complement strand
ATCTAAATCCACCCTTCATCATTTTCTGAGCAGCATACCCTTCCATAATAGTATATTGACCAGATGCAAATACTGCTACACCTTCAGGACCTTTCTCTTTAAGTGCACTTCTGATGTGTTTCTCCATCTCATCATAAGCTCTTTTCCAAGATACAGGAGCAAACTTTCCTTTCTTGTTAAATTCACCTTTTTCATCTACACGAAGTAGTGGTTGCGTGAGTCTGTCAGCGCCATACATAATCTTCGCATTAAAATAACCTTTAATACAGTTAAGACCACGATTTACCGGAGCTGCTGGATCTCCTTTTACTGCTACAATCTTTCTATCTTTTCCATTGCCGGTAGTTGCGAGCATAATCCCGCAACCTGTACCACAGAAACGACAAGCCGCTTTATCCCATCTCCAATTACTTTCAGCCGTACCTGCATTCGCTTTGAGCTCCGCCGGTACGCTCATACCGATAGCCGCTGCTGCTGATGCTGCTGCTGAACTTTTAAGAAATTCTCTTCTTGAAAGTGACATATTTTCTCCTGTTAAATAAATTTTAAACTGTTGTTAAGGTGCCAATTAACAGAACAATGATATCAAAAATAGACATCAAAAATAATTGACATATGTCAAATTTATACTTCAAGAATGTGCTATAATTTTGTTATGGTCCTTTGGAAAGTAGTCTAGCTTATTTTTTTAAGCTTAACATTATAATAGGCTTCTTCTGCCTTAAAGAAGAGAAGGAATAATAATGAAAAAAATTACAATGTCAGTTGTTACTTTGACAACAATTATGGGTTCTTTTAGCAGTGCAAGTGCTGCAGATAGTATTAATATCTTAGATGACTTAAAACTAGACGCACAAATTCGTCCTAGATATGAGTCTGTAGATGATGGAGATGCAGCAACTAAAAATGCAACCGCATACACTACCAGAACAAAGCTAAAAGCAACAGGTAATCTTCTTGATGTTGATGGACTTACTGCTTCTGTTGGTGTTATCTCAGTTAATGATTTGGGCTCAAATACATACAACAGCACATCAAATGGTAAAAGTGCCTATGCTGTAGTTGCAGATCCTGAAAAAGCAATGATTTCAAATGCAGAAATTAACTATAAAATTGGAGACTCAATTTTACATGCTGGTAGAGGAGGGGTCAATCTTGATAATCAACGCTTTATAGGTACTGTTGGATGGAGACAATTAGAGCGTTCGTATGACTCTGTATTTGTTGCGAACAATTCTGTTGAGAATCTTTCACTATTGGCTGCGTGGGTATATGGCATTCAGGGAGTAAAAAGTCTTGCAAACAATCATGGTCCTTACGGTGAAAACACTTATGATACAAATTCGGTTCTTCTACATGCTGCGTATTCTGTAATGCCGGAATTAAAGGTTACTATGTATGACTATATGATTGCTAGTCTTCACACTACATATGGTTTGGCATTAACCGGTAATCTTAAAATGGATAGTGTTAAATTAAATTATCGCGCAGAGTATGCTTTACAAAAAGATTCTACTATGAAAATTCACGACAATGATGCAAAAGCAGATGCATCTTATTATAACCTAGATTTAGGTGCAAATATCTCTGGTATTTTAGCAGGTGTTAATTATGAATTTTTAAGTGGTGCAAATGCAAGTGGAACAGGAACGGCATTCGCATGTACATTAGGTACAAACCATAAATTTAACGGTTGGGCAGATCAGTTTTTAGCTACTCCTTCAGGTGGTTTGATCGATGCAAATGTTCGCTTAGGATACAAAGCAAAAGGGCTTGGAAGACTTTTAGCAGTTTATCATAACTTCTCGACAGATACTGCTATGACTTTAGATACAGGAAGTGGCACAGGTGATGATCTTGGTTCTGAATTTGATGTTCTTTATGCAAATGCAATTCCTGGTACAAAAGGGCTAGGCGGTCTTTTAAAATATGCTAGTTACTCAAAAGGAACTGTTGGCAACAAAAAGGACAAACAAGTACTTTGGGTGCAACTCGACTACAAATTCTCTACAAAATAGAGTCTTAGAGTTTACAAATTATAAATTTCATATAAACTCTAATATTGAGCAGTTAGGCTTTTGCCACTGCTTAATTCTCTGCGTAAAATTTTCATTACATTATCCCTTTATATAAATGTTATAATTACACCAAAAAAAGGCTGTAGCTATAATGAGTAAATTTTTATCTTTCAAATGTAATTTAGAAACTTTCACGGATGAACTAAAATCAAAAACACAAGCAAACCTCACGCAGGTTAAAAAACTTCTCACGCAAGAGAATAAAACTTTTGCAAACTTTGTTAAACCTTTAGAGTTACAAGAAGAGGAGCTTGAACACTTTTTCACTCCGCTTTCACACCTAAATGCAGTCAGCAACTCTCAGCTGTCACAAAAAGTCTATACCCAAGCACTCCCCATTATCACTAAGTACTCAACGCAACTCTCTCAAAATCTCAACATCTACAATGCATTTAAAACGATTCAAAAAAAAGAAGCAAAAAGACTCAATTATGAACAAAAAAGAGTTCTAGAGCTCAACATTCAAAACTTTGAACTAAGCGGTGCTCATTTAGATAAAAAGACAAAAGAAAGGCTTCAAGAGATTAACATTAAAAAGGGTGAGCTTGCCAATAATTTTTCACAAAACCTTCTTGATGCCACAAATGCCTATGAGTACATTATAGAAAATGAAAAAGATGTAGAAGGTCTGCCGGAGAGCGAGAAAGAGACAGCAAAATTTACCGATAAAGATGGTCAAATTAAATATAAACTAACCCTCCAGATGCCATCATATATAGCATACATGACATACGGACAAAACAGAACTATACGAGAAGAGCTCTATCGAGCTTATACTTCACGCGCTCCGGAAAATGCTAAAATTATAGATGAGATTTTAGCCCTGCGTGAAGAGATGAGTAAACTCTTAGGCTTTGAAAATTATACGCAGTATTCACTAGCTTCAAAAATGGCAAAAAATGAAAAGAGTGTACTCGGATTTTTAGAGACCCTGCTTGATAACTCTATCACGCAAGCTAAAAATGAACTCCAAAAGCTCCAGTCCATAGCATCTCGCCCATTGGAGAGTTACGATACTGCCTTTTATAGTGAACTCCTTAAAAAAGAACAATACGCACTAGACGAAGAGGAGTATCGTCCTTACTTTGAACAAAGAAATGTCCTCAATGGAATGTTTTGTTTTTTAGAAAAACTTTTTAATATTACTTTTGAAGAGGTAGATGTAAAACTTTGGCATGAAAAAGCCTATGCCTATAATGTCTATGAGAATAAAAAACTCAAAGCCAGAGTCTATTTTGATCTCGAAGCAAGAGAATCTAAGCGTGGTGGCGCATGGATGCACAACTGGCAATCTCACACAACAGATATAAAAGGAGAGGAGCAACTCGCTTCTGCGTTTGTTGTCTGTAATTTTCCACCCTCAAGTAACAATCAGCCATCACTTCTGCGTCATGATGATATAGTAACACTCTTTCATGAGATGGGACACACTATTCATCATCTACTCAGTGAAGTAAAAGAAAATGAAGTCAGTGGTGTTAATGGTGTAGAATGGGATGCAGTCGAATACCCAAGTCAGTTTTTGGAAAACTTTGCATATGAACCAAAAGTCCTTCAGATCTTTGCAAAACACTACAAAACCAAAGAAATTCTCCCTGATGATATGATTGAAAAACTCGTGCGTAGCAAAAACTTTCTCTCAGCCCTTGGAATGCTTCGACAATTAGAGTTTTCTATCTTTGATTTTAAACTTCATTCTAAACTTTATCAAACTGAAGAAGTGCAAACTCTTCTAAACTCCATCAGAGAAAAAACAGCACTTATCAAACCTCCTTCTTACAACAAATTTCAAAATGGTTTTGCACACATCTTTGCAGGTGGCTATGCTGCAGGATACTACAGTTACAAATGGGCTGAAGTTTTAAGTGCCGATACTTTCTATCAAATTGTAGATGAAGGTATTTTTAATTCAAAAACAGCAAAAAAATATCGTGATACCATTCTTCATTTGGGAGGCGCTAAAAGTATGCAGGATCTCTATATTGAGCTTATGGGAAGAGAAGCAAAACCGGAACAACTCCTTCGTCTTAATGGAATAAAATAGTGAAATTTTTTCTCTATTTGCTTCTATTGGCAACAACACTTTTTGGAAAAACTTTGAAAATAGCAACATATAATGTAGAAAATCTTTTTGACTTACAAAGAAATGGGTACGAATACAAAGAGTATATTCCAGACACAAAAGCAAACTGGAATGCAAAAACCTATAAGATCAAACTACAAAATATTGCTAAAGTCATACAAGATATCGATGCTGATATCATAGGGCTTCAAGAGATAGAATCCCTTCAAGCACTTAAAGACCTACGCTATACACTAAAAAATGCGGGACTCTACTATCAATACTATAAAATAGCAAACTTAAAAAATACTACTGTAAAAGTAGCCATACTATCAAAAATTCCTTTTGTTGCCACACATGAAATAGCCGTAACATGCTCTTATAGATATAGAAATATTTTAGAGGCCAAATTTAAAATCAACGGCAAAGATTTATATGTTTTAGTCAACCATTGGAAAAGTAAAGCAGGGCCAGAAAGTATGCGTATAGTCTCTGCAAAAAAACTCAAAAAAAGAGTTGAAGAGCTAGGAGCTGATAAAAATATTATAGCCCTTGGTGACTTTAACTCAGATTATGAAGAGTATATTCGTTTTAAACGCAAAAGAAAACATAATGATACCGATGGCATCACAGGAATCAATCATATATTAGGTACTATAAATTACCAAAATACAGCAGATAAAATCAAAATAAACAAAGGTGAGTTTTATAATCTCTGGTACGATGAAAAAGATGAAAATAAAAGAATTTCCTATATTTACAAAGAGAAAAAAGAAGCAATGGACAGCATCTTAATCACAACAGCTCTACTTGATAGCAAAAGTCTTGATTATAAAAAAACATCCATTCATTCTCTACATAAACCTTACTTATTTAAAGGAGAGTCAATCTATCGCTGGCAAATAAAGTGGGGAAAAACAAGACGCCACTATGGACGAGGTTATTCTGACCACCTACCAGTAGTAGCTGAATTTACTTACTAACCTAAACACCAATCAATTGGCTCTTTTGCGTGAGCTTGTAAATATATATTAGTCTTAGAAAATGGTTTAGAACCAAAAAAACCTCTATAAGATGAAAGAGGAGAAGGATGTGGAGCCTTTAAAATCAAATGTTTAGAGTCATCAATTAATCGCTCTTTCATTTGTGCAGGTCGTCCCCATAAAATAAATACAACATGCTCTAGTTGATCACTAATTGCTTTAATAGTAGCATCTGTAAAATTTTCCCACCCCATACCTTGATGAGAATGAGCTTCACTAGCTCGAACAGTTAAAACAGTATTTAAAAGCAATACTCCTTGCTTCGCCCATTTTGAAAGATTCCCGCTACTAGGATAACTGCATCTCATATCATTGACTAATTCCTGAAATATATTCTTAAGTGAAGGCGGATATACAACACCATCCTGAACTGAAAAAGAGAGTCCATTTGCTTGATTTATCCCATGATAAGGATCTTGACCTAAAATAACAACTCTTACATCATGAAACTCCATCGAATTATATGATGCGAAGATATTTCTATTTTTTGGATAAATAGTAAACTTCGCCTCTTCATCAAGTAAAAATTGTTTGAGTTGTATAAAATACTCTTTTGAAAACTCTTCTTCTAAAGCCTCTTTCCAGCTATGAGGTATATTTGGGTTAACTTGTTGCATAGATATCCTATTTTTTATAAAATAATATCAAAAAAATAAGAAAAAAGAAAAAACAAAAAGTGAAAATTGCATTTATTGATTGAATAGAAAAATATAAAAAGTAAAGTAATTAGAGGTTTAAAAAATAAAAAATTGATCCAAACTAGGCAACGACCTACATTCCCGCACCTGAAAGATGCA
>JANEIH010000007.1 GCA_024513425.1 Sulfurimonas sp. | reverse complement strand
TCCTCGTATAATATATTTATCAATCATTACATTCTAAGGAGTAATGGTTTGATAATTATTTTTTAGTTTTTGATAAAGTTATTTTTGTTTATTATACCTAATTTTATAGCTTTTGCACAGACATAAGCACTACAAAATGCCCATTGAAAGTTATAACCGCCAAGCTCTCCTGTTATATCAACAACTTCGCCTATAAAATAGATCCCTTTAACTTTTTTCGCCTCTAGTGTTTCATTATCTAACTCATCTACAACAACGCCTCCACGACTCACCTCAGCTTTAGAAAAACCAAAGTTTCCCGCAGGTGCAAAAGTATAGTTATGAAGTTGCGTGAGCCTTACAAGTTCTTCACTTTGAACTCTACTACACTCTTTATCTTTAAACCCTATGGCCTCTAAGAGTGCTTTTGACAATCTCTTTGGCAGAGGAACAATAGATGATATAAGTCTCTTTCCGCCCTTTTTTACCAAAGAGACTATATCTTTATCTGCTAAGAAATTTATACTAATATCCCCTTTTTTCCAATAAAGTGAAGTTGATAAAACCACCGGTCCACTTATGCCCCTGTGTGCAAAAAGCATCTCCTCACGCAGAGTTCTATCTGCTACTTTTATCTCCACAAAACAGGAGAGCCCGCTAAGTGCTTTCATCCAAAACTGCTCTTTTTGCAGTGTTAAACCTACTAAAGCCGGTTCAAATCTTTGAATATGAATATTGAAATATTTTGCAATTTTAAGACCGATATCGCTTGCACCTATGCTCTTAAAACTCTCTCCTCCGGTTGCAACTACTACTTTTTTCGCTCTTTTAACACCTCTATTTGTAAGAACCTCAAAACTATCTCCGCTCTTTTTTACCTCTAAAATCTTCTCGTTTAAACTTATCTCTGTATGCTTTGCGTGACGCAGTAAAAGATTAATGATCGCATCGGAGCTTTTTTTACAAAAGTAGTATCTTCCTTTTTTAAGCTCTAGCTCAACACCTCCTCTCTCTAAAAAGTCAAGCAGATCATCTCGGGAGAACTTTTTTAAGAGTCTCTCTAAAAACTGTTGTTGCGCATCAAAATTATGGACACCGATATCTGTATTTGCGATATTACACTTGCCACCACCCGATATTTTTACTTTTCTTGCCACTTTTGTATTGGCGTCAATTATGCCGACAGAGAGCCGTTTTGGCAGATTTCCAGCGCACATAAGTCCGCTAGCACCCGCACCTAAAATAAGTACATCATAGTTTTTCATAAAGAGATTATACGATATAATTACACAAATAATTAAAAAAGAGGAAAAATGGCCAACAAACTTCATATCGTCTCGCTTGGATGCACGAAAAATCTTGTTGATACCGAAGTGATGATGGGGAAACTTCAAAACTTTGAACTAACAGACAATAATGAAGATGCAGATGTTACCATTGTCAATACCTGTGGTTTTATCGATGCGGCGAAAGAGGAGTCTCTAAACACTATACTATCGTTGCATAAAACTCGTAAAAAAGATTCTCTTCTTGTCATGGCAGGGTGCCTATCTGAGCGTTATCAAGATGAATTGATGGAGCAGATTCCTGAAGTAGATATCTTTACGGGAGTTGGAGATTATGACAAAATCGATGAACTTTTGATCGAAAAAAAGAGCCGTTTTTCAGAAAAGGTCTATCTTATTGACGGTGCAGAGCGTGTGGTGACGGGTTCAATATATCATGCCTATATCAAACTCTCAGAGGGGTGCAATCAGACATGTTCTTTTTGTGCCATTCCTTCTTTTAAGGGCAAGTTGCACTCTCGCGACCTAGATTCCATTGCACGCGAGGTTGAAGGGCTTGTAGAAAAAGGGTATTGGGACTTTTCATTTGTAAGTCAAGATTCAAGCTCTTACCTGCGTGACCAGAATGTAACAGACGGTCTCTCTTTACTTATTCAAAGAATTGAGTTAATCCAAGGAGTAAAAAGCGCACGAATTCTCTACCTCTACCCCTCAACAACAACTATAAAACTTTTACAAAATATTGCAAAAAGTAAGGTTTTTCATAACTACTTTGATATGCCGATTCAACACATAAATGACGATATGCTACGCATTATGAAGCGTGGTTTTGGCAAAGAAAAAACGCTTAAACTGCTCAACTTCATGCGCTCTCTTCCAAACTCTTTTGTGCGTACAAGTTTCATCGTTGGACACCCCTATGAGAGTGATGCAATGTTTAAAGAGATGTGCAACTTTGCAAGCTCATTTGGTTTTGACAGAATCAATCTCTTCTCCTATTCTGATGAAGAGACAACTTCTGCCTATGCTATGAAAGAGAAGATTGATGATGAGACAAAAGCAAAGCGTACCCAAATCTTAGGTGATATCGCAGCTGAGTGTACACGGAAATCACTTCAAGCAGAAGTTGGAAAAACATGTAAAATTGTCATTGATGGTGAGAGCGATGAGCATGAGTTCTTACTCTCGGCACGCAAACTTCTCTGGGCTCCGGAGATTGATGGGGAGATCTATGTCAATGACCGTACAGATGATACAAGTGAGCTTGATTTTGCAAAAGCGTATGAAACAAAAATCACAGAACTTGTCGGTAATATCTTAACAGCAACCGTAGATAATGCTAAAAAAAACGACTAAAGCACTCCTAAAGACTTCAAAAAACCTTCTAGCCTTCTCTGCTGGAGCTGATTCTACAGTTCTATTTTTTCTCCTGCAAGAGAGCAGTATCCCTTTTGATATTGCCATTGTTGATTATGGTCTGCGTAAACAGAGCAAAGAGGAGATCGCTTATGCCCGAGAGTTGGCTAAAAAATATAATATAGAGTGTCATATTCAAACTGCTGCTAAAATTGATAGTAATTTTGAAGCAGAAGCACGCAAGATACGCTACTCATTTTTTGAAAAGCTTATCAACTCACATAACTATGACAATATTCTGACTGCCCACCACTTAGGAGATAGATTTGAGTGGTTTTTGATGCAGTTTTGTAAAGGTGCCGGTTGTGTAGAGCTTAGCGGTATGCAAGAGATTGAGTTGCGTGAGCATTATAGACTAATTCGTCCACTCCTGCACCTTGAAAAAAAAGAACTGCTTGTCTATCTAAAAGAGAACAATCTACACTATTTTGAAGATCAAAGCAATAGCGATGAAAAATATAGTCGAAACTACTTTCGAAAAGCTCACACGCAACCACTTTTAGAGAAATATCTCTCAGGCATTAAAAAAAGTTTCACCTATCTTGATGAGGACAAAAGGCAACTCATACAAGAGACCGAAATAAAAAAAATCAATCAGCTCGCCTGCTTCAAACATCAAGATAAGCGTTCAGATATTTATCATATTGACAAATATCTCAAATCCATCGGGCATATCATAACAAGCAAAGAGAGAAAACTCTTAAAAGACAAAGAGAGTCTTATCGTGGGACGAAAATATATTGTCACGCAAGTAGCAGAGTATATCTGTATTGCACCCTATAAAGAGGCAAAAAATCTGACAAAAGCATTTAAGGAGAGTATGCGTCTCTTAAAGATAGAACCAAAACTTAGAGGCTATTTGGCAGGAGATACGCAAGCAGAAGAGTTTTTGTCTTTATTGTTACTATAAACCTTCATTATAAAAGATGATTTTATCATCTTTTTATCACGCATAAATTTAATAGGAAAATTGACACCGATTACCCAATCATCTTTGTTTAGTGCATCTAAAAAGTCATAAAAGTTTGTCGGTGAAGAGATATGCAGAGTAGCATTGACTTCATAAGTACTAAAGTCCCCTCCATCTTTTGCTCTTTGAATCTTAGAGATTGTCAGCGATGAAAAGTGTGACTCATGTTGCTTCTTAAAGCGCTCAGGTGAAAAAGCTCTATCAAATGCCGTAATGATATTTCTATTTTTGCCCCGTAGCTCTTTAAGTGTTTTTAATCTCTCATCATGAAAAACTTGGTACTGATTATACTCTTTGAGCTCTTTTTTTAACGCCGTTCGCTTGAGACGATACTCCTGACCTTCCGGTATCAAAAGTCCAAAAGAGAAAATCAAGACAAACAGAAAAAGAGAGGCAGACAGAAGCAATATATAGATCTGATGACGCGATATATTAATCTTCACTGTTTAGCTCCTCACTCTCATCTTTATTGATGTAGTTTGTTGAGACAAAATATAGCCGACCGCCATCTGTCGGATAAAAACTTGTATATGTCTTTTGAAAAATCGAATGCAGTGGCGCTTGTAACATAAAGTTGTATAGATCTTTGTTTGGCGTTACACCATATAAAATCAGACCGTTTTGTAAAAGCTCTACACGCGAGAGTGTTATACGATCAGGTATAAGATCAAAAAGATTGGCGATCGAATCTTTGAGTACCATATTTTGTGTAAAGACTTTTTCTGAAAGTGTTTTTTGTTTTTTAATATAGGCAATTTTACTATCCATATCTTCTATATTTTTTTTCAAATCTATGCGGTTTTTTACTAGAGTCTCTCTCTCAGTGACAAAAGAGTAATCTTTAAAGAATAAAAATGCGTAAGTTGATAATAATATAATGATGGTAATGGAAAAAAATATGATAATAAGCTGTATATCTTCGGCAAAAGGGGTCTTTTTGCGTGGTTTTATATAGCTGTATTTCATAAACCAAGCTCCTCTTTTGCAAGTTTACATACTTCTGCATCTATCTTTGCCTCTTTGATGTAAACATTTAGAAACATCTCTTCTTCAAGATACTTTTTCAAGTCACCGCTCACGCCAACTGCATCTGCGATATAGATACTTTCTAAAAAAGCGCTCTCATACTTCTCATCTTTATAAAAATGAGCAACAGATGTCTGAATAAGTGAAAAACGCTGATAATCTTCATTAAAGCTTCCGTTATCAACCTCTTCTAAAATATCATCACCATCTAAGAGACTCTCTTTGGCATCTTTGGATTCATCAATATTTTCCAACTCAAGACCATCATCCTCAACATCATTTGTCAAAAGAATACCATCCATTTCACTAGTTGTCTGCATATCTATATGTTCAGCATACAACAGTTTTGAATTTTCAAAAACAGCTATAGAGATAAAACTCTCCTGCACAAGCGCATAGAGTGCTAAATTTCCACTTATGTTATCTTTGAAAAAATTGGCAAGTACGACAAATGGAGAGAAGATAAAATCGACTCCCGTCTCTTTGTAGATTTTTTCTATCTCACGCAGTTCTGATTTTGATGTATAGTAGATCCACTCTCCATTATAACACTTGTACTCACAATTATTCAGATCAAAATAGTATGGTAGTTGATCTTTTGAGCATGTCGGCAAAGCACCCTGTAGGTTTGAGTAGTCTAAAAGAGCAATGTAGCAACAAGGTGATTCTCTAACATAGTTTTGAATAAACTCCAAAAGCTTTCCATCGAGCTGTATAGTCTCAAACTCTGCGTGAATATTGTTGGCACTCCCTTTTTTAGAATACAACTCTACATAGACAACAGTTGATGCACGCTTGACAATAATATTGATAAAAACTTTCCGATATAGAGCTTCAAAAAATTTAGCAAACACTACTTTTCATCCTTGCAAAGAGGGTGTGCTTTGTCATAATTTTGCTGTTTCAATACACTACCTAATTTTGTATATATTTGTGTTGTAGCCATAGAGGAGTGACCTAACAACTCACTAACATCGGCAATCGGCGCACCGCTATTTAGTAGCGATGAGGCATAGGAGTGACGAAGTTGGTGCGGTGTTACACTCAAGGCTACACGACCAAAGAGTTTAATTATCGTATATCTTAGACTATTTTCGCTTAATCTTTCGCCATTTTTTTCAAAAAGATATTTTTTTACCGTAAAAATTGATAAATATTCATCAATTAATCTCTTTACACTCTCAAGAAGTGGAATATCTCTCTCTTTATTACCTTTTCCGACAATACGAATCCACTCATCATTGATATCTTCTACTTTTAGAGTTGCTAGTTCAGAGATACGCAATCCTAAAGTATAAAGCATCAAAACAATAAGTTTTTCCTGCGGTTGTGCTTTCTCTAATGCCTCCATAATATGCTCGTGCGACACCGGTTTTGGCAGAGTTTTTGCTACTTTTATACTCTCATCGGCAGACAATAGCACCTGCATACCGTTATCGCCAAGATACTTAACAAAACTTCTTATAGCACTGAGTTTTTTTGAAATTGTTTTTGCATTCAGTGAAGCGATATGAATACGATACGGCATTAGATTAAAAAGTAGATGTTTTTTTTCATCAATAATTTCAATATATTTAAATGCTTCTTTTAAGGTTTCTGAGTAGCTTTTAACAGTAAGCTCAGAATAGCCTCGCTGTTTTTGTAAATAGTCTAAAAAAGCTACTCTTTTCTTATCTATTGACTTTTTCAAGAAGTTGCTCAAAGTTTTTGCAGTAAGTTGCTGCTTCTTTTACTAAAGCCTCATCTGTAATCACACTAGGAGAAAGTTTTACATATAGACCCACCATTATCTCACTCATAAGTTTTATTTTTATTCTATCGGCATCTGATATACTCTGCTTGGATGCTATGGTATTTATCTCACGCAGATACTCTTTTGCCTGATCTACATACTTTTTATACTTCATAGATATCTGAGACTGTGCCATAATCGTTGATGCCATACGATTGTAAATATCTATACTAAAGGCTTCATTTGCAAGTTCGTATGCTTTTTGATACTCTCCTGTTTCATAGTAGTATTTTGCTTCTAGGGATTTTTCATACGAAGGATTAATCAAAAAATAGACAGCCATGACTACTATAAGACCAAAAGCGACAAGAGGAAAGAGTATTTTAGCATTCATACTTAAGTAACTCCTCTTTGAGTAATTTGCGTGCAGATTCAAGCTCCATACCGCTAATATCTATCTCGGGGCTTGCATAATAGTTAAGTATACCAAAAGGTTTTGGAATTGTAAACCTATCCCATGAGTTTAACTGCCAAAATTTTGTCGGCTTTATTGTAACAAGAACAATTTTAGCTTTTGCCTGCTGTGCCATTACAATAATGCCGTCGGCTACTTCATGGCAAGGTCCTTTAGGACCATCGGGAGTAATGCCTATATCGTACCCCTCTTTAATGGTCTTAATAGCCTGAATAAGCACGCGTACCGGATTTTTATCTGATGAGCCGGCAAGTGTTCCAAGCCCAAAGTATTTGATAGTGTGAGAGATAAGCTCTCCGTCAAAATGCGGAGAGATAAGCACCTTTGCATGTGGTTTCTTGCGATAATGTTTGTAAAGGTAAGGAAGCATAAGAAGCTCTCCATGCCAACAGGCAAAGATCACAGGCTCATCTGTTATAGATTCTGGTACATAAAAAAATTTTTTGTTTGTAAAATATAAAAAACGAATGGTCAAAAAACCGATAAAAGGGGCAAGAAGTAGAGCCAAAGAACGGCTGAACTTTTTAAACAAGAATCTCACCTGTATAAATTGTTCGTCCGATTTTTGTGATTTTTACATCCCTAAACTTACCAAGCAACTCTTCTGAACCTTTTACTTTAACAACAAGATTATTATCTGTTCTTCCTGAGACATACCCATCTGCATTGAGCTCTTCAAAATAGACTTCATAAACTTTTCCCAGCTGTTTTTGGCTCTTTGCATCAAGTATCTCCGTATAGAATGCCTGTAGATATGAAAGTCTATCAGACGCAACTTTTGGATCTATAACATCAGGGAAATGCTCTGCTTCCGTTTCAGGACGCGCAGAGTATTTAAAGGAAAATATCTGATCAAATTTCACCTCTCTCATCACATCAATCGTCTCGAAAAAATCCTCTTCACTCTCACCGGGAAAAGCAACAATGATATCAGTAGAGATACTTACTTCAGGACAAATCAAGCGAAGTTTTTTCACGCGATTTAAGAACCACTCTTTAGAGTAGCCACGCTTCATGGCTTTAAGCACTTTTGTACTTCCACTCTGCAGTGGCATATGCATCGACTTGCATATTTTCGGATTGTTCGCAAACTCTTCAATAAACTCATCATCCATATGAAAAGGATGTGGGGAAGTAAAGCGGATACGGCGAAGATTTTCTATCTTTGAAAGACGGCGAAGGAGCTCTGTAAAATTTACCTTCTCATGCTCTGACGAAGAGAATCTGCGACCATAATTATTGACATTTTGCCCGAGTAAAAATATCTCTTTTGCACCATTATCAACTGCACGCTGTGCTTCTTGTATGATTAATTCGTCCGGGATAGAGATCTCTTCACCCCGCGTCTTTGGAACAATACAAAAGGCACACTGTTTGTCGCAACCTATGGAGATATTAATATAGGCTTTATAGGGGGATGTTCTAAAATCATCAAAAGCAAATTCACTCTCATCATAATTGATGTCAATTTCAACAGCCCTCTCTTTATGTAGTACTTCCGTAATCTTTGAAACATTACGAGCACCCAATACAAAACTGACATAAGGGGCACGCCTAATAATCTCATAACCAAGGTGTGAAGCAGTACAACCGCATACACCTATCTTTGCACCCTCTTTCTTCTTTTTATTGAACACACCGAGTTCTGAGAAAAGCTTTGCAACAGGTTTTTCACGGACTGAACAAGTGTTAATCAAAATCAGATCGGCACTCTTCATATCATCTGTTGTTTCATAACCCTCTTTCTCTTTTAGAGATGCGATTATATGTTCACTATCACGCGAATTCATCGCACAACCGAGTGTCTCAATAAAAAGTTTTTTACTCACAGATATTCCGTTTTAGCTCATTATGTGAACTTGGTACATATAGTCATTGTCTGACAATCCATACTTCACTTCACTCATGTAAAAACTTCTACCCTGCCCTTCAAAGTGATCTTGCAATGCAAGTAAATTTTTGTGGGAATTTTCTCTGTCGAAGTAAAAAATCACACTCTCTTCTCTTACAACTTTCTCTTCAATCTTTGCCAAATTAATCTTTTTTGGTTTTGCACCTAAATCTGCTCTAGCTAATTTTAAATCCATCTAAGTAGTTTCCTTTGCATTATAAAAGTTCTGCATTATACTTAAATTCTACTAAAAAGCTAATTAAAGATGTTTTTAGTAGAATTTAAGTACAATGCCTTACTTCAATAAGAAATCCTCCAAAGAGTTATCATTGTTAAAAAGATTTCTTAAAATTTAAGGAAATAACTATGGAAAAAATATTAGACATTGCAGAAGCAATCGCTCATGAAAAAGGGCTTGAGTCAGAAAAAGTTTTAGAAGCTTTAAAGACCGCATTTATTCAGACTGCAAAAAGAGTCATCAACCCAAACTTTGCTTTTGAAGCCATGATAGATGAAGAGTCAAAAAATATAAAAATTGTTCAAACTATTACAGTTGTTGAAAATGATGATGAGAGCCTGCAAGATGAGGAGATCGCACCTGCGTATATCTCAATCACTGATGCTAGAGAGTATGATGATCAAGTAGAGTTAGGTGACCAACTACAAATAGATCATGACCTTGAAGATTATGGAAGAACTGCGGCATCAGGACTTCACCGTGAGATCGAGTATCACATCCAAAGACTTGTAGAGGATGAAGTCTATAATAAGTACAAATCAAAAGTAGGCACACTTGTGAGTGGGCGTGTGACGCGTGTCGATGCGCAAAATGCAACCTACATAGAAGTCAATGAGATTCGTGCAGTATTACCGATGAAAAGCCGTATTAAGGGTGAAATTTTTGAAGTGGGTGATCATATCAAAGCAGTTGTTCGCCGTGTAAATATGGACAAAGAGCATGGCATCTCAATTGAGCTCTCACGCACATCACCAAAGTTCCTAGAGGCACTTTTAGAACTTGAAGTACCTGAAATTGCAGACGGTACTGTTATTATCGAAAAATCAGCTCGTATCCCGGGTGAGAGAGCAAAAACAGCACTGCTCTCAACACATCCACAAGTTGATGCAGTTGGTGCCACTGTTGGCGTAAAAGGGGTACGCATCAACTCTGTAAGTGCGGAACTTATCGGTGAAAATATCGACTGTATCGAGTACACAAACATTCCTGAGCTTTTTGTTTCACGCGTTATGAGTCCAGCTATTATCTCTCATGTAGAGATTGTTAAAAATGGAGAAGGTGAGAATGAAAAAGCGATCATTACACTTCCATCTGACCAAAAAAGTAAAGCGATTGGAAAAAGCGGTATCAACATTCGTCTAGCATCAATGCTAACAGGTATGCAGATAGAGCTTATTGAGACAGATGCTACAACAAATGAAGATGGCGAGATTGAAGAGAAAAAAGATAATGTAGATGCACTTGAGGCTCTGTTTAATTAATATATGTCAATATGGGCAAAGCCCATATTGACAACAGAAGCTTATCTGTTGAGAGAAATATTATATCAGGCTCTCTGTATATATGGATTGAGCTTAAATAAAATCAAATCTGCTAGCATATTGCCTAGTAGCGTTAGAAGTGCTGTTATCATCAAAATTCCCATAATGATTGGATAGTCGCGTGAGAGTGCTGAGAGATAAAACAGCTGTCCCATCCCCTCAATTCCAAAGATAGACTCCAAAATAACACTTCCGCCGATAAGTCCCGGTAGAGAAAGCCCAAGCAGTGTAATGATAGGTGGCATCAGATTTGGCAGAAGATAGTAGTGTAGTAACTCTTTTTTGCTTACTCTTCGTGAGCGCGCAAAGTAGTAGTAATCGCTTTTGAGTATCTCTAAAGTCAAAGAACGAATATAGATTATCATACTTCCCAATCCTGTAAATATCATAACTCCTATTGGCAGTATCAAATGCCATGCCATATCAACAATATTTGCAAAACCCTCCTTTGTCTCTATGGAGTGTAGTCCTGCTATAGGAAAGAGGGATAGTTTGATGGAGAGAAAAATAATAAAAAGCAGTGCCAGATAAAAAGAGGGCATAGAGAAAGAGAAAAGTGAGAGCTGACGGATAACATAGTCACTCCTCTTTTCGTAATTAAGGGCTGCTCTTATACCGAGATAAAGTGAAAGAATAAAAACAGCAATAATCGTAATGACATTCATCCAGAGTGTTACAGGCAAACGCTTTAAAATCTCAGAACTTACATCCTCTCCACTGACAAAAGAGATGCCAAAATTTAGCGTCGCTATATTTTTCATCCAATCAAAATATTGCTGCAATAGTGATCTATCTAGTCCATAAACAGCTTTGAGCTTTGCTATGGACTCTTTGGTCATATTTGGATTTAATTCACCTGCTCCAAAGAAAGAGTTTGGTGTTGCGTGAATTACTAAAAAAGATATAATAGATATTAAAAGGAGCATAAAAAGAATGTAAGAGATTTTTTTAAGCACTAATTTCATGAAAAAAATTATAAGGGAGACCTAACTCCCGCTAGGGGAGATAGTTAAAGTCTCTAATCTAAAGTTAGATTAGAAGTTGAATGATAAGTATGCTTGGAGTATATTAGATGCTTCTTCATCACCAACAGTTTTAGTTTTAGTGTTAGCATAAGTATATGCTATTGTTGTATCTAAAGCACCGAAAGATCTACCGGCAGTAACAGTAACTTCTGACAAGTCATTATCTCCAGCAGCAGCTGTTTGATCGGCATTTGTGCAGTAAAGACCTAAATCAACACCACCAGCTTGACCTTCAACAACTACATTAAAAGAGTTGGTATCATGTTGGGTTACTTTACCATAGTTCCACCATGCTTCCGTATAAAGCTTAGAAGCATGGCTTTGAGTTGCAGTATTTGCAGCAGTCAAATAACCTTTTTTATCTACTGCAGAGTATCCAAATTTAATACTAGGACCATCTTGCATCGCATAACCTAACATTAAAGAATAGACAGAAGCAGCATCTGTATTAGAAATGTGTAAACTATTATCAGCTTTCATCTCTTGTGCAGAATATTGGACACCTGCTAAAATACCTTCCATATTTAAGTCAGCTTGCAACCAGTATGCAGTAGCAAGTCTTTTTAAGTCGTAGTACCAAGCTTGAACAGTTAATGGTTTAAAAGAGTTATTGATTAGACCAAAAGCACACGCACCATCTGTGCCATAAGTTGTAAAGTGACCATTTTCATTCACAACCGCACCTGTTGCTAATTCAGCACCAGAAACCTTTCCGCTAGCATTTTCTCCAAGAGCTTCTGTACCATTTCCAGCACCCACATATGCACCTACTAATGTAGTATCTGGAATATCTTGATTGATTATCGCTGCAGCTTCAAAAGTATTTTTCTCAAGTGACCAAGTCTCAGTAAACGCTAATGGAGTATCTAATTCCATACGACCAAGTTTAAGTGTAGTTTTGTCAGCTGTTGCTGCTACCCATGCTTCTCTTATCCAGCTTGCATTTTTAACTTTCGCACCCGTCGATAGAGCAGAACCCCATACATTAGAAACTAAGCTGTTTTCTAAACCAAGCGTAGAGAGAACAGTATAACCGGCACCTGCAGTAATTGCTACAGCATCATTTTTTACTAAATCAGTAGTAACATTTAAGTTTACAGCAATACCAGCAGCTGAATTATCTTTATCGAAAAAGCTTTTTGTTCCTTTATCTGATGTACTATAAAATAGATCTGCACTACCATTAACTTTAGTGTTGTCAATAGCAAACGCACTTGAACCAATCAGTAGCGCTGCTACTAAACTCATTTTTGTAAATTTCATATATTCTCCTTAGTTTTTACAAATTTCAAAAAACAGTATAACACAATCTTCTCTTAATTTTACATAAAAATTATCATTATTTATCATTTTTTAGCCGTAGTTTCCATATGAAACAACTAACTGTAGCTCCTCTTCTATGGAGAGGCAGCACCATTATAAAACTCTACTATTGACAATATATAAGCAATTCAAATGCTAATACTAAAAGGAGCCTATCTCGCATCCCACGCAAGAGTAGTTTTATTCTCTTCGTCTCTCTTAGCCATCGCCATACCCATAATATTATAGCCGTTATCTACATAGTGTGTCTCACCGGTTACACCGGAGCTCAGATCGCTCAAAAGATACATAGCTGAGTTTCCAACCTGTTCGATTGTTACATTTTTACGCAGTGGTGCATTGATCTCATTCCACTTTAAGATCTGAGAAAAATTACCGATCCCTGCAGCTGCAAGTGTTTTGATAGGTCCTGCTGAAATTGCATTGACACGCTGTCCTTTTTTTCCAAGATCCACTGCCATATAGCGTATAGTTGATTCCAATGCTGCTTTAGCTACACCCATTACATTGTAGTTTACTATGTACTTTGGTCCGCCAAGATATGATAATGTAAGGATTGATGCATCATCACTTAACACTGACTCTAAACGGTTTGTCAGATCAATAAGAGAATAGACAGAGATATCCATCGCAATTTGAAATGCCTGTTTTGTTGTTTTCATAAAAGGCTCAGAGAGTGCTTCTTTAGGTGCAAAAGCAACAGAGTGCACAAGAAAGTCAATCTTTCCGAAATCTTTTTCGATTTTTGCCGCTATTGTTGCCATATGCTCTTCATTGCTAACATCAAGTTCATATATATAACTGCTTCCAAACTCTTTGGCGATCGGATCTACCCTC
Organism: Sulfurimonas sp.; assembly: GCA_024513425.1. Taxonomy (GTDB): domain Bacteria; phylum Campylobacterota; class Campylobacteria; order Campylobacterales; family Sulfurimonadaceae; genus Sulfurimonas. The sequence goes on along the minus strand of JANEIH010000007.1, from coordinate 27,206 downwards.
TTTTTTAGTGCGTCATTCAAATATGTAAATGCCATTTCAGCACCCTGTTCATGACATGCTTTTGCAATTCCGTATGCGATTGATTTATTATTTGCTAATCCTACGACAAGACCGCGTTTACCTTTCATTATCATCTCTTATTCTCCTTTAATATTATTTTGATTTTCAAGTTCATCTGCATACTCTATCATGGTACAGAAATGTTCGACATAGAGTGCTGCACTCCCGACTAATATACCATCTACATTATTCAATGCTAAAACATCTTTTGCGTTTGTCACTTTTACACTGCCACCATACAACAGTGGGGCGTGGGATCTCTTTTTGAGCTCTGCGTGAATATCTTCAATATCTTCAAATGTTGGCGTAAGTCCTGTACCTATCGCCCAAACAGGCTCGTATGCGACAATAAGCTTCTCATACGATGTATCAATGCCTGCATATTGTGCAGAGATATACTCTAACATCTGCTTGCGTCCGGCTTCACGCACACTTTTTGGCTCACCGACACAGTAAACTATCTTAAAACCCTCTCTCTTAAAATAGTCAAATTTTTGAGCAATAAACTCTTGAGACTCACCTAAGATATGGCGTCTTTCACTATGACCGATAAGGATAGTTTTGATACCGAACTCACTAAGCTGTTCTATGCCTATCTCTCCGGTAAAGGCACCATTTAGCGTCGGATAAGCATTTTGAGTACCGATCTCTACTTTTGTAAAAAAATTGTCTAGCGATGAGATTGCAGGAAAAACTAAAACTTCTTGCTTGCTTTTTTGTACAAATTTCTCCAACTCTTCTATATAAAGAGCCGTATCGTGACATGTCAAGTTTGTTTTTAAATTCGCTGCGATTATCATCCCCTACTCCTCTTCACTCTTCTCTACCATAAGCGGTTCAACACCATGAAGTATTTTACCCTCTAGCAACTCTAGCGATGCACCGCCACCTGTAGAGATAAAACTCATCTCATCATCAACACCTACACGCTGAACCAAGTCTGCAGTATCACCGCCACCAACAACAGTTGTCGCATAAGAGTCTGCTACAAAGTGTGCTATCTTGGAGCTTCCACGAGCAAATTTTTCCATCTCATAGACGCCCATAGGACCGTTCCACAGAATAGTCTGTACATCATTAAGACCCTCGCGGTAAAGTCGTACGGTTGCAGGACCGATATCTAGTCCCATCCATCCATTTGGAATCTCTTGAGCCGTTACAATCTTACTAACGGCATCTTCAGAAAACTTTTCAGCCGCAATAACATCTATAGGAATATAAAACTTTACACCTAGTCTCTTTGCTTCATCCATAATATTTTGCGCCTCTTGCAAGAGTTCATCTTCAACCAAAGAAGCGCCAATATTATAGCCCATCTGTTTTAAAAATGTAAACGCCATCCCACCGCCGATGAAGATTTTATCTACCTTCGGCAATAGATTAACAAGGGCTTCAAGTTTTCCGGATACTTTACTTCCACCGACAATGGCGGCAAAAGGACGCACGGGATTATTAACAAGCTTTCCAAAAAAGGTAATCTCACGCTCTAGTAAAAATCCTGTAGCTTTGTGTTTATTATCAAAAAATTTTGTAATCCCATGAACAGAAGAGTGCGCACGGTGACTGACGCCAAAGGCATCGTTGACATAGAACTCTGCCATAGAAGCAAGTTTGCGTGAGAGCTCTTTGTCATCTTTGGTCTCACCTGCTTCAAAACGCAGATTTTCAAGTAAAAGTACTTCATGGCGTGGCAACTCTTGCGCCATGTTGAGTGTTGCATTATCAACAACACCGGGAGCCAACTCTACATGACGCTTGAGGAGTTGTTGCAATCTTCTTGCAACCGGTGCCAAAGAGTATCTCTCAACCACTTCACCTTTTGGACGACCAAGGTGAGAAGCCAATATTACTGCACAATCCAAATCCAAACAGTAGTTAATCGTAGCAATAGCAGAACGGATTCTTCTATCATCAGAGATATTTCCAAACTCATCCATAGGGACATTAAAATCGCAACGAATAAAAACTTTTTTATCTTTGAGGTCTAACTTTTTTAAGTGTAGTAGCTCCAAAACCGCTTTCCTATTTTGAGATGTGTAGAGCCATGTCTAAAAGACGCATAGAGTAACCCCACTCATTGTCGTACCATGCCATCACTTTTACCATATCACCGCCGATTACCTGCGTAAGATCCTCTGCGACTACCGAACTATACTCACAACCAACAAAATCCTGTGATACTCTCATATCTTTATCTACAAGCAGAAGATTTTTAAGACGACCTGTTGCTGCTTCATTGAGTGCTGCGTTTACTTCTTCTTTTGCAGTTTTTTTTCTTACAACAACATTTAAATCAACCATAGAGACATCTGGAGTCGGCACACGAACTGATTGACCGTGAAGTTTTCCTTCGAGCTGAGGAAGTACAAGACTAATAGCCTTTGCGGCACCTGTAGTAGTTGGAATCATATTAACAGCACCTGCACGAGCACGGCGTTTATCTTTACTATGTTTTACATCAAGGATGTTTTGATCATTTGTATAGGAGTGAATTGTGGTCATCAAACCTTTTTCAATTCCAAACGCATCATCAAGAACACGCGCAACAGGACCAAGGCAATTTGTAGTACATGAAGCATTTGATACAATTTTCTGCCCGTCATACTTCTCTTCATTTACACCCATAACAAATGTTGCTGTGATTTTATCTTTCGCAGGAGCAGAAAAAAGAACCTTTTCAATGCCATTGTCAATATGAACCTGAGCAGACTCTTGCGTAAGAAATACGCCCGTACACTCCAAAACCATTTCTGCACCACAATCAACAAAACTGAGATTTTTCGGGTCTCTATCAGAAAATACTCTGATTTTCTCTCCATCTATACTAATGTAGTTTTCATCTACTTGCTCCACTTCGCTATCAAATGTTCCGTGAACTGAATCATTTTTAAGTAGATAAAGCATCATATCTATGCTAGTCATATCATTGATAGCTACAATCTCAATATCATCTCGCTTTGCCGCAATACGAGCAACACAACGACCTATTCTGCCAAATCCGTTTATTGCAATTTTGAGTGCCATTCTATATCCTAATAGTAAAAAATCCAGTAATTTTATCTAAAATTAGTTATAATTCGTATTAAATGAAAACAATAGCACTTTATGGAGGTTCATTTGACCCTCCGCATATCGCTCACGAAGCGATTGTAAAAACTTTAAGTAATCTAAATTTTTTAGATAAAATCATTGTGATGCCAACATATCTCAATCCATTTAAAGATAGTTTTACAGCTCCATCGGAGTTGCGTCTAGAGTGGCTTAAAAAAATATTTTCAGAGAATGCAAATGTTGAGATAAATTCATATGAAGTAGATAAAAAGAGAGAAGTTCCTACTATTGAGAGTGTCAATCATCTATTTAAAGAGTATGACAAAATCTATGTAGTAATTGGTGCAGATAACTTCTCCTCACTCCATAAATGGCATAAATATGATGAACTTAAAACCAAAGTCACTTTTATTGTCGCAACTCGTGATAATATAAAGATACAAAAAGATTTTATACAACTTAAAATTGATGAGAATATATCTTCTTCAGAATTGAGAAAGAGTTTAGATATTTCAAAATTACCAAAAAAATGTGCACTTGAAATTGCACAATATTATAAGGAACACAATGCAAACAAGAATTGAAAAAATTACAGAGACTTTAGATAAAAACAAAGCAGAAACGATAGAGGTGTTTGACCTGCGTGATAAAAACTATTTTGTCAACTATGCAATCATTGCATCATCATTTGGGCAGAAACATACAACAGCACTGCTTGACCATCTCAAAAAAGCCCTCAAACCCGATGAGAGCTTCAATAATGTTGATGAGAGCGGTGATTGGATTGTTGTTGATTTAGGTGATATTCTTATTCATATCATGACACCAGAATATAGAGTCAAATATGATATGGAAACATTTTTAAGTGAGCTTGAAAGCAACAACTAAGATTTTTTCTTCTTAGTAAGCTTTTTTTTCACCGGTGAAGGGCTTTTTTTCTCTAAAGCCCTCTCTCTTTCATACTTCTTTAAAATATCTTTATAGTTGTAAATCGCCTCTACATACTTCACAGGTTCTGCACCACGGGCATATCCATACTTTAAGTTTCCATAGTATCTCTTTTGAGACAGCAGTGGCAGCACAATTTTCAAATCACTCCAAATATTCTGATTAAGCCCTAGTTTTTTAGCAAGTTTTTGAGCATCTTCAATATGTCCCATTCCTATATTATATGCACCCAATGCAAACTTGAGTCTATTTTCACCATGAATAGATTTTGGTACCACTTTCATCATCTGCTTGAGATGTTTTGCTCCGCCTATAATACTCTGTTTTGGATCAAGTCTGTTTTTCACACCTACGATCTTTGCTGTTATGCCTGTAAGCATCATTAGACCGCGAACACCTGTGAAACTTTTTGCTCGTGGGTTCCAGTGTGACTCTTGATAAGAGACCGATGCTAGAAGTGTCCATGGAATTCCAAAGCGTGCGCCTGCTTCTTTGAAATACTTTTTATATTTTGACAATCTCGATTTTATACGCTTGTAAAACATCTTTGTATTGTAGTAATCAAAAAAGAGGGCATGGGAGAAGTAGTGATCTTTGAGTTCTGCAATTTTACCTCGCTGATTAAAATCATTAAACCACGCATACATATCTGCTTCAAGTTTTTTTGCACCTTTTGGTAGCAACCATGCAAGCTGTTCCCGTCCACTAACAGAAAAAGCAAGGGCAATCTCTGGAAAAAACTTCAAGTTAAGCAAGTAGATATTTGAATCTGCTACGGTACAGTCTATCTCATGTTTTGCAACCATTTCCAAAAGCCCTTCTGTTGTATGCTTTGAACTTACTGTAAAGTTTATATCGAAACCATCTTCTTTGAGCCGTTCAAAAGTTTCACTGTAGCTAGTACCGTCTCCTAGCGTAATTGTAAGACCACCTAAACCCTCTACATCTCTTGGAAATTTTGAACTGCCAAGCATACCACGATTACAAATAACCTGCTCTTGCACTTCAAAATAGGATGGTCCGAAGTTATAAAGTTTTTCTCTGCTTTGTGTTTTTGCCAACGAAGCAGATGTGATATGGACATCTGGATTGTTGCTTAATTGTAGTGCCTCTTTCACAGTATGTGCAGGGATAATATGGAGCTTCACATCCAAATGATCTGCATATGCTTTTAAGAGATCATATTCAAACCCTTGTGGTCCTTCATTTCCAATATAGTATGTAGAAGGGGCATTAAGCAAAACAACATTTAAGCTTCTCTCTTTTTTAATTTTATCAAGCAATGATGTTTTATCACCTTGCTTGCTCGGCATATATATGTTGTGGCTCAACCAACCAAAAATAAAAAAAGAGAGAGCAAAAAAGATTGCTATGCCACTGTAAAAGATCTTATTCATGGCGTGAGTTTACAATAGAATTCTTTTAAAATTCCTTATACAAAGATAAAGCGATTAATACCATCTTCATATTCATGGGCAAGAACTTGTCTATGTGCTTTTAAGATTGAGTCAACTAAATAGAGACCCAATCCAAAACTGTTCTTAGAAGGATTTTCTTTTGTAAAAGGTTCAATATAGTACTGCAATGGGTGTTTCAGACACTCTCCTTTACTCTCAAAACAGAGTTCACTCTTTTCGTTGATAAGAATTTTTATATAGGAATCTGTCGAATATTTCATCGCATTGTCAATCATATTTTTAATAGCAGTTGTATAGAGCCTGTAGCTTGCCTGTAGTTTAAAATCAGTCGGCACCTCAACACTCACTTCCTCTCTCTCTACCATTGCTATATCAATAGCACCGTCAATGATATCTACTAGGCGGTACTCTGAAAAATCTTTTTTATTATCAAGGCTTGTCACCTCTTCAATCATTGCAAACTCATTTACAAGAGTCTCAAGGCGTTTAAATATAGAGCTAAAACGCTCTTTTTGTTTGTCGGAATGCAACATCTGTGTAGCAATTGTACCTTTGGCAATAGGCGTCTTTAACTCATGCATCAAGTTACGCAAGAAGAGTGTGCGAGACTCTAGGATGTTGTTGATTTTTCGTCGTGCATACTCAAGCTCATCGGCAACAGAACCGATCTCATCTTCACTTCTTGTTTTAAAGGAGACATTCATATCTCCCCCTCCATAGAGAGCTATCTTTTTTCGCAATCGGATCAGTGGGCGTAGTTTTTGCAAAACCAAAACAAAAGAGAAACTGATAATAAAAAAAATAGTTGCATAGGTATAAAGAATATTGATATAATTATATGGTTTTAGATTATTGTCTTCAATAAGAATATACCCGCTTGGTGTTTCGATATAGAAGTAGATTTTTCGCCTATACTGCAACATTGTAGCTCGAAGATTTGCTACAGTGTTTTTCGCATACATCCCCTTTTCATCAATCATCAAAGAGGTGTTAAAGCTTTTGAAACCTTCTCGTTTTAAGAGTTTGCTTTTAGAGAGAATTTCGGTTTTCTGCTCTTTTGCTTTAATAACTTCAAGATCATAAACAGCCAAATTGGCTTCAAGCATAATCTCAGAGCTTTGGCGTTGTTGATGCTCTTTGTATATCTGTGTAATGACTGTGTATTTTGTAAAAATATGATCGATATACTGCTCATAATTGAGTTTATAGAACTCCCAAAAGATTGCGCTTACGCTTACCAAAGAGACTGTTAACGCAAAGAGTATGGTAATTAAAACAGCATGTTTTTTCATTATTTAAGAAGTTTATACCCCACGCCACGCACAGATTCTATGAGTGACTTATCGCCTAGTTTGTTTCGGATACGCCCTACCATCACATCAATACTTTTGTTTGAAGAGTCTTCATTTATCGCGTTTACATTATGGATGAGATCCTCGCGTGAGACAACAAGCCCCTGTTTACTTATCATATAAGAGAGTATCCCAAACTCTGCATTTGTCAGATCGATATTACGCCCTTTGTATGTAATCGTCATCGTTGATTTATCACATTTAAAATCGCTTTTATTTTCCTCTTTTGCAGAGGTTTTTGCTTCATAACGACGCAGTACTGAACGAATGCGTGCCTCAAGCTCACGCGGATCATAAGGTTTTGGCAGATAATCATCAGCACCCAGCTCAAGTGCTTTTATCTTGTCTGTCACATCACTTCTTGCACTTGAGATAATAATAGGAATATCTTGACGCTCGCGTATCGCTTCACATACCTCAAGCCCATCCATTCCCGGCAGTGTTAAGTCAAGTATTACTAGATTAAAATGCTCTAGTTTTAAAATGCTTACCGCTTTAAAAGGATCATCTTCTGTTATTACTTCAAAGTCAAACTGTTCAAGGTACTCCGTAAGTATCTCGGCAAGTTCCAAATCATCTTCAATCATCAATATTTTTTGCACTTCTCTTCTCCTTTACCTTTGCTTTTGATTTTAACAGATATGGACTAATAAGAAGTTAATATCCAAGCAGTAGCGTGATACGATAGGCAAAAAACGCCAAAACATATGCACTAATTGATGTAAATGCCAAGAGATAGAAAAAATATTTTACCCCTCCGGCTTCTCTTGTAAAAATAATTGATGCTGCAAAACATGGCAAGTAGATCATAATAACCACAATAAATGCTACGGCAGATGCCAAAGAAATATTTCTACTTATGGCACCCTTGAGTGATCCGCTCTCCTCATCAACACCCTCTCCCAACGAATAGAGTACCCCAAGCGTAGATACGACTACCTCTTTTGCCGCGATACCGGCCTCTAAAGTAACAGCCATCTTCCAATCAAGACCGATAGGCTCAAAAAGAGGTTCGGTAAAATGCCCAATGTGTCCAAGATAGCTCTCTTCTAACTGCTTTTTTGCAAGCTCATTGATAAAAAGATTTTTCTCTTTCTGTGAAACAGCAGTTTCAATTTTCTGAGCATAATTTTTCTCTAATTCTTCATTGTGTGGATAGTTGCTTAAAAACCAGATAACCACAGTCGCTCCAGCGATAAATGTACCTGCTTTTTTGAGGTACATCTTTGTCTCACCCCACACTGTATGAAAAAGCAGCTTAAAACTCGGAAGTCGATACTTTGGCATCTCCATAACAAACGGCTCATTTGCACCTTTAAAAGCTGTCATTTTTAAGATTTTTGCAGCTATAAGTCCAAGAACTGCACCTGTAATATAAATAGCAAAGAGTACATTTCCAGCAACTGCTTCACTAAAAAATGCCCCTGCAAAAAGTACATAAACAGGGAGTCTTGCCCCACATGACATAAAAGAGATGATAAAGAGTGTCAATAGCCTGTCCCTCTCATTTTTGAGTATTCTTGCACTCATATATGCAGGAATAGAACATCCAAAACCCGTTACAAGCGGGATAAAACTCTGCCCATGCAGACCAAACTTATGAAAAAAACCATCAAGCAAAAAAGCTACCCGCGACATATAGCCTGTTGTCTCCAAGAGTGCAATTCCTATAAAAAGTATGATAATATTGGGAGTAAAAAGTATCACCGCACCCACTCCGGAAATCAATCCATCAACAATCAAAGAGCATATATCGTCATTGGGTATATTTCTACCTACAACATCTCCAAGCCATCCAAAAAAGGCATCAATCAGATCCATTGGAACTGCACCAAGTTCAAATGTAAGCTGAAAAAGTCCCCACATCAAAAAGAGAAAAATCGGGATCCCGAAAAATGGATGTACTAAGACATTGTCTATCTTTTCTGTCAAAGTTTTTTGCTCACTACCAAATCTCTTTGTCTGTTGCACCACTTCTGCAACGATACCGCGATTAAAAGCGGCATACTCTTCGGCAAAAGCCTCTTCGATATCATCTGTGCCATGATGTAGTTCAATATGGCGTAACGCTTCTACGAGTGTGGGCTGTAGCTCTGTCCAGATTGGATCACCATGGAGTTTTCCATATGTTTTTTTATTCTTCTTGAGCAGGTTTATTGCAATATTTCTATATGAATTTGTAGCTTGGAGCTTATGCTTTTGCAGATAGGAGACAATAACCTCTATCTCCTCTTCAACCGGTTCGCTAAAGATGAGTTTTGGTTCGTTTTTTGGATTTTCATACGCTTGCAATACACTTTCTATTAAATCTTCAATGCCTGTTTTTGTAGCAGCTGAGACCTCAACACATGATACTCCTAAAAGCCCTGACATATATTTTGCATCTATGTCAATACCCTCTTTTTCCATCTCATCACTCATATTTAGCGCAATAATCATCTTCTTGCTCATTGTAAGCAGTTCGGATGTTAACTGTAGATTTTTTTCCAGATTTGTAGAATCTACAACATTGATGATAATGTCATAATCTTCCGTACAGAGATAATCATGCGTGACTCGCTCTTCTATCGTATAGTCTGTAAATGCGTAGGTTCCCGGCAGATCAACAACCGTAAAATGGTAATCTTTATAATCAAACAGTACCTCTATCTTATCTACCGTTACACCGGAAAAATTTCCTACATGCAGGTGTGCGTTACTCACTGAATTGATAAGCATACTTTTGCCGACATTAGGCTGACCTACAAGTGCAACCTTGATATGATTTGCAACAATAGGACAGACTTTTGGATCAATATTGTCTCTCATACCTCTTCCACCTCTATAAATTCCGCCTCTTGCGCTCTAAGTGCAATACGCATCTTCCCTATCTTAATCTCGATTGTCTTCTTTCTTGGAGCATACTCTAAAACTTCAAGCTTGGCTCCTTTCATGATGCCAAAAGAGATAAGACGCTGTTTTAAATTATATTGTGCATTGATTTTTTTTACTTTTGCCTTACAACCTTTATGGCAATCCAATAAATTATTCATTTTTACTCCTACTTAATTGTATATTTCTACTTAAATGATAATAGAAACTTACTTACAATCCTCTGAATAATGATAAATATTATCATTATCTAATATTTGGGCTTTTATTTTGAACTATTTTATCTGATTTTGCTATAATTCGACATTAGGTTCTAGTGCAAAAACTGATATTTGTTTATATGAAATTATTTGCATATAGGAGCTTAATAGACTTCTTGCATATTTTAAGGACAATACTTTATGAAATTTTTATGGAAACCCTCTTCTCATTTCAACCTAGCAAACCTCTTTACTTTTGTTAATATTACCGCAGGACTTATGGCAACCTACTTTATCACGCAAAACAATTTCACTCTAGCCATTGTTCTTGCCTGGATTGGGGGTGCATTTGATATATTTGATGGAAAGATCGCAAGAAAGTATAAGCTCTCGAATGAATTTGGAGTGCAACTTGACAGTTTTGCAGACTTTTTAAGTTTTGTTCTTGTTCCTGTATTTTTGATTTTTCAAGCCTCATATGCACCAAATCTAGATATGTTTTGGCTTATCATTGCAGCTGGCGTAAGCATATATTATGTGATTTCTGGTCTTCGCCGTCTGATTCACTTCAATCTCAATACGGATGCCGGAGAGATAGACAAATATTTCACAGGAGTACCGACACCGCTTGGCGCAATCCTGTTGTGGCTGGTGTACCTTTTAAATGCCTATGAAATTTTACCCTCTCTTGGTACTATTCTCTTTATGTTGGCTATTGGTTGGAGTTTAAATTCAACCATCAAAGTAAGACACCCTTAGTCTTACTCTTCCTCACTTTTTAGCGGCAGTTCTTTTTTAGGTTTCAATCCTAACTTTACAATATTTTGTGCTCGTCGAATCACATTGCCTCGACCGGTGTGGAGTCTTGCTACTGCTGTGTCGTAAGACTCTTGAGCACGACTAAGATGTGTTCCCACCTTTTGCAGCTCTTCAACAAAACCGGCAAGTTTTTCAATCATAGCCTCTGCCTCTTTTGCTATCTGCTTCGCGTGTTCTTCTTGGCGTTGTGTTCGCCAGATATGCTCAATCGTACGCAAAGTTACTAGAAGTGTAGAAGGTGAAACTACTAAGATATTATTCTCATAGGCACGCTTAAAAAACTCGCCATCTTGTTCAAGTGCAAGTAAAAAAGCCCCCTCTATCGGCATAAACATTAAAACAAAATCAAGAGTATTGATGCCTTCAAGCCGCTCATACTTCTTCTCACTCAGCTCTTTGATGTGCGAAGCAATACTTGTTAAATGCTCTTTTAAATATTTTGGTTTTAGTTCTGGATTCTCTTCATTGACAAAACGCTCATATGCAGAGAGTGATACTTTAGAGTCGATGACAATATCACGCTCTTGTGGCATATGAATGATGACATCCGGGCGATAGCTTTTACCCTCCTCTGATTTGCGTGAGGCTTGGAGCTCATACTCAACACCCTCACGCAGACCGGATTGTTCTAAAATATTTTCCAAAACAAGCTCACCCCAGTTTCCTTGGGTTTTATTTTCTCCTTTGAGTGCCCGCGTGAGGTTGAGTGCTTCTTCGGCAAGTTGTGCATTCATCCCTTTTAAATGTTTGAGCTCATCTTTAAGCAGGTGTCTATCTTTTAGCTCCTCTTCAAACTGTGCGCGTGCTTCTTTGGAAAAATTTGTTATCTGTTCACGGAAAGGTTTTAAAAGAAGCTCTAGCTGTTCTCTATTGAGAGATGAAAACTGTTTTGATTTATCTTCAAAAATTTTGTTTGAGAGGTTTTTAAATTCACGCGAGAGCTCATCTTTTGCATTTTGTAAGAGTTTTATCTTCTCCCCTGCTGATTGTATCTGGCTCTCATATTTACTCTGCAGTACTGCATTTTGCAGTTGAAGCGTCTGGTTTTGCTCTTGCAGTTGTGCATTTAGCTCCATCGCTTCAAGTAACTGTTTGCTCTCTCTTTTATACCTCTCTTTTTCACCCTTTTCTTTGAGATACAAAAAAAGAGTAGTAAAAAATACTCCTAAAACAGTAACGGGTATAAGATAGATATTGAGTTCTTGCATAAATACATCCGGTTTTTCTTTAATTATACACAGAAAAGAGCTTTTAGAAGCTTAAACTTCCAGCTTCTCGATACTCACGCCATTATCTGTTAAAAATGTAGAGACAACCTCGGAGTAGGTATGCTCGTACTCTTTTAAAAATACTATACGCTTGATACCCGAAGCGATAAGATTTTTACTGCATTCACTGCAAGGCTCAAGCGTTACATAGATTGTCGCACCCTCAATGCTGATTCCCTTGCGTGCCGCCCAGATAATAGCATTCATCTCTGCATGAATCTCATAGGTCTTGCTCCAATCATGATGTTCATGCGTGTACTCATCATTCCACTGCTCACAACAGTTTGTATATCCTGCCGGAGTACCATTGTAACCGGTGGAGAGGATACGCCCATCTTTTACAATGACGGCACCGACCTGCTTAGAGACACACTTTGAAGCTGAGGCAATCTCTACAGCAATATTGATGAAGTTTATATCGCTTAACATTATTCTTCCTGCACTCTTATGATATTGATATCTGCATTGTCACGCAGTCTTGCAAAGTAGTCACTTAAAATCGCTTCGCGTTTTTCTATCATAATAGTATTGATAATCTGTGGTTTCATACTCTCTACTCCTGTATCTTTTGCTGACTCGACAGATTTTATATAAAAGCTCATAAATCCACCTTTTCCATTTGGAATAACCGGCGTGAAATGTCCAACTGCTGTTTTTGAAAGTAAAGATGCAAGCTCAGGAGAGATTCTGTTGTATGGTAACACCTGTTCGTTACTTGCAATTTGTGGTGAATAAAACATCGGATTATCTACTTTTTCCCGAAGAAGTTCTTTTTGTTTTGTATCATAGATAACAACTGTAAAAGAGAGAGGATGCTTAAAGTCACTCTTGTGTAGTTCAAAATAATCTTTTATCTCTTCTTGGCTTGGCTCACTCATAGAAGATATTGTAACGGCATTATAGAGTTTTTGCAAAAGTAGTTTCTGCTTTATCTTAACTTTGAACTGCTCTGATGTCAGTCCGTTAGCCTCACGCACAGCATCATAAAGATTGCTCACACTTACATTGTTTCTTTGTGCCATTTTCTTGATGTCATCATACACTTCTGAAGAGCCTACAGAGATATTTCTCTTTTTTATCTCAATACTCTCAAGCTTTTTACGGATCAAAATATCTATTGCTTTTTTTACATTGATATGTTTCGTTTGCATCTCTTTTTTAATATCTAAGAGTGTTATTGCCTTATCTTCCACGACTACAGCCACGCCATCATATACTTTTGCCTGAAGTGAGGCTACTATAAAAAGTATCAATATTAATTTTATCATCTTAATCCACTTAGTTTATTTATGAGACTTCTTACGAAACTCTTTTGTATTTTACCAACCTTTAACCAACAATAGCCTAAAATTTCACTAATTATATTATAAAGGTCTATCATGGTTGTTACTCGTTTTGCTCCATCTCCTACGGGATATCTTCATATCGGAGGACTTCGTACAGCACTTTTTTCTTACCTTTGGGCTAAAAAAAACAATGGAAAATTTGTTCTGCGTATCGAAGATACAGATAAAAAAAGAAATTCCAAAGAGGCTACAGAGGCTATTTTAAAGGCATTTGAGTGGCTTGGCCTTGAAGCTGACGGCGAAATAACATACCAAAGCAGACGCGATGCTATCTATGCAAAATATATACAACAACTTCTTGATGAAGACAAAGCCTATAAGTGTTATATGTCAAAAGAAGAGCTTAACGCCTTGCGTGAGGAGCAGATGGCAAACAAAGAGCGTGCAAAGTATGACGGAAGATACCGTAACTTTGATGGTACACCTCCAGAAGGAGTTGAGCCTGTTATCCGCATCAAAGCACCGCTTAGCGGAGAGATAATTGTACATGATGGCGTAAAAGGAGATATACTCTTTCAAGCAGAAGATATCTTAGATGATTTTGTTATTGCCCGTGCCGACGGAAGTCCGACTTACAACTTTGTTGTTGCCGTTGATGATGCTCTGATGGGTATCAATGAAGTTATTCGTGGAGATGACCACCTCTCAAATACTCCAAAACAGATAGTCGTTTATGAGGCGCTAGGCTTTGATATTCCAAAGTTTTACCATGTGCCGATGATTTTCAACCAACAGGGTAAAAAACTCTCAAAACGCGACGGTGCAACAGATGTTATGGCGTACAAAGAGATGGGCTATCTTCCAGAAGCACTTCTAAACTTTTTAGTGCGTCTTGGTTGGAGCCATGGCGATCAGGAGATCTTCTCCGCAGAAGAGATGAGAGAACTTTTTGACCCAAAAGATATTAACAGATCAGCCTCCATCTACAATACAGAAAAACTAGATTGGCTCAATGCTCACTATATCAAGAAAATTTCAAATGAAAAGCTTACGGAACTTCTTACAGAATTTGGAATACTCCTTAGTTCACATGATAAAAAAGAGATACTTCTCAATGCTCTTAAAGAGCGTGCAAAAACACTTAAAGAGTTGGCACTCATGGTTGAAGAGATTATCCAGACACCGACAAGCTATGATGAAAAAGCAGTAAAAAAGGCCTTTAAAGGAAACGCCGTTAAAATTCTAGAGATTTTTGCAAATCGCCTTGAAGAGGCAAGCGAATTACACCTTCCAAGTGATTATCACCATATAATGGAGAAGGTAATTAAAGAGATGGAGATAGGTTTTGGAAAAATCGGTCAACCGCTTCGTATCGCACTACTTGGTAAGATGGGTGGACCGGGGCTTGATACCGTTATGGCAGTTCTAGGTCGCAATGAGACACTCTCACGCATTACAAAAGCAGTTCTCACGCATACAGCGGATGACTAGATATCATCCCTATAAACATCTGTAATATCAAAATCATTCTCGGGCTTAATGACTTCAATCGTCTCTAAGTCTTTAGGATCTACTCCTTGTTCTGAAAAATCATACTCATCGAACTGATAGAACTTTTGTTCCTTTTTAAAGATTCCTTTTTTTGAGAATTGATATTTCCTGCTTCTAATGAGAGTGTTATTGCTACAAAAATTGTCGCAAGTAAAAATATTTTAATTTTAAATTATATATAAAATTTTCTTCTTTTATAAAACAGCTTTAGATTTAAATAAGATATAATTCTCTCATAGAAAAGATATTCCTTATTATACAGATTCCCATACCGAAGCCAAGAGAGGCACTACCGGAAATTTATCAAGGAGCAGTTACTCTAATGCAAAAAAGACTTCTACAGTGGTATGAAAAAAATGGTCGTCACGAACTTCCTTGGAGAAACATCACAGATATCTACCCTGTTTATCTCAGCGAGATAATGTTGCAACAAACACAGGTCAATCGCGTGAGAGATGAGTACTATCCACAATTTTTAGCAAAATTTCCGACACTAAAAAGTTTGGCTGATGCACAAGAGAGTGAAGTGCTTGCCGCTTGGAGCGGTCTTGGCTACTACTCGCGTGCACGCAATCTTCACAAAACTGCCAAACTCTGCAAAAATGAACTACCCAAGAGTTATGAAGAGCTTCTAAAGCTTCCGGGAATCGGAAGCTACACAGCTAGTGCCATCTGTGTTTTTGGATATCATCAAAACCTTCCGGTTCTTGACACAAATATCAAAAGAGTTATTAAACGCCTCTTTGCACTGATAGATCCAAGTGAAAAAGAGCTTACTCGTCAAGCTGCAAAAGTGCTTAATAACAAAGAACCACGCGCACACAACTTGGCGTTGATGGATCTAGGCTCTCTAGTCTGTCTGCCAAAAAATCCAAAATGCCAAGAGTGTCCACTTGTATCAGAGTGCCAAGGAAGAGAAGAGCCGGAACTCTACACGCAGACACAAAAGAGAAGATATAAGGCGATGGATCTCTTTTATGGGGTTTGCATAAGTGATGGAAAGATAGCGCTTATAGAGAGTGATGGCAATATGTACAAAGGGATGCTTACTCTGCCTAAAATTGACCCAATAGAAGATGCTTATATCACTAGCTTTAAACATGCCTATACAAAGTACCGTCTTACAGTCAAACTTTACAGGTGCGAAGAAGCACCACAAGAAGCAGTCTGGATTGCTCCTTATGCCCTACACAACGCCCCACTCTCCTCACTTATAAAAAAAGCAATAGCAAATCTGCCAAGCAATTATCTCTAAAGTGAGATATTTATAAAAAGTTAGCTGAAAAACTTAGCTAAATTAGAAGTGGATGGGACTAAGTTTATGGTCTCTATGTTTTGTTAGTATTTGTCCTACTCGCAGTGTGTCTATATCCAATAAACTTTTATTAGCTTCTCTCTCTTAAAAACTTTATAAACCAATCTTTTTTATAATAGATGAGACATAGATGATTCTATTGCCAAACTCTTGAAGTTAAGTTTTTAGAGGATTTTGGTGGAAATTATGCAATTTCTTTGATTTGTTACCTTTTTATAAGTATTTTTAGTATAAACTAGCTTTTATGGATAAAGAGAGTGTTGTAGCAAAGAAGAAGTTTGGACAAAACTTTCTAAAAGATGAGTCTGTTTTAAGAAAAATCGTCGAAGCGATGCCCAAGAGTGACAACAAAGTTGTAGAGATTGGACCTGGCTTAGGTGATTTAACTAAATTTTTAGTTGATGTCAAAAGTGTAGAAGCTTTTGAGGTAGATACCGACTTATGTAAACTGTTACAAAATATATTTAAAGAAGAGATCGCTACCAAGCGACTCCACTTACATTGTGGAGATGTTTTAGAAGCTTGGAAGAGTACTTTGATAGATGAGCCGTATGACTTAGTGGCAAACCTGCCTTACTATATAGCTACGAACATCATACTCAAAGCACTCGCAGATCCGATGTGTAAAAATATACTTGCAATGGTACAGCTTGAAGTAGCAGAGAAGTTTTGTGCAACAAGCGGAGAGAAAGCATTTGGTTCTTTGGGTATTATTACTCAAAGTGTGGGAGTGGCAAAAATCGTCACAAAAGTTCCGCCAACTGCATTTGATCCACAGCCCAAAATAGACTCTGCTGTTTTTCTCATACAAAAGAGCAGAGATAGAAGTGATAAAGCGTTTGAGGATATGCTTAGAGTTGCATTCACGCAGCCTCGAAAAACTTTAATGAAAAATCTCTCTTCTAAGTATGAGAAAGCAAAGCTACAAGGGGCTTTTAAAGAGCTTAAACTTACATTAATGATTCGCCCTCATCAAGTTAGCACGAAGGACTATCACCAACTCTATAAAATTATATAAATAAAAGGAGCTTGGATGGCAGAAGAGAAACAAGAGGCAGCTCAACAGAGCAAACCTCAAACAGACCGCAAACCAAACAACAGAAGAAACAACAATCGCAATAAAAATCGTAATCGTCACAAAAGAGGTCCCGCCCCTGTTGATGAGCAGTTAAAATCATTTGTTGTTAAAAATCAAGAAGCTCATAAGCAAAGACTTAACCCACATTTTAAACTAGATCTAAATTCTAAAGCGAAAATACGCATTACACCACTCGGTGGACTCGGTGAAATTGGTGGGAATATCGCTGTATTTGAGACAGAAAAAGAGGCAATTCTTATCGATGTAGGAATGAGCTTTCCAGATGATGAAATGCACGGTGTAGATATTTTAATCCCTGATTTTTCATATATCCGTGAGATTAAAAATAAAATCGTCGGTATCATCATTACGCATGCTCACGAAGACCACATCGGTGCAGTACCATATCTCTTTAGAGAGATGCAGTTTCCGATCTATGGAACACCGCTTCCACTTGCGATGATAAGCAATAAGTTTGATGAGCATCATCTAAAAGAGCATAGAAAATATTTCCGTCCGGTACAAAAGCGTGAAATTTATAAAATAGGAAATGATTTTGAAATTGAGTGGATGCATATGACACACTCTATTTTAGACTCGTCATCTATTGCCATTACAACAGAAGCAGGAACGATCATTCATACAGGTGATTTTAAAATAGACCATACACCGGTTGATGGTTGCACGGCAGATCTGCATCGTTTAGCATACTATGGAGATAAAGGAGTAATTTGCTTGCTGAGTGATTCTACAAACTCACACAACCCAAACCCTACTCCATCGGAGTTAAGTGTTGCTCCTGCACTTGATCGTGTATTTTCTAAGGCTGAGGGGCGAATAATCCTCTCAACATTCAGTTCAAATATTCACCGTGTTTATCAGGCTATTCAATGTGGTGTTAAATATGGGCGTAAGGTATGTATTATTGGTCGCTCAATGGAGAGAAACATTGAAGTTGCATTGCAGTATGATTATATCCGTTTTCCAAAAAATATCTTTATTGATGCAGATGAGGTCTCACGCATAAATGATAAAGAGATTCTTATTATTACAACAGGTTCACAGGGTGAAGCAAACTCGGCACTCTTTAGAATGAGTATAGGTGAGCATAGACATGTAAAAGTCAAACCAAATGATTTGATTGTTCTCTCCTCTCGTGCTATTCCAGGAAATGAAGGAAGTATATCTCAAATGCAAAACCACTTACAAAAATGTGGCGCAAAAATAGCAATGGATAAAGATATTCATGTCTCAGGTCATGCTTCAATCGAAGAACAAAAGTTAATGCTTCGTCTTGTCAACCCTAAATTCTTCTTGCCGGTTCATGGTGAATACAACCATGTTGTGAAGCATAAAGAGACTGCTATGATGTGTGGTGTTCCAGAGAGAAATATTCTACTCATGACAGATGGTGAACAGATAGAAGTTGCACCAAAATATATGAAAAAAGTAAAAACTGTCAAGACAGGCAAAACATATATTGACAATCAAAACAATTATGAAATTGAAGATGATATCATTCTTGACCGTCAAAAACTTGCAAATGACGGTGTTGTTATGATTGTTGCTCAAGTAAGTGAACAGACTGCTAAAATGATAGATAAGCCAAAGGTAACAACATTTGGTATCGTCGCAGATAGACGAGATAAAGCTTTTGCAAAAGAGATGGAAGATGTCATTGAAAACTTCCTTATCAATATGAAGCCGGGGCTTATCAGCAACCCAAAAACTTTAGAGGGAGACCTGCGTCAGGTAGTGAGAAAATATATTTACCGTAAGATGAAAAAATACCCTCTTATTGTTCCGCATATCTTTATCCACTAAAAAGTTCTCACCTCTTAGGTGAGCTACTTCTCTTTACAAATCATTTTCTCAGCAAACTCTTGATATTCTATCATCAATAAAATCACAAAAGGCAAAAAACTTGTCAAACAATAACAAAACATTTGAAAATGCAGTAAAAACCATGATGAAACATATTGGGGAAGACCCCTTGCGTGACGGATTGTTAGATACTCCAGAGCGTGTGCGTAAGTCATATGAGTTTATCTATGGTGGATATAAAGAAGACCCCGAAGCGATTTTAAAAAAGGCTCTTTTTGCGACAAGTAATGATGAGATGGTGCTTGTTAAAGATATAGAGTTCTACTCAACTTGCGAGCATCATCTGCTACCAATTATAGGGCGTGCACATGTTGCCTACATTCCAGATGGAAAAGTAGTAGGACTCTCAAAGATTCCCCGTGTAGTTAATGTTTTTGCACGCCGTATGCAGATTCAAGAGCAACTCACTGAACAGATTGCAGATGCTATTATGGATACTATCATACCAAAAGGTGTGGCAGTTGTTATTCAGGCACGCCATATGTGTATAGAGATGCGTGGAGTTGAAAAGATAAACTCTACAACAACATCTTCCGCACTCAGAGGTCTTTTTAAAAGTGATAAAAAAACGCGTGCGGAGTTCTTTTCTCTCATCAACTCTCCAATAGGAAACAGATACTAAATGCCACTCTCTTCTTTAAAAGAAAAACTCTCAAACAAAAACCACTCAGTATCTTTTGGAGAAGTAGTAAAGATTAATGCAACTACTATTGTGGCAAAAAACCTAAATGTAAGCATTGGTGATATGACCAAAATTGTCTCAAATGAGACAAATTTAGAGACTGTCGGTATGGTAACAGAGATTGATAGTGCGGTCTTTTATATCACACCCTTTTCATTTGTAGAAGGATTTCGCTCGGGAGACAAAGTGTTTTTAGACTCTACGGGGCTTACTATTCCAGTAGGAGATTCACTCTTAGGTCGTGTGGTTGATCCTTTTATGCGCCCTATTGACTCTAAAGGTCCGTTGAAGCTTTCAAAACTTACTCCTATTATAAAGACACCGATTGCTGCCATGAAGCGGGGTATGATAGATGAGGTTTTTTCTGTCGGTGTTAAGAGCATAGATGGACTCTTAACTTGTGGGAAAGGACAGAAGTTAGGTATTTTTTCCGGAAGCGGTGTTGGTAAATCGACATTAATAGGAACAATAGTACGCGGTGCTGATGCACCTATTAAAGTTGTGGCACTTATCGGTGAGCGTGGACGCGAAGTTCCAGAGTTTATCAAGAAAAATCTTGGTGGCGACTTGACAAATACCGTTATTGTCGTAGCAACATCTGACGACTCTCCTTTAATGCGTAAATATGGAGCCTTCGCTGCAATGAGCGTTGCAGAGTACTTTAAAGATAAAAATCAGGATGTACTCTTTATTATGGACTCTGTAACACGCTTTGCAATGGCACAGCGTGAGATTGGACTTGCCCTTGGTGAACCGCCAACCTCCAAAGGATACCCACCATCTTCATTGACACTTTTACCGCAACTAATGGAGCGTGCGGGGAAAGAGGATGGCAAAGGGAGTATTACTGCTTTTTTTACGATTTTAATAGAGGGCGATGATATGGGTGATCCTATTGCTGATCAATCCCGCTCAATTTTAGATGGGCATATTGTTCTCTCGCGTGAGATGACAAACTTTGGAATCTATCCCCCTGTACATATTTTAAACTCAGCCTCACGCGTGATGAATGACATAATTTCTCAAAAACATTTTCAAGCGGTTGTGAAATTTCGTCGTCTCTATACACTGCTCAAAGAGAATGAAACACTTATTCGCATTGGTGCTTATCTACAAGGAAGTGACGCTGAACTTGATGAGGCGATAGAGAAAAAAGATGCAATGAAACAATTTATTGTCCAAGGAGCAACGCATATTGTCCACTTCGATAAAGCAGTTGAAGAGCTTATCTCCATTATGGATACAGAAACTAATTCATAATATCCGAAAGAGCCCAAGCATTTCGGTCTTTATCTTCTTTTTGCATAATTGTAATGGCAAATTTTATATGTAGAGCCTTCTCAAAACCTCTTATCAACTCTTCTATATCGCTATCCGTTCCAAAGATATCGATATAGGAGTAGATTGTATTTTCTGCACTTTTGTAGTTGTAGCACTCTAGCTCTTTTTTTATCTTTGCATAAAAACTAACGCGAAGCAGATTACCGATCTTCTCTCTACGAGTATTTATATGAATAAGCTCTCCAAGCATCTCTTTTACTGCTTTAAAATTACCTTCTAGTGCAAAGAGTTCACACTTCTTTATACGCTTTTTCCAGTGATCCTCAAGCAGTTTTGCCAACTGCATAAACTCAAGCTCACTGTTATCATCTAATGTTTCGTAGCATTTGACAAGATTGTTCTTCTCATAATAGTTAAGTAGTTTTTTTGCCTCTTGCGTGAGGTCATAAAGCTCACAAAGCTTCTCTTGAAGCACAGAGATATGCTGGAGTTTCTCTATCATCTCTACTGCTTCAGTGAGCTTTGCATCTGCGATTAGTTTATAGATATCTTCTATATGCTTATTGGTCTCCTTGAGAAGTGCTTTATAGGAAGATACTTCTTGAAATACAGAGCTTATTTTGACAAGTCTATTCACCTCTTCATAGTTTTTGTCGCCAATAGCTTTTACAAATGCTAAAAACTCTTTATTTTGTCGTAAAAGAAGCTGTATCATAACTCGTTTGGAACTGATGGCCATAAATGGTTCAAGAAGTGCCTCTGCCTGGTATGGTCTTTGCAGAAGTAACTTTTTTTGAGCCAAAGTAAAACTTTTTGTATAGATACTCTCCATCTTTTTATACAGAGGCGTGAGTTGCAGTGCAGGAAATTTTTCACAAAGTGCATAGGCAAGAGCATATTTATACTCACTATAAAAGCTTTGCAACTTTGGATAGTTCTCATAGGCAAGTAGCAGATTTTTGACACTCTCTTTTTTTGATTTCACTACTTCAAAGGGTTTTAGCTTATCTAAAAATTCCTCTTTTTTTGATATTATCAACTCTAAAAGCACTTTGCTACATAGCTTTTCATATAGCTTTTTGGCCTCTTGTGCCTCGGGAGTTTTTTCAAGCATAGGATTGGACTCTATTGACTTGAAAATCTCAAGAAGTTCTCTTTTTTCTAAAAGCTCACGCAATATTTTTTGTGAGCCAAGAGATACCTTTTGAACGCTGTTGTCTCCAAGAGTAACAAGCAGTGTATCTCTACTTAAAAGTAGAGCAGAGTGAACATTTGCATCAAAACTCAAAAAGTTTCTTTTAATGATTTTTTTTGCTTTTATATCAAAGAGCATAATATTGTTAGAGTTTGAAATAATTAAAATATAATTACTTTGAGGTATTTTCAGCAGTTGTAGAATATCGCGTGTATGTATATCTACCTGCGTGATATGAGCATTTTCCCTTATCTTTGCTATAAAGAGTATGCCCTCAACATTGGTAAATATTATATGTTTATCTTCTGCAAAGACAATAGCATTGATTTTTGTTTTGGAACTCTCAAAGCTAAACTTTCTTGTCTGAGAATAAAATTTTACAAGAGTAACGGCACCACCATAGCCACTTGCTGCAACATACTCATCATTATAGGCTATGGCACTGACATAATTGTTACTTAAACTCCTCTTATAAGCAACAGAAGTAGAAGGAAAAGAGCAGAGTCTTGCGATGTGAATTTTGCCTTCATATCGGTATTGTATAACTCTACCGTTTTTTGTTCCACTGATGAGATAAGGTTCATTTTCTATAAATAAGAGTTTCTCAATCACGCCATCATAAGTCATGATAGTTTGCAAAATATTTCGCTTGTTAATATCTAAAATAGAGAGCATTTCGCCATTTGCTATTGCCACAAGCGGTAGTGATGGATGGAAGGTCAGTGCAGTTGTCTTTTCTTCTAAAAGCTCAAAATAGATATTTTTTTCTATTGTTAGAGGCTCAGTGGAGACTATTTTTATATTTTTGAGATGACTAGCAATAGTAATGAACTCTCTATTTGCTTTTTCAAGAACAAAGATATCTGTATGAAGTTTCAGTGTTTCAAGATAACGCATTATATATCTTTTTAATTAAAAGCTGAGGGGATACTCTGCCGTTAAATTCATTTTTTGTAACTGTATAAGAACAGCTTATTTTTCTATTTGCAGGCATCTCAAAAACGGTTCGAAAAGCAATAAGCTCAACTCTTTTTCTTTGGTGTGGATATTGCCTTACTTCGATGCGTGAGTGTGATCTATCTGCCCCCATAAGTTTAATACTGATAACTTCAGCTTCATACAGTAAAAAACTAGGCTTTGCGTTGGCCTCTCCATAAGGCTCAAAACGCTCTAAAAGATGCAATAACTCTAAATCAATATCATCTATTGCCAAGATACCGGTAAGTGATTCCGCAGGTAAAAAATCTTCAGGGGCTATCTTTTGTGCACTCTTGTTGATGGCCTCTCTAAAAGGATCAATATCTATCGTCTTAAGCCCTAGTCCGGCAGCCATTTTATGCCCACCAAACTTAGTTAACAAGTGTTCATTTTCTTTTATAAGCTCGTAAATATTGATATCTCCGATACTTCTAGCACTCCCTTTTGCACTCCGACCATTTATGCTCAGTACAATAGCAGGCTTTTGAAATCTCTCAACCAAGCGTGAGGCAACAATACCTACAACACCCTCATGCCAATCTTCTCCTGCTACAACAACAATGCTCTCTTCTTCTCTCACGCATGCTATCGCCTCTTTTGTTGCTTGAGCCTCTCTCTCTTTTCTCAACTCATTGAGTTGCCCTAAGAGTTCAAACTGCTTATAGGCACTGTGTCTATCTTTTGCAATAAAGAGATCAAGTGCAATAGAAGCATCTTCAAGACGCCCGGCGGAATTGATGCGAGGTGCTATTGAGAAGGCTATATCTTCACTGCTAATAGTTGATTTATTAAGAAAGTCTCGAATGATGATAGAAGCGGGCCGTGATGATTTTTGCAGTAGCCTTAACCCCTCTTTTACAAGTGCTCTATTGATATCAATTAGTGGCATAATATCTGCAATAATAGCAATCGAGAGTATATCTAAAAATTGGTGCATATCGATACTGAGTGAGAGCTCTTGTTTGAGCAGTGCTAAAAGCAACCATGCAACCTCTGCTCCGCATATCTCCTTAAAAGGGTAGTTGCACTTTGAGAGTTTTGGATCGACAATCGCATAGGCATCAGGGATCTCATCTCCTGGCGTGTGATGGTCTGTAATGATAAGATCAATGCCTCTTTGTTTGCAAATTTCCGCTGCTTCAATAGCGGTAATTCCATTATCGACCGTAATGATGAGATCGGCATCAATGCGTTCTAGTACAGTTGGGCTCACTCCATAACCATCACTAAATCTATTTGGGATGATGGCATCAAGCGGGTAGGGGATCTGCCTAAAAAAATCAACCATAATAGCTGTAGAGCTGACACCATCAACATCATAATCCCCTACAAGTGCAATACGCTCGCTCTTTTGTATTGCATAAGCAATGCGTTTTGCAGCTTTGCTTGCATCATGCAAGAGAGATGGATCTGGAATTTGAGAGAGCTTTTTATCACTCTCAAACCTCAAAGAGAGAATCTCAAAGAGATCTGATTTTGTTATAAAAGGAGGTTTATTCAGCATTCAAGCTAGCGTTTACAAATGCAAGTATGGATGGGTTTGGAGTTTGCAGGCGTGAAGTAAACTCAGGGTGAAACTGTACGCCTAAGAACCATGGATGATCTTTTACCTCTACGGTTTCAATAAGCCCGTTAGACTCTCCCGTTACAATCATTCCCGCTTTTTCAAGTGCTTCACGGTAAACGGTATTTGCTTCATAGCGGTGACGGTGACGCTCATAGATTATCTTGGTTCCACTATATGCATCACGCAGGATTGAACCCTCTTTTGTATTACATGGATACTCTCCAAGACGGAGTGTCCCGCCCATTGGAGATTGATGTGTACGAAGTTGCACTCCACCACTTTGATCTAAAAAATTATCGATAAGATAGATCATAGGGTGTGGTGTATTTTCGTCAAATTCTACAGAGTTTGCACCCTCAAGACCAAGTACATTTCTTGCATACTCCACAAGCATAAGTTGCATTCCAAGACAGATGCCAAGAGAAGGAATTTTGCTTATACGGGCATACTCGATTGCTTTAATTTTACCCTCAACACCACGGCTTCCAAAGCCACCGGCAACAAGAATTCCATCACAGTCACGGAGCAGTTCTTCGGCACCACGCTCTTGTATCTCCTCAGAATCCACCCAGCAGATCTCGACACGGCTGTCAAGATGTGCACCTGCGTGAATAAGGGCTTCAGTAAGTGATTTGTAGGACTCTTTAAGAGCAAGATATTTTCCAACAAAACCAATAACAACACGCCCTTTTGGTTGTACGATCTTCTTAACAAGATTATCCCACTCCTCCATATCTGGAGTAAGCTCACCGAGCTTAAGCTCTTTGGCAATAGGCTTTAAGATATTCTGGCGTAAAAAACTCATAGGAACATCATAGATACTTGCAGCATCAAGCGCTTCAATCACACTATCGTGTGATACATCACAACTCATTGCAAGCTTTTTCTTAAAAGTTTTAGGAAGTGCATTTTCACTTCTTGCAATGATCATTTGTGGTGTAATTCCGATACGACGAAGCTCCTGAACAGAGTGTTGTGTCGGCTTAGATTTCATCTCTCCGGCTGCTTTAATGTAAGGAACAAGTGTTACATGGATGAAAAATGTGCCTGCGACTTCATCATCATGTTTCATCTGGCGAATTGCCTCCATAAATGGAAGCCCTTCAATATCGCCAACTGTTCCACCAAGCTCAACAACTAAGATGTCATGTCCCTCACCCGCTTTTTTGATGCGTGAAACTATCTCACCGACAATATGAGGAACAACTTGAATCGTTTGACCCAAATAACCGCCTGCGCGTTCACGCTCAATTACAGAGGAGTAAACCTGTCCTGTCGTAAAGTTAGAGCTTTTTAAAAATGAGGTGTCAAGAAATCTCTCATAGTTTCCGATATCGAGATCGGTTTCGGCTCCATCTTTAGTAACAAAGACCTCTCCATGCTCTAAGGGGCTCATCGTTCCAGGGTCAACATTGATATATGGATCGATTTTTAACATCCCAACATTTTTACCGGAGTGTTTGAGTAGTGTACCGACACTAGCTGCTGTAATCCCTTTTCCAAGAGAGCTCAAAACGCCTCCGGTAACAAAAATGTATTTCGTCATATAAAAATCTCCATAAATCGTAATTGTTATCGTGATTATAGTATATAATGGCTTATTAAATTATGAAAGCTTTTCTGGCTTTTTTAAAACGCCGTTATAGAAAAAGAGAGTGTTGCGTGAGAAGATTTGGAACACGATTGTAAAATTGAGAAGAAATTTGCAGAAAAGTTTTGATACTATCATAATTTATTATATGATAAATTTAAATATAGGATTATTATGAAAAAATTTCTCAAAGCATTTGTAGCTCTTTTCTTGATTTTTGCATTGGCAATAGGTTTATTCTCTTTTTGGTACAATCAACTCAATTTTAGATTAAGAACAATCACGCCAAATTTAGTTTATAAATCTGGATTAATTCCTCCTGATAAATTAGAAGAATTTTTAATACCACGCAACATAAAAACAGTAGTTGACCTGCTTGATCCCGGTGTCCAAGATGCTCCAAACCCTGGGAAGCAAGAAAATATTGATGCCGAAGATAGGGCTATAGAAGAGTTAAATAAAAAATATGGCAGAAATATACGCCATATAAATATTCCATCTCATCAAATTCCAACTAAAAAAACTTTAAAAGCATTCTTCAAAGTTATTGACAACAAAGATAACTACCCCATTTTAATACATTGCTATCATGGATATGGAAGAGCTGTCATATATAGTGCAATTTATAGAATTGAGAAAGAGAATTGGAGCAATGAAAAGGCTCAAAGTCAAACAAGGCTTTTAAAAATCTTAGTTGATTCACCATTTCATCATGGTTCTTTTTCCAAATATAGAGAAAAAGGTAAATTTTTGTTGAATTATAAGCCAAGAAAATTTGGAAAAGAATCTACTTTTTATAAATTAGTGAAAT
>JANEIH010000060.1 GCA_024513425.1 Sulfurimonas sp. | reverse complement strand
TACAAACTCCTCTAAATCAAACTCTATCTTTTTACCTTGTAATTCCATCTCTATGATCCTTTTTATTTTTTTATAATCATAGTTAATTTGGAATTTACAGAAATTATTTTACACTACCGTATCATAGTTTGAAGGGTGTTTTATGCACTCATTTTTTTAATTAAGTCACAAGTACAAAAGGTACTTTTACTTTATCTTCAATAAACTTTGAAATCAAAATTAAGAGAAGAATTAAGAAAAATACCTCTAACATACTTAGCTCACAATCTCATTGAGTGGGTTTGTTTTTTTTGTTGCCTTTGTCAAAGATATAAGCATACATCGGAACATACACAAGCGTTAAAAGTGTTCCAACTAAAAGTCCACCGATGGCAACATCGGCAAGTGGACTTAATCGTTCTAGTCCAACTGCTTGCTCTAATGCTATAGGAATCATCCCTGCAATAGTTCCAAAGGCTGTCATCATAACAGGACGGAAACGTACACGAACAGCCTCTTGTGCACTTTTAAATGGTGATTCGCCATTTTCCCTGTATGTTTGATAAAAATCTATAAGGAGTACTGCGTTTTTAATGATGATACCAAAAAGTAGGAGTATCCCTAAGAGAGAAGGCATACAGCTAGGTTTGCCAAAAAGTAGCATCCCCCACGAAGCACCAATCATTGAAAGAGGTAAAACAAGTATCATAATAAATGCCATTCTTACTGACTTATAGATAGCAATAAGTGTCATAATGAGGATGACAACCCCAAGACCGATAGCTTTTCCCATACGTTTGAAACTGTCATTTATCTGTGCTATATCCCCAGCTTGTTCTATTTGTACATCTGCAAGTTTTGCATTTTTGAGAGCCTCAAGTGTATCATCAGTAAGATGCGTTACTGGACGTTTAGCGCGGTATCCATTTACATCAACACTATAGAGAAGTTTATCACGTTCAATCTTAGCAAAGGTAAGATGGCGTTTGAGTGTT
Organism: Sulfurimonas sp.; assembly: GCA_024513425.1. GTDB lineage: Bacteria > Campylobacterota > Campylobacteria > Campylobacterales > Sulfurimonadaceae > Sulfurimonas. Next base: position 5,055 of record JANEIH010000060.1, on the reverse strand, counting down.
GCTATGGCACTGAGTGGAATCTCTCCTTGAGGTGTTAGTATTGGCAAAAGTCTAAGTGTCTCTATGTTTTGAGAGAACTTGCCTTTGAGATAGAGTCGTACATACTGTGTATTCATCGACTCTAAATTGGCATTTAGACCTACTACTTGCCCTTTTATCGGCATCTGCATAGCTATTTGGTAAGGAGTGATACCATAGCTTAAGGCTTTGTTCTCATCGATGTTTAACTCCACTTCCATAAAATCCTTGTCCCAACTTGTTGAGATAGAGGTCAGCCCGTGCACATCTTTGATAGCTTCAGCGACATTATGAGCAACATCGGGTAGATTTTCTACATAGGGAGAACTCATACGAACATCTACAGTTGCTTTGATACTTGAGAGTGCAGTTGCCCCAAAGTCAAAGACATCATTGTGTTTTATCCCCTTGAGTGTTGCAAGTTTGTCACGAATCATATCTTCAAGTTCCCAAATACTCTCTTTTCTTTCAAAACGATTGAGTGCATTGATAGTGATAGTTGCATCAGATGGTAGATTTCCAGAGCCTAAAGAGAGTACACCAGCTTCTGTACCAAATGCAACTGAACTCATTTTTACCCATTTTTGCTCATCTAGCCATTTGAGAAATGGGCGAATTCTTTTCTCTGCGACTTCAACTGTATCGTTTGAACTAAAGCCAACTTGCACCTTAATTATTCCGGTATCCATAGGAGGCATAGCATCTTTTCCAATCGTTGGCATAATGTTTTTGAGACTTAACATTAATACGGCGATAACCCCAATAGTAAGAATCATACGACGAAGGAACCAAAACTTCCCATTTGAAAATTTAATAATTCCTACATAGGGAGTAACTAGTCTTCCAATTGTATTTTGGTAGAACCACTCAAAACCATTTTCTATTTTTGTTTTTCCAACACCATTTCTATAGAGCCACTTTGAAAGTAGGGGTATAAAAGTGATAGAGAGAAACCAACTTACACCAAGTGCGATAATAAGTGTCTCGATCAGAGGCTTAAAAATTTTCTCTGGAAAACCACCAACAAACATAAGTGGAAAAAGGATAGCCACAGTTGCTATAGTCCCTGCAAAGATAGGACTTAGTACCTCGTTTGTACCGTGAAAGATAGCATCTTCAAGGTTTTCGTGCCCCTCTTTAAGATGGCGTTCAATGTTTTCTAGTACAACAACAGCATCATCGGTAAGCATACCAAGAGCGAGGATAATTGCTGTATAGATAACGATGTTTAATTCCCCACCAGTGAGCCAGATAATAGCCATAGTGGAGAAGAAAACCATCGGGATGGAAAGCCCTGCAGCGATAATCGCACGGAAGTTTCCTAAGAAAATCATAATAACAATAAGTGTGTAGATAACTGCGTCACGAAGTGCCTCGAGCATATTATCATTAGCTTGTTCTATGAGGTCTCTTTGTGTATCACTAATGGAAAAGGCTATGTTTGGATACTTAGCTTCAAGTTTTTTCATCTCAGCACGAGCTGCCTTACTTACATCAAGAACACTTCCCCCTGGAGCACGTTGCACGGCTAAAGCGATGGCTTCTTTTCCATTTCCAATGTAACCACTTGTGCGTTTTTTATAGCTCCATTTTACATCTGCAATATCACTCAGGCGAACATTGGGCATAATTTGAAGCTGTTTGAGCTTTTCGATATTGTCTCTCTCTCCATAAACACTTACAGTATAAAAGTCATTATCTCCTTTGAGAAATCCTATGGGCATATCATGGTTAAGTGTGGCGATAGCTTTGGTGATACTATCAAAGTTTACACCGTAGCGTTTAGCTTTAAAAGGGTCTACTTCTATGTTTACAGCACTCTCGAAGCCACCGAAAACTTCTACATTTCCTATGGTTTTATTACTTAGTATATGAGGTTTTATGAAGTTATCTGCTATCTTTCTTATATCTACTAGAGAGATATTTTTGTTTTTTGGGGTGAGCGAGATAACATCTACAGGAAGGGTGAAGTCTCCTGCTGTGTAGATTGCTGGATTTATTCCTGCAGGAAGTTTTGCTTTGGCGATACTAAGGGCATTCGCTACATCAACTGCTGCTGCGTTTAAACCCTTCTTGTAGCCAAATTCTGCTTTTACTATAGAATAGTTTGCAACATTAATACTGCTTACATCTGTAACAAGTCCTAAACGAGAAATCTCCTGCTCAATAGGTTTAGAGACGGTGGATGCTGCGACTTGAGCCGTAGCCCCTGGCACTTGAGTGATGACAATAACCTGCGGTGGGTTTGCATCAGGAAAGAGGTTTTTAGGGAGTGAAATAAGCCCAATAACCCCCATAATAAAAAACGCAGCAATAACGGAGTAAAGTAGGTAGGGACGTCTGTAAAAAAATGCAAACATCATTTACTCCTTGATACTCAGTGCGTAACCACTAAGAAGTTTGAGAAGAATATCTGGCTTTGCTATAACAAGTTGCTTACCTTCTAAGTTGTCAGATACAACAACACCTTGCTCAGCACTCTGAAGTATATGTACCTCTTGAGGCTTTGCTTTGTTACCTTGTGCAACTAAAACATAAGTTTTACCATCACGATTTAAAAGAGCATTAAATGGCAGCTGTATCCCTTTTTGATAATAAGTGATGACATCAACTTCTACTCTATCTCCACTTATGAGTTTAGTGTCTGGTGTGTATACTTTATACTCTGCTAAAGAGTGAAAAGTACTTCCAAGAGGTGTGGCACTATACTCTTTGTTGTTAAGAATAACACCCTCTACTGAAAGATTAGTAGGAACACGAAGCATTATATAAAAGCCATTTTTTGAACTAATAGCTACGAGTGGATGACCTGGTGCGCTGAGTGCTCCCTTATTAGCAAATGTTTTTGTAATGATACCATTGACAGGGGAAGTGATTGTTGCATAAGAGAGGTTGTTTTGCAATTCTATCTTTTTTTGTTGGAGTGCATTGAGATTTGCTTCTGCACTTGCTATCATAGTTGCTTCTTTTTGAGATTCTTCTATGGAAGCACCTTGTATTTTAAGTAAGTCTAGTGTACGCTTGTGTGTTGATTTTAGATTTTTAAGGGCAATACTAGCTGCTGTTATCTGTTCTTTAACACTTTTAAGAGAGCTTTTGATATTTGTAATATCTAGTTTAACTACCACTTCCCCTTTTGTAATATTGGAACCACTTGGTCTGATTGAGAGGACTCTTGCAGCGATACGAGGAGCAAGTTTTACATCTTTATCATTTGCTACTTCTGCTAAAAAGGGAAGTGTAAGTTTTACTTTGGCTAGTTTTGGTGTGAGTGTTGGCACAACAATTGGGTAGATTTTTGCTACTGGTTGTGCAGCATCTTTTGCTTTTGCATTTTTTACAGCTTTAACTCCACCTGCAACTAGTCCTGCAACTACTACTGCACCTATTGTTATCTTTATATATTTATTCATTTTACCATCTCCTCAATGTTATTTGCATAGATTACGGCTAATTCCATAAGGGTTTGCCATTTTTGTGCCTGCGTTTTATAAAGCTTTGCAGATGCTGCGACTACATTATCTTCATAACGAAGATACTCCTCAGTTGAAAGTCTTCCACTTGCATAGTTGACTTTCGCAATTTTTAAAAGCTTTTCTTTGTTTGTTATACTCTTTTGTGAAAGTTTGATTGAGTTTTCTAAAAGAGGCAGAGAGTTTTGTAACATTTTTGCTTTTGAGCTAAGCTCCTCTTCAAGCTTTTCATACTCCACTTCATCTTGTTGCATTTGGACTTTAGATTTTTTAATCTCTTGATAATCGCCCATCGCAAGAAGTGGAATATTAAGAATTACACCTACGTTTCCATAATCTTCATTCACATTTTTATCATTATTATAAGCTTTTGCTTGAGAGAAAGAGTAACTACCATAGGCTACTACACTTGGATAGAGTTTTTCTTTTTGCGCATCTACATCAAGACGGTTTGCTTCTATCTTGAGTTTGAGTGGAGTGAGAGACTCTATGTTCTCAGATATCTGCACTGCATTTACTTCTTGCATCGGTATTGGTGCATCAAGAGTGATACCTGTGAGTGAACGGATGCTATTTATAAGTTGTTCTTTTTGTAGGGCGATGGAGTTTTTTGTTATATCTATCTGGTTGATACCATCCTCTATCTTGTAGAGGGCTAATGCCGGGGCACGACCATTATCTACTTTTATTTGGATGGTTTTTTGTGTTTCAAGAAGAGACTTTTTCTTGACATCAAGTGATTTGTCTAACTCTGCTAAATAGAGATAGTTTGCGTTTGCACCGACTATAACGGCTTCATTTTTAAGAAGATTTATTCTCTTCTTCGCCTTTGCACTTTTTTGCATTTTTTCTGCTTTGTCTGACATAGTGTAAATAGACTTTACAAAGAGTGGCATAGTGAAGTTTACACCCTCTCTCGTAATGTTTTGGCTAAAGGGTTGAGCACCTGTTCCGATGGAGGATAACTCTTTTGGTGGTACAGCTCTCATCGCTGTAGCAGTTGTATAGTAGTCATACTTCACAAAAAGATTTACAGTAGGGTAGAGCTTGGCATTTAGCATCTCTTTTGCTACTTCTGCTTGTTTTACAACCATTTCATCGGACTTTGTCTGTGAATGATTTTTGAGTGCAGAGAACAAATCTGGTAGGCTTGTGGCACTTAGTAGTAGTGGAAAGCTAAATGCGAGAAGTGATTTTCTTAACATTGTAATCCTTTTATAATTTTTTTAGAGAGTGATTCTATAATGTTTTCAAATTTTGGCACAAGAGGAGTTTTTGTATTTTGAGTAAATTTTGAGACTCTTTCTCTGAGAGGTTCTGTTGTACGACAAGAGATAAGTGGTGTTACTATCATCATCTGTATAAGGAAGGGGGAATCATGTTCAAATACTCCCTCTGTAACACCAGTATCTAAAATATTGGCAAGTTGTTTGATGGTACGAGAGAGTTGCTCTATACACTCATCAGGAAGATTAGCAGAACCATTTGCAATCTCACGTGCAAAAATAGCACTAAAGTTTGGATTGGAGATTAAAAACTCACCAAAAGTATGAATATAAGCCTT
>JANEIH010000078.1 GCA_024513425.1 Sulfurimonas sp. | reverse complement strand
TGCGGAGAGAGAATAACTCTATACCTGCGTGATGTATCTACATTGAAATCACTCACTGTATCTAAGTAAACACTCTGTGGCTCTTGTTTAAATTTCAAAGGCAAAATTGGTTCCTTTCTCTTCTACCTGCAAGGCTCTGTATAAATAACCTCTTTTGCGTCGCAACACTATGATACAAATGTCATTATTTGGTCATATTTGTTAATTAAATTAAACTTCATAATGTGATATAGTAAAGCTTATAGGCTAAGTTTGTTATAATTGCATAAATAATTAAATAGAGAGTATATATTTATGAGAGAAATTTTTAGACGCATTGAAGATGACAATGAAATTACTATAGAAGTAGATTTAAATGTTTATGAATACGGCAAAAAATATGCTTGGTTATTAAGTGTTTTTATCAAGTTTGACACATCAGATGAGATGCAAGAGGGTTTTGAAGAGTATTTAGAGACAAAAGAGTCGCTTATCATCGCTCTAGAGCATAGTAAAAAGGCAAAATATGTTGGAAATCGTATGGTTGATGGATGGAGTGAACTCTACTTCTATACAGATGACTCAAAAGGAGTTGATAGGCTTGTTTCCAATATCTTAACATCGAGTAACTATGCCTATGAGAGTCATATTGTTAGAGATTTAAAATGGGATTTTCATCATAAAAACCTTAAGCCAAACAGACTTGAACTTGCACACATACAGAGTGACAAGATAATCTATCTCTTAGAAGAAGAAGGCGATGATTTGGAACTTCCGCGTCCTGTTGAATACTATGTCTCGTTTGATACACCTACACAAAAAGAGCGTTTTTTAGAATCACTTAATGAAAAACAGTTTATTTTTAAAGATGAGATAAGTTCTGATGAGTTTGAAAACGGTATAGCACTCACAAGAGAGCATACCGTAACACAAAATGGTGTTAGAGAAGTTGTTGAGGAGCTTTTTACAATATTAAAAGAAGAGAATGGTTACTATAAGGGCTGGAGTACAACACTAGCTAATGGAGAGGCTTAGTGGTTTAATGCAGATAGTTTTGACTGCTGTTGCCAAAAGAGACAATGAACAAAGAGCCAAAAGGAGTTGTTACACAAATGAAGGAGCAGTATGAAACTCAACAAACCTAAACACAATCTTTTTAGAAACGGTATCTATGCATTAGAGGGTTTTGCAGATATTATTAAAAATGAGACCTCTTTCAAGTGGCAACTACTAATGTTTTTTGTATTGGGCACTACGGCATGGGTACTGCCCATTAGCTTTGGGTATGCAAGCATACTTTTCTTGTCGCTCTTTATTCCAATCCTTGCAGAGGTTGCAAACTCCGCACTTGAGCGTGTTGTTGACTTGGTAACACAAGATTATCATATCTTGGCAAAACAGGCAAAAGATGCAGGTGCGACTCTTGTTCTTTTGAGTCTTATTTTGATGCTTCTTATCTGGATATCTGTTCTACTGCTTGCATTTGAAATAGTCTAAGAGTTTATAAAAAAATTGCTTTAGGAGAAAAATTTTGAAAAACAGAACTTTGATAATCGGTGCGGGTGGTGTTGGTCGTGTTGTTGCCCATAAATGCGCAATGAATGCAAAAATCTTTGGTGAAATTACTCTTGCTAGTCGTACAAAGTCCAAATGCGATGCAATCGCAAGTGAGATAAAAGATGTAGTAGTTAAAACAGTAGCAGTCGATGCAGATAATACAAAAGAGCTTATTGGGCTGATTAAAGCAGTAGATGCTTCTATCGTTATTAATGTCGCACTGCCGTATCAGGATTTAACCATTATGGATGCCTGCATAGCTACGGGGGTAGATTATTTAGATACTGCAAACTATGAGCATCCCGATGAAGCCAAATTTGAGTACAAAGAGCAGTGGGCAAAAGATGTAGATTTTAAAAAAGCCGGGATTATGGGACTTTTGGGAAGTGGTTTTGATCCGGGCGTAACAAATCTATTTTGTGCCTATGCGCAAAAACACTACTTTGATGAAATTCATACTATTGATATCTTAGATTGTAATGCAGGTGATCACGGCTACCCGTTTGCAACAAATTTTAATCCTGAGATAAACCTGCGTGAGGTAAGTGCAAAGGGGCGCTACTGGGAAAATGGAGAGTGGATAGAGACTAAGCCTATGGAGATTAAGATGGTATGGGACTACCCAGAAGTTGGTTCTAAAGACTCCTATCTGCTTTATCATGAAGAGATGGAGTCGCTTGTAAAACATATTAAAGGGCTTAAACGCATCCGTTTTTTTATGACTTTTGGTGAGAGTTATCTTACTCATATGAAGTGTTTGAAAAATATTGGAATGCTTGGGATCAAACCGGTGGAACATCAAGGAGAGAAGATAGTGCCTATTGAATTTTTAAAAACACTTCTACCCGATCCGGCATCTTTGGGTTCTCGCACAAAAGGCAAAACAAATATTGGAATCGTAGCAGAGGGTATAAAAAACGGTAAGAAAAAGAAAATCTACATCTATCAAGTAAGTGACCATGAAGAGTGCTATAAAGAGGTAAAGAGCCAAGCCGTATCATATACAACAGGTGTTCCTGCGATGATAGGTGCAAAATTGATGCTTGAGAAAATCTGGCACAAAGAGGGAGTGCACAACATAGAAAAGTTCGATCCAGATCCATTCATGAAAGAGCTCAATACCCAAGGGCTTCCTTGGAAAATAGAAGAGCTAGAGTAGTATATGCTATGAAGATTTAGCCAAAGATCTTTAAAGCCTCATTTAGTTTGTTGTCTATACTAAACTCATCAAATTCACAATATATTTTATTTTTAGCATGGTTATATTTGAGATTCTCATCTATAAGATATCTACCCCTTAGAGTGGTTAGATTGTCTTTGTGGGTTACATGCTCTTTATATATCCCTTTTTGAAGCTCTTTAAATAAATTTTTAGCAAACATTTGAATAAATAC
>JANEIH010000059.1:3779-6425 GCA_024513425.1 Sulfurimonas sp. | reverse complement strand
TTATAGTGTTTGATAAACAAAAATAACTTTATCAAAAACTAAAAAATAATTATCAAACCATTACTCCTTAGAATGTAATGATTGATAAATATATTATACGAGGGATGAAAAATGAACGATATCAAATACAAACTTAAAATAGATGATATTATACGCCGTATAGAAGCCGCAAGAGTAAGAGTAAGCCCTCATCATATTGTAAAAATAGTAGCAGTAAGCAAGTACTCAACATCACAGGAGATAGAAAAACTTTACCGTATAGGTCAGCGTGCTTTTGGTGAAAACAGAGTGCAAGATCTAGAGAGAAAAGCAACAGAACTTAAAGATTTACCTCTTGAATGGCACTTTATCGGCAACCTGCAGAAGAACAAGATAAACAAACTCTTAGAGGTAAATCCATCACTCTTTCAAGGGCTTGACTCTTTAGAGCTTGCATACGAACTGCAAAAACGACTTTCACTGCGTGAGATGACACTTGATTGCCTCTTACAAATAAACTCTGCTAAAGAAGTATCTAAACATGGTGTGCTTCCCGAAGATGCCGTTATGGTATATGAAACAATTCAAAAAGAGTGTCAAAATATCAACCTAAAAGGCGTTATGAGTATTGGTGCACACTCTGATGACAAAGAGAGAGTCAAAAAAAGCTTTGCAACAACACATAACATCTTCACGCAACTAGAAGATGCAACTATCTGTTCGATGGGAATGAGTAGTGACTTTGAACTTGCTATTGAGTGTGGATCCAATATGGTTCGCCTTGGCTCTATCATGTTCAACTAAGCAAACAAATAAAAAAAGAAATTTTAAAATATCCGGATATTCTACTCATTTTATTATTTTGTAATAATTATTAGATAAAATTTTTAAAATACAACTATTATAAGGTACCTGATTATGAAAAAAACTACTCTTATGGATAAATATCCGGTCTTCTCTTTGAAAATAGCTAAAGATGAAACGACATTTACAACAGTTTCAGAAATTATTATCTATCTAAAAGATAAAATTGATAATCATCCCATCGCAACATACATCACTCTTTTTAATCACTATGAGCATACTGCAAATCTTGCAGATAGTGAGATAAATCCAGATATCAAAGATGCACAAAACCTCATTTTTTGTTTCGGAAAAAAGATTCCAGATACAAAGATATTGGCAGTGCGTCCGAGAAGTTTTGGCGTGAGTGAATTAGAAGATTCTTTTGAGATTGACTTTTTAGAAGTACCAAATAAACAACTTCACGAAGTTATGGAGGAGTGGGCTAAATCTGTAGCCAACAAGTAGGAGAAAATCTCTTACTTGTAAAATCTACTGTAAAACCTTTCTGGCATTTATAGACTGAACTGGACGGTTGTTAGGATGGTGCATCGTATGCAAAAACTTCTTAACTTCCTCTTTTGAAACGGTTGAGTAGTCTTTTAGAACAAACCATCTTACACCCTCAGAACATGGTGGCGTAGTCAAAGAGCCATCAAATCTATAATAGGCTCTTTTTTTTGGTAAAAGCCTATTTATCATTTTAGCAGATAATTTGTATTGTACTTTTTTGCCTGCTTCTTTTGGCATTTTTTTCCAGATTTTATTGACAACTGCACTCTCTTTACCATCTTCAAACATCACGGCAACAACAGCTAAAGCACCATCTTTTGCCTGATGAACGAAGTGCGCTTCAAGCGGAAAGTTTTTTCCGTTAATCTGATTTTCACTTGGTGTATGAAAATGAAACTGCTTAAGTTCAAACTCTTTTTTGTCAATCACAATAAAACTGCCCGGTTCAATATTTACCTGCACGCTATGTCCATTATTAATCACTTCAGATGCAGCTGTCGTATAGTGAAAATTAATCGGTGCAAGACCTTTTGTCTCTACAATAATCTCTTTTTTGATGTTTACGGGAGATTGGGAACCACCAAGTTTACACTCTACATATTTAGGATCTAAATCACCCCAATGCGTAGGATCTCCATCTCCTGTATATCCCCAATGAGAGTGATGCACACCTGCGTGCAAAGAGCCCGCTAAAAGGCAACTGCTTATTAAAATATTATTGAATTTCATTCAATTCCTTACTGTTAAATTTAACTCTTATGATAAAATTATTTTCATTATAAATAGTTGAAATCTGACTTATTTTAAATGTGAAAGATGTTTTGCATCAAATAATTGTCTTTATTATGACTTTTATGAAGCCAAAAATGGCTTAGGAAAAAATAGAGTTACATATGAAAACTTTGATATGGATCAAAAGCAGATGAAATTATTGAATAAAGAATATAAAAAATTTCCTTATGATATAAAAGGAGATATAGTACCTAAAGAGTTAAAATACAAAGAGCTTACAAGATTAAGCAGTAGGCGAAAAGTGTAGATAAAGACAGATTTAAAGTCAATGAACCCTACTAGGAGTTTACAGAGTCTGCTGTTGACACTTACAACAGATGTACTCAAAGAAGCACTCGCACTTCATCCAAAGCCTGAAATATTTAACACTGATCAGGGAAGCCGATACACAGCAAAAGAGCATATAGAGATACTCAAAAAAATAATAACATTTCCATCTCTATGGATGCCAAAGGTAGAAGTATAGACAACATCACAATTGAGCGTTTCTTGGGGGTAGCGTAGTGGTTGGAATAAAAA
>JANEIH010000059.1:0-3679 GCA_024513425.1 Sulfurimonas sp. | reverse complement strand
ATAGTTTAAAAAATTATCTATCATTTCAAAGTTTTGAAGATGCAATAGCATTTTTAGCAACACTAAATTTAAAGCAAAAATTAGTGTTAGTTATAGATGAATATCAGTATTTAACTACAAAAGATAGAGCTTTTTCTTCAAAACTCCAGATGCTTTGGGATACAAAATTACAAGAAACTAATATTCATTTGATACTTTGTGGCTCAGTTTTGTCTATGATACAAACTGAAGTGTTAAACTATACATCACCACTCTATGGCAGAAGAACTTCACAGTTTCATATCAAACCTCTAAAATTTCATAATATAAAAGAGTTTATACCTGCTTTAAATAGACTTGATCAAATATTGGTATATAGCTCTTTTGGAACAATTCCAAAATATCTCAATGAGTATGATAGCAACTTAACTTTTATACAAAATATAGAACAAAGAATTTTAAATAAAAACTCATATTTATACAATGAGGGTAATTTTTTACTAAAAGATGAGATAAGCGATAGTGCAAGTTATTTTAGTATCTTAGAATCTATCTCAAAAGGCAATAGAAAAATAGGACATATCGCATCATCACTTGGAGTCAATTCATCATATCTTAGTAAATATATGTTAAAGCTACTTGAGCTTGATATTGTTTCAAAAGAGATATCTATAACTGAATCAAACCCACTAAAAAGCAAAATGGGACTATATAAAATAAAAGATAAGTTTTTAAATTTTTGGTTTTATTATGTGTATAAAAATTACAATTATCTCGAAATTGAACAAACCAAAGCAGTTCTTGATGAGATAAACTTAAATTTTAATGATAGATTTGTATCATTTGCTTTTGAAGATTTTGTAATAGAAGATATCATACAAGAGCCTTATAAATATCTTGATTTTATTCCTGCTAAAATTGGTAGATGGTGGAATAATAAAGAAGAGATTGATATAGTTGCATTTGATGAAAAAAATATCGCTTTTATAGAGTGCAAATGGCAAAATCAGATAGAAATAGATACAATCAAACATAAGCTAATACAAAAATCACAAAATTTGGTTAGTGATAAAAAAGCAACTTATTTGATTGTTACAAAAGATGATTATCTAAAAGAGGAGAGATAAAATGGCAAAAATATTAATAAGTTTATTGGAAACAGGAAGACAAGCAAAAAACGAAGATAATAAAAATGAAAACAAACCATTATGATTTAATAGTTATTGGTTCTGGTGCTGCTGGTATTATGGCATCTATCACCGCAGCAGCAGAGGGGAAAAAAGTACTTCTTTTAGAAAAACTCTCAAACATCGCTACTAAACTAAAAGCAACAGGTGGAGGAAAATGTAACTTAACAAATACTCTCTCTAATGAGGAGTTTATATCCCGTTTTGGACGAGGGGGACGCTTTATGCGAGATGCTCTCTCTTTATTTGACAACAAGCAACTTACAAACTTTATGAATCAGATAGGTGTTGCGACACATGCCCCGGATGGTTTTCGCATATTTCCAACTTCACACTCCTCTTCTACCATAATTGCTGGGCTTCAAAAAGAGATGAATAGAGTTGGTGTAGAAGTCATAACAAACCAACGCGCTGGAAGATTGCTTCTTGTTGGCTCAAATATAGATGGCGTAAAAACACAAGATAACTCATATAAGGCTAAAAATGTTATTGTAGCGACAGGTGGGCTTGGTTACCCGGCACTTGGGGCAGAGGGAGATGGCTACACACTTGCTGAAGAGTTGGGACATAAGATCACGGAACTTTCACCTGCAATGATGCCACTAAAAACAAAAGAAATATGGACAGAGTGTCGTGCCGATACCATTTCAAAAGTAGAACTACATGTTGCTTTACCTAAATATAAAAAATTACGAGCAAAAGGTGATTTGATATTTACAAAAAATGGTATTCGAGGACCTGTAGTACTTGATTTTGCACGAGAGATCACGCCTCTTTTAAGCAAATATGGAGAAGTACCAATCATTGCGAATCTTACTAAAGGAATGAATGAAGATGATATTTTGCAACATTTCAAACGAGCAAGAGTTAAAAATCCTCATGCCACAATAGAAGAAAATCTACTTCCTCTCCTAGCAAGTTCGGTTATACATAAATTATGTCAATCTGTTTGCGTTGATCCATCTATGGTATTTCACAAGGTAGAGGGTAAAAATCGTAACTTACTTATCAAAGTACTTGCATCAACTCCCTTTACAATAACTGGTCATGAAGGTTTTAAAATGGCAATGATTACACGAGGTGGCATAAGTCTAAAAAAGATAAATCCAAAAACAATGCAAAGTAAGATAATTAAAGGGCTCTACTTTTGTGGAGAAGTAGTGGATATCGATGGACCGTGTGGAGGATTTAATCTTCAATGGAGCTTTGCAAGCGGTTATCTTGCAGGTAAACTGCTTTGATAATCTCACGCCATAAAAACAAAAATCATCTACTCAAAATATCGAATTGATGCAAATCCAAAAACACCACTCTCTTGAAGTGATTTGACTTCTTTATCGCCTATTATACCACCAAGTGCAAAAATATCAATATCTGCCATTGCGACAATCTCTGCCAAATCATCAACACCTTTGGGTTCCCCTTTGCTAGGAGTAAAAAAGATAGGGGAATAAGTTACATAATCAACACCCATTGCCTCGGCAATATGCACTTCATTATGTGTGTGTGTTGAGATGATAACTTCAAGACCCAAATCTTTAGCAAGGGGAATATCATTAAATTGTCGTGAGGTCAAATGTACTCCTGTTGCACCAAGTTTATTTGCTAAGTTATAATCTTGGTGCAAAAAAGCCTTAAGCCCATAAAAATTTTTACAAACATCTAAAAAATGCTCAGCCTGCATTGTATAGTGTAGGGTTTTTTTGTCTCTATAAAGTACAAAATCAGGTAGATGTTTTTTTAAACTCTCTTGTAAAACAGAACGAAAAAGTGCTGGAGTATCTGTATAATGCTTGCGTGAGGTAATGAGATACTTTTTCATCCCTACTTCCTCAACAGTGGATTTTCAAAGTCAATATACTCAATATCGACACTCTTTGCATAACGCTCAGCCATTGCAGAGACATGATAATCAAGTCTATCTAAAAGATAGAGTTCCGATTTTACATATTTTCTCTTTGCCTCCTGAATATAACTTTGCAAATATGCAAGTGCTTCTTCTTCACCCTCAAAATATATGGAGCTAATTATCTCTTGGATTATCTCATACGCATCACCGCATGAAGATAAAAAGTCATAACTCAAATCCATCGTTTTTAGATTGTGGTGTGCCTTTGAAAAAGCAAAATGATTATAAAGCATACAACCTACAAAATACTCAATATCAGAAGGCTCAAACTCAGAGTATTGATGCTCCTCATTTACGAAATGTTTATGCCAAATATCCAATACTTTTGTTATCTTACTATCCACAAATCACCCTTGTTTTTTAAGAATTATACAACAAAAATGAATTAAGGGTAGTGTAAAATAAAGTTCGCAATTTTCATTTATGATACTCTTTCCGAAGAAAGAAATGGAGTGTAAAATGAGGATTTTATAGAAATTGAGATAAAATATTAAAAATATTGCCCATAGAGATTTTTTTAATCAAAAATCACTATGAGGAAAAACTAACTGTTTGTGAAGATTTGAATTTGCAAGTGGCTCTATAAAAATAATAATTTAGCCAT
>JANEIH010000058.1 GCA_024513425.1 Sulfurimonas sp. | reverse complement strand
TGATCTTGAAGATGTTTTAGTAGATATAAAAGAGGGTGAGATGGGTGAAGAGGAGGCAAAAGAGCTTATCGAAGATATTGAGATGGTGCAACGCAACAGTGATGATGAAGATTTTGGCTTTGCGAAAGAAGATTAATTTAAACTTAAAATACTATAATTTCAAGAAAAAATAGAGGAGATCATAATACTATGAGAATTATACTTTTAGGTGCTCCAGGTGCAGGAAAAGGCACGCAGGCACAATTTTTGACGAAAAAATACAATATCCCTCAAATCTCTACTGGAGATATGTTAAGAGCGGCTATCAAGGCTGGAACTGAGCTTGGCAAACAGGCCAAAGCCGCAATGGATGCGGGTAAATTAGTAACAGATGAGATTATCATCGGTCTTGTAAAGGAGAGAATCGCACAGGATGATTGTAAAAATGGTTACCTTTTAGATGGTTTTCCTCGTACACTGCCACAAGCTGATGCTGTGACAAGTGCAGGTATTGAGATTGATGCGGTTATTGAGATTGATGTAGCAGATGAAGAGATTATAAAACGCATGAGTGGTCGTCGTGCACACCTTGCAAGCGGTAGAACATATCACATAATTTACAATCCGCCAAAAATAGAAAAAAAAGATGATATTACAGGCGAAGATTTAGTTCAGCGTGATGATGATAAAGAAGAAGTTGTAAAAGAGAGACTTAAAGTCTATCATGAACAAACTGAGCCTTTAGTAGATTATTACAAAGCACAAGCGACTAAAAATTCAAATATCAAATATATCAGAGTAGATGGTGTTGCCGATATCAAAAATGTTGAAAAAGCTATTGTTTCTAGGCTTGAAAAATAGCAAGGAGAAGAGTATTTTTTACTCTTTTGGTCTGTAAACCCTTACATTTTCAGCTTCATCTGCATCACGCAGATATTGTGCATAGAGCTGGCTCATAACCCCTTTGTCGCAATAGAGTAGGTACTCTTTATCTTTTGGTAGTTGTTTAAACTCTTTTTTAAGTTTGTGAAATGGAATTTTGAGTGTTTCACACGGTAGTTTGATACACTCCTCTTTAGGGCGAATATCAATGACTATATAGTTTTTATCTTCGATATCATCTACTGTTTCAATCGGTGCTCGACTAGAGATATCTTCGACAATTTCATCAATACTAAGGTGTTGAGCATCTTTTAATGCTTTATCTAAAACTTCATAGTTAAATTTCTGCGCAACTTTCTCCATACGCTTAAATGAGCCATGTGTAATAGGATTTTGAGAAATAACACCACAGTATTCCGGCATATTTTCTGCAAAATGGCGTGTACCTATCTCATTGGCAATGTTGATGATTTCTGGTTTATTAACTGTTGCAAGCGGACGCAGGACAAGTTTGTTTGTTGCCTGGTCAATAATCGCCAAATTACGCAATGTTTGACTTGAGACCTGAGCAACACTCTCACCTGTTGCAAGTGCATCTATCTCCATTATATCTGCAATCTTTTCAGAAGCTATAAGCATAAGACGCTTAAGTGTTACACCCATATATGTCGGTGGAGTAGAGCGAAAGATCTCTTCTATAACATCATCAAAAGGAACGGAGATAAATTTTACTTTATGCGATGAGCCAAATTTACTCCATAGATAGAGCGCAACCTGTTTAACGCCTATTTCATGTGCCATACCACCAAGATTAAAGAAGATAAAGTGTGTTTTTATGCCACGCTTCATTGTAAGGTATGAGGCTACAGTAGAGTCAAATCCTCCTGACATCAAAGAGAGAATATCTCCTTGTGTTCCTATTGGGAAGCCGCTAAGACCTTTGTATTTTGTTGTGATGATATTGAGCTGATCTTGAATGAGTTCCATCTGTAGTGTGATATCAGAGTTTTTAAGCTCTACACCTTTTGCTTCAGAGTTAGCTAAGAGATACCCTCCAACTGTTCTCTCTATATCGATTGATTTAAATTGATGTTTTCCTGAGCGTTTGGCTCTT
This sequence comes from Sulfurimonas sp., assembly GCA_024513425.1. Taxonomy (GTDB): domain Bacteria; phylum Campylobacterota; class Campylobacteria; order Campylobacterales; family Sulfurimonadaceae; genus Sulfurimonas. The sequence goes on along the minus strand of JANEIH010000058.1, from coordinate 4,508 downwards.
ACAACAAAGGTTTTATCTTTAAGTGATTTAGCAAAAAGCTCACATACTTTTACTTTTATCTTCTCAAGACTATCCATACTATTAAATTGTAAAACTTCAAGAATCTGTTCAATTCCGGGAGTATTTAAGAGCTTTTCACGCACCTCCGGCAGGAATTCTTTCGGTGCAAAGACCTCTATCTTATCAGAGTATTTTACTACTTCTATACCTTTGTCTATTCGCTCCAATATGGTAAGAAGATTGTTATAGAGCTGTCCTGTCATTTGGCGTTTGGCAGAAGAGCCTTTTATCATAATCTCTGGAAAAAGTTTGAGTATAAATTTTTGCAAAAAAGTGCCTTACTTTATATTTTTAAGTTGATGAAAGTTTCCATCTCACTTACTATCTCTTCGATGGTTCCCTCACCGCAAATAACTTTTAAGATACCTTTCTTAGCATAGAAATCACGAATCTCCTGAAGTGGTTCCGTGTAGATATCCATACGCCTCTTAAAGATCTTTTCATTATCATCCGTACCGCGTGCGCGTCCAAGTACACGCTCTCTTGCTATCTCTTCATTTACGCTTACTTCTATGACGCTGATAAGCTCTACATCATTATGATTTTGCAAATATTTGTCTAGCTTCATCATCTGCTCTATGCTTCGAGGATACCCATCGATAATCACAACATTTGTCGATGCAGATTTAACGGCACTAACCGATATATCAATGACAATATCAATAGGAACAATCAATCCTTTAGAGATGTAGCTATCTATCTCTTGACCACGCTCACTTTTGCTTGCAACTTCCGCTCGAAGCATATCACCGGTAGAGTAGTGAGAGATATTATTATGATTTTTTGCGATTAATTCTGCATCAGTAGTTTTACCGGAACCCGGGGCCCCGATAATCAAAAAGAGTTTTTTACTCATAGGTTACGCTTTTGTCTGCTCACGCAGTCTAATATGAAGGTCACGCAGCTGTTGGTTATCAACTGGTGAAGGTGCATGTGTAAGCACGCAAGAGGCTTTTTGTGTTTTAGGGAATGCAATAACATCACGAATACTTGCTGTTTTAGAGATAAGCATCATAAGCCTGTCAAATCCAAGTGCAAAACCACCATGCGGAGGCGCACCAAATTTTAGTGCATCAAGCAAGAAACCAAACTTCTCTTGAGCCTCCTCTTCTTCAATACCAAGGAGCTTAAATACACTCTCTTGGATATCTTCTTTATGAATACGAATAGACCCTCCACCAAGTTCAACACCGTTAAGTACGATATCATAAGCGATAGACTCTATCTCTTCAACATCTTCTTTATCAAGACTTTTTGGCATAGTAAATGGATGGTGAAGCGCTTTTACATGACCATCTTCAACCTCAAACATTGGAAAATCAACAACCCATACAAACTCATATGCATCTCTGTTGATGAGATTCATCTTTTCATGTTCTGCAATGAAGATTCTAAAGCGTCCCATATAGTCAAGTACGGTTTTCTTATCACCTGCACCAAAGAAGACTACATCACCTACTTCAAGTGCAGTTCTCTTAATGATAAGCTGGATATCTTCTTCACTAAAGAACTTTGTGAGCGGACCTTTAAGACCATCTTCTTTCATCTGGAAGTATCCAAGACCATGAGCACCAAACTTTCGTACGAAATCTTCAAAACCTTTCATCTCACGCTTAGAGAATGTCAGATCGGCACCTGGAACGCGTAACGCTTTAATGCGGTTGCTATGCGGGTTTTTAGCGATATTTGTAAAGATCTCATTATCACAACGCTCAAAAATATCGATAACATCTACCATTTTAAGGTCGTATCTTAAGTCTGGTTTGTCTGAACCATACCACTCCATAGCATCTCTGTAAGAGATACGGTTAAATGGAGGCTTGATATCTACATCACACGCTTTAAACATTGCTTCAAGAAGATTCTCTGCTACTTTGATGACATCTTCTTGATCGCAAAAGCTCATCTCAACATCTATTTGAGTAAATTCCGGCTGTCTATCAGCACGCAGATCTTCATCACGGAAACATTTTGCTATCTGAAAATATCTGTCAAATCCACCAACCATTAAAAGCTGTTTGAAAAGCTGTGGAGATTGTGGTAGTGCATAAAAATCACCACTATGTATACGCGAAGGTACAAGGTAATCGCGTGCTCCCTCTGGAGTAGATTTTGTAAGTATGGGTGTTTCAACTTCTAAAAAACCGTTTGCATCCAAGATGTTTCTAGCCGCGATTGCTGCTTTTGAACGAAGACGGAAAGAGTTATACATTGATGGGTCACGAAGCTCTAAATAACGATACTTCAGTGTTGTCTCTTCACCAACTTTTTTATCACCGATAACAAATGGAAGCGGAGCTGATTTGTTCTCAATGGTGAGCTCATATACAACGATCTCAATAGCACCTGTTTTAAGCCGTGGATTTGTTAAACCTTCTCCACGGAGACGCACTGTCCCTTTTGCTATTAAAACATACTCATCTCTTACGCTGTCTGCTACTTTGTGTGCTTTAGGAGAGTCCTCAGGGTCACAAGTAAGCTGGATAAGTCCAGTTTTATCGCGTAAATCTATGAAGATAATTCCACCGTGATCACGATAGCTATTTGTCCAACCGGTTAGAGTTACCTCTGTTCCAACATCTTTTTCACTTAAATCTGTGCAGTAATGACTTCTCAAGGTTAAAGTCCTATTTAAAAATTTTTGCGATTATATCCAAGATTTGTTTATAAAATAGTATAATTAAGAAAAAAGATATAGGAAATCCCGTGAAATCGCATATAATCAAGAGAGTCGGTGTTATTTTAAGACCATCATCACCTGAATTAAAAGAGAGTTATTTTAAGCTTGAAAAGATTTTTACAAAACATAATATTGAAGCAACAATAGAGAGTATTAGTGGTGCAATGATAGGGATAACAGGAATAGACTTTGATAATCTTTGCCAAAAGTGTGATGTTTTGGTGACGCTCGGAGGTGATGGTACGCTCATCTCTACAGTACGGCGTTCGTTTAAGTATGATGTACCTGTCTTTGGTGTCTATGCGGGGAATCTTGGATTTTTAGCAGACATCAACATTGATGAACTAGAAGATTTTGTTGTGCATTTGTTAAAAGGGGAGTATAGGGTAGATGAGAGGGCAATCTTAGAAGCAAAATTTCAAGAATATGACAACGAAGTGACTCTCTATGCCTTTAACGATATTGTCATCACGCGTCCATCGGTTTCAAATATGATTCATATTGAAACACTTGTTGATTCCAAAGCGTTTAATACCTACTATGGGGATGGTGTTATCGTCTCTACACCAACCGGATCAACCGCCTACAACCTCTCTGCGGGAGGTCCGGTGCTTTTTCCTTTGACAAATGTTTTTGCTCTTACACCAATCTGCCCACACTCCCTAACGCAACGCCCCGTAGTGCTTCCTGGAAAATTTTCTATTGAAATGAAAACACCGCAAGATAGAGCGCTTGTCACTATAGACGGTCAAGATAAGCATGAGCTTGAAGCTGGGGAGAGCATACATATTCAACTGACGCGTAAAACTGTTAAACTTATTCACAGAGAAGAGTTTAACTACTTTGATGTACTCAAAGAGAAGTTAAACTGGGGAGACTAATCTGCTATTACCTCTACGGCTACCTACTTGTTTAAGAGCAACATATAATTTTAAGTATGACCATTAAATGACAAAAATAAAATATGGTTATAGAGATAAATAATCAATAAGGTAACATCAAAATATTTGAAAACACCAATAGAGTTACTGTTGATGCAGGTGTCTTAGAGTTAATTTACAGACAGGAGTTATAGATATGAATTTCAAAAACATATTTCTAGTAGTATCTACTATTATTACAATAGGAATGACGGGTTGTGGCAGTGATACAAACAGCAATGCAACCACAAATAGAGCAAGTGCTCTTCAAGATTTAACAGGTGTTTCTCTTGCTCCACTCCCAACAGGAGTTACCATCACAGCACCTACACTTACAGCAACTCTAGTAAGTACGATTGATACCACTTATGATGTAGATGTGGATGGAAATATACCGTTAAGTGGTTTAGTGGTTAAAGTATCTTATCATTCAGATAGAAATATAACTCTTAAAGGTTTTATAAGTCCTGCTTTTACTATTAATGCTAATAAAACAGAAAATAATACTAAAGGAGTTTCTCTAACACTTCAATGGAGCAATGTAAAATTATCTGCGGGAGATGGTTATTTTGATGCAAAAATTGTGCCTAGTGCTACTTACCACGCTAAGAAATTAGGTTTAAATGCAAGTGGATATACGGCTGCTACACTCTTGTATCCTATGGATCACAATTCATCTGTACAGAATAGTTCATCTATGGGGCAATTGGATCTTAAAGTTATAGCCGGAATACCCGATAGAAACTTTAATGTACTAACAAATGGTCAATATGAGCATCAGTTTGTATATATGCCTGTAACCAACACATTTACAGGAAGAACTTGGCTTAACAATAATCTAGGAGCAG
>JANEIH010000077.1 GCA_024513425.1 Sulfurimonas sp. | reverse complement strand
GAACCAGCTGATGAATTAGTAGCATTGGATGTTGAAGCAGATAAACAGCCTGTTTGGCAGATAGCAGAAAAAGAGCTTGAAGAGGAGTGGGATAATGGTTATCGATATGATCCCGGTATCGCTTCAAAAGAGTTAGGGCTTCCACTTAGTTTGATTGAAGAGTTTATTCAAGACTTTATTGTGCAGGCAAAAGAGTTTAAATCAGATATTGATAAATCAATCGCAGAGGGAAATGTTGAGAATGTTAAGATTCTTGCTCACAAGCTAAGAGGTGTTGCTGCAAATCTCCGTATTGAAGATGCTCATGAGATCTTATCGGTAGTAAGTGCGACAGAAGATATCTCTGTTATTGAAGATAATTTTGATATCTTTTATAAAATCATTGCAAAGCTAGTCGGTAAAGAAGAGATTTTTAGCCTTGACTTCAGAGATGATGAAGATATAGTAATGAAATAGCAGGGTTTAAAGATATGAGCAACAACATACATCTTCATGAATAGATTAGAGGCAGTAACAGAAAAAAAGGAGTTTAAAAGATGCAGTTGGGTTTAAAAAACAGACTGAGACTCATCTCTCTTTTTCCGATTATTATCCTTGTCTCGATTGCAAGTTGCTTTGTATATGACTCTTATAAAAACTATAAAGCAGTACAAATTCTACAAGACAGACTCTCTGTAAATAGAGAACTTAATGAACTTATAAGCAGTATCTCCCGCGAAAGAGGGATGACGATCATGTATCTTGATAACTTCTCTCCAAATAGACTAAAATCACTAGTAAAACAGAGAAAGATAGTTGATCAAAAAGAGAAGCTCTACTTTAAACACATAGAGCAATGGGCAAGACGCTACAGCTATTCAAAAACTGAAAAAGAGCAGATAGTAAAATTTAAAACTACCCTTAAACAGATTAAAAAGATAAGAGGGCTCGTTGATGAGCAAAAAACAAACTTTAGTAATGTTTGTGACATTATCTATAGATATGTAGAAAAAATCGGCATAAAAGAGCTAGAAGAGATTACGCATCATCAGATGGATATGCTCATTGATGAGTTTTCAATTGAGTATATCTCTCTATTTCGCTTAAATGCAATAGCTGTAGATGAGCGTGACTTTATCTCTTCTGTGATTGCCCGCTCTACTAAACTAGGAGAAGAGGAGATCAATACATGGATCTCACTTATCGCAAAAGCTGATGCTATTAGTTATGATGCGATTCATGATAAAAAACTTGTAAAAAAACTTGATGCTATCTTTAAAGATGAAGATACACAGAAACTTTTTGAAGATATCAATAGCGAACGCGTAAGCATTTTAACATCTGTATCAAGTGGTAAATATGAGACAAACGCAGATACCTGGTTTGCGATGCTCTCTAAAAAGTCCAATCTTCTCTCTAGGGCGGAAAATGTTGTTTTAGAAACGATGGATACTCGAGCTACAACAATAGAGACAGAAGCTACATGGTCTCTTGCCGTAACGCTTTTGGCTTGGTTAATCTCTATCATCTTGGCAACTCTTAGCCTCTTGTTTTTAAATGAAATCGCTAGAAACATCCGTAACCTTGAAGAGATTCTTACAAGAGTTATAGATGAAGATGATGTAACTATCAACATCAATCCCAATACTGCACAAGGTATGACAGAAGCATATAGATTTCTTGAGAAAATCATCAAGCAGACAAAACTTGATAAGGAAGTAGCTCAGGAGGATTCTGAAGCCAAATCAATGTTCTTGGCCAATATGTCGCATGAGATTCGCACATCACTCAATGGTATTATTGGATTTACGGAACTTCTTAAGGATACTAATCTTCGTGAAGAACAGATAGAGTTTATCGGGATTATTGAAAAATCATCAGAAAATCTTCTTGAAGTTATCAATAATATTCTTGATCTCTCTAAAATTGAATCGAAAAAACTTGAGGTTGAAGATATTCTCTTTAATCCAATTGAAGAGTTTGAAAGTGCTGTTGAAATTTATGCAGTGCGTGCGAGTGAAAAACATATTGATCTTGGATGTTTCATTGATCCAGAGCTTGAGCAACCAATCAAAGGAGATCCGACAAAAATTAAAGAAGTTATCATTAACCTGCTTTCAAATGCGGTTAAATTTACAAGTTCTTCCGGTGTTATCAATGTTGTCATTAGAAAACTTGATTCTAAGCAAGAGGGCATCACAAGAGTGCGATTTGAAGTACAAGACAGCGGTATTGGTGTAACAAGTGAACAAAAGATGAGAATCTTTGAAGCATTCTCACAAGCCGATACATCAATTGCTCGCAAATATGGTGGCACAGGTCTTGGTCTTACAATCTCTGCTCACTTTGTTGAACTTATGGGTGGACAGCTTGATCTGTCTTCAGAACCGGGTGAAGGTACTACATTTTTCTTTACGATTGACTTTGAAGAGAGTGAGGTGCTTAGTGAGAGTTCAAAAGGTACATTCTCAAGCATCAATGCGCTGATTTTAGAATCGATGCATAAAACAAAGAGACAAGAGAGGTATCTGCGTGAGTATTTAGATTTTTATGGTGTTAACTATACTGCATTTACAGATAAAAATGAACTTGAAATAGCACAAAAGCAGATGAATTATGATCTGCTGTTTGTTGATTATGAGTATGCCAAAGAAGATCTAGAGGCATATAGTGGAGCGTCTGAGGAGCTAGTCTTGCTTACAAAATCATGTTTTATGAGAAAAATTAACTCAATGGCTCTGAATATTTTCAAAACCATCTACGAACCACTCAATAATACAAAACTTAAAGTAGTTCTTCAACTTAAATTATGCAATAAAAATTCCAAAAAAATATAAATGAGAAGTTTTACAATACTCAATACTGGAATGTCCCCTAAAAACTAGACAGAAACTAATTCAATAATTTAGCTACAATAATACAGTCGTATTATTTAAAAAATTATAGGATTAAAAGATGGCAAGAAGAAG
>JANEIH010000057.1 GCA_024513425.1 Sulfurimonas sp. | reverse complement strand
AACTGCAGGAAGTGTAAAGTTCTCTGATGCAATCATCTCTAAGTGGTCTGTTTGTCTCTCTAACTCTTTTTCGCATAAATTATATACTTCTTCGTCAAACTCTTTTAAAAAACTCATGGTTTAAAATTCCTTGTATTGTAAAATCAAATATGTGAATTATACTCAAAAGAGACTTAATTAAAAAACAGGTGCTTCAAACACCCTTTAAGATATGGTATATTGGGAAGAGAGAAAGGATTTTTTACAAACGGCTGTAAAAAAGTTCAAAAATTTGTTCAAATAATAAAAGAGGCTCATACAAAGTCTCTACTTCTCTTCTATATCTTTTTCACAAATATCTTGTGTTAATGGCTTCATAGCAGGAAAGAGGAGCACATCACGGATACTGTGTTCGTTTGTAAGTAGCATAACGAGTCTGTCTATTCCTATGCCTTGACCTGCCGTTGGTGCCATACCGTAACTGAGTGCTTCAACAAAATCCGTATCCATAGCGTGAGCTTCATCATCTCCACAATCTTTTGCTACCATTTGACCTTCAAAACGCTCTAGCTGGTCAAGCGGATCGTTAAGTTCTGAAAATGCATTTGCAATTTCACGCCCTGCTATAAAAAGCTCAAATCTCTCTGTAATAGCAGGATTTTCATCACTTCTTCGAGCAAGTGGAGAGATCTCTACCGGGTACTCTGTGATAAAAGTAGGATCAATGAGTTTCTCTTCAACAAACTCATCAAAAAGCTCACCTTGTAGTTGACCAAGGTTCATCGCTTTATTTACATCAATATTTCTCTCTTTAAGGTAAGCCACGATCTTCTCTTTATTGTTGGCAACATCAGCCGGTACACCACCAATTTTTGTCAATGATTTAATGAGAGGAATCTCGGTAAAGTTTTCAAAGTTTACTTCCAAATCTCCATAAGGTAGCAGTGTCGGCAGGTTTAAATGCTCAAAAAGATATTGAAAATACTCTTTTGTGATCTCAATAAGGTCTTTGTATGTTTTGTATGCCCAGTAGAATTCGATTGAAGTAAATTCTGGATTGTGTGTTGCATCCATCCCTTCATTTCTAAAGTTTCTGTTGATCTCAAATACTGCCTCAAAACCACCAACAATAAGACGCTTTAGATAGAGTTCCGGTGCGATTCTAAGGTATCTGTCAATGCTAAGTGCATTATGGTGTGTCACAAACGGTTTGGCATTTGCTCCACCGGCGATTGGGTGCATCATAGGAGTCTCAACTTCCAAGAAACCTTTATCTTCAAAGAAACGGCGTGTCAAAGAGATAACCTTTGATCGGATTTGGAATGTTTTTCTTACTTCGGCATTCATAATAAGGTCAAGATAGCGTTTTCTGTAGCGTACTTCTTTGTCTGTAATACCATGAAATTTCTCCGGAAGAGGAGAGATAGCTTTTGTAAGAATTCTAAAATCATTTATATGAAGAGAGAGTTCACCTTTTCCTGTTACAAACGGATACCCTTCCACTTCAACAATATCACCGACTTCGATATTTTTCTTGAAAATAGTATTGTAAAAATCTTCAGGAAGATTGTCGCGTGCAACATAGATTTGCAACATCCCACTCTCATCTTCAATCTTTGCAAAGCTTGCTTTGCCCATAATGCGTAAAAATTTAATACGCCCGCTTACTATATAAATACGGTTTTCATCACGCTTATTCTCTTTTTGTTCAATATCTGAATTTACATTTAAAAATTTTTCTACCGTAGTATTTCTTCGTGAGTTGTTTGCATACGGATCTATTTTTGCTTCTCTTAAGAGATTTGCTTTTTCAATTCTTTGTTGAGTGAATTTGTTACTAAACAATTAATCTTCCTTTATTTATCTGTTTGTTTTTCTTGACACTTTTTACAAATACCATAAATCTGCATGGAGTGATCTAACATTTTAAAGCCAAGTTCATCGGTAATGGAGTGTTGGCGTTTTTCTATCTGCTCATCTACAAATTCGGTAATCTCGCCACACTCTGTGCAGATAAGGTGGTCGTGATGCTCTTTGGCACCAAGCTCATACTTCTTTCCTAATGCACCGAATGAGAGAGAAGTGACAATATTTGACTCCTCTAAAAGTGAAAGCGTTCTATAAACGGTTGCGATTCCCGTTTTTAGATCGGGGTGCCTTTTTTGAATCAAGTGATGCAGTGCCTCAGGAGTAAGATGTTCGTTTGAGCTGTAGAGTGTTTCTAAGATTGCTTCTCTCTGAATAGTAAATTTGAGATTGTTTTTTTTGAGCAGTGTTTTGAAATCCTCTAAAAGTTGTTTATGCTCAACTGTTCTGTATTTAAAGTTTGTTGTTACATTTGGCATATCAATTCTCTTTTTTTAACTCTTTTTTTAACTCATGGATATTTTCCTGAAGTTTTTTCTCGGTAAGCTCTTTGGTTTTTTCTTGAATCGTATCGGAGACTTTTTGTGTTGCATCTTCTATTGAGTTATTGATATCTTGGGTAACATCACTTGGGTCTATTTTCATGATGACCCCACCTGTTGAGACAAACAAAGGAAAAAGTAGAGAGTTTGAAAATGCAGAATCAAGTGCCGGTTTGAATGCCTTAACATTGTTTACGGCAAAAGCGATAATTGCAGCAATCAAAAAGAATTTGCTTGCGCCAAAAACAAAGCCAAATATTCTGTCAAATAGACCAAGCCCACTTATAATACTGAGTTTTTTAAAGATATAGCCTATGGTAATCATGACTATCCAAAAAAGTGCAAGCGTTACTAAAAAACCGGTAAAGCTGATAGCTGCATGGTTTGAAAAATTAAAGATAAGGTTGCTGAGGTACTCTCCGACACCATCACCTATGCGTGAAGCTGTAAAGATACCGCCAATAATGCCGACAAGTCCAAAAAGCTCTTTAAAAAAGCCATTTAAAATGCCTTTTAATCCAAGAAGCAGAATGATGATGGCTGCTATAAGGTCAAAATAGTTAATGTCCATTTGTAAAACTCCATATTTAGTTGATTTTCTCCAAAGGTTGGCTATATCTAAAATATAGGCAAGCGGAGTTTATATTTAAGAGAGTCTTCTTTCATAATTCTCTCAATAAAATGATTATTTTAATTATGCGATTATACTCATTTAATCATAAAAAGAGCTTTTGTCATAGCTATTTTATCTATATTTGGATAAAATTGTAAAAATTATTTATAAATAAGGTTTAGACAATGAGTACTTGGAGTCCATCTTCTTGGAGAGAAAAACCAATTTTACAACAACCGACATACCCGAACAAAGCAAAACTTGATGCTGTTTTAAATGAACTCAAAAATTATCCACCGCTTGTTTTTGCGGGAGAAGCACACTCTTTAAAAGAGCAACTTGCAAATGTTGCAGAGGGCAAAGCATTTTTACTTCAAGGTGGGGATTGCGCAGAGAGTTTTTCTGAGTTTCACGCAGATAATATCCGCGATACTTTTAAAGCACTGATGCAGATGGCAGTTGTTATGACATATGCCGGAGGGCTTCCTGTTGTAAAAGTAGGACGGCTTGGTGGACAGTTTGCAAAACCTCGTTCATCCGATACGGAAACGCAAGGGGAGACTACTCTTGATTCATATCGTGGAGATATCATTAATGGTATTGAATTTAATGAAAAAGCACGCGTTCCTGACCCTGAGCGTATGATAAAAGCATATAATCAGGCAACTGCGACACAAAATCTCTTTCGTGCATTTGCATCAGGCGGTTTAGCTGACTTGCATCAGGTAAGTCAATGGAATCTTGATTTTGCTCACAAATCCGAAGTGAGTGAAAAGTATGCAAAATTAGCAGAAGATATCGAAAAATCACTCAAATTTATGGAAGCATGCGGTGTTACTTCAAAAACATACAGAACACTGCGTGAGACTGATTTCTATATATCACATGAAGCACTTTTACTCCCTTATGAGGAGGCGTTTACTCGTAAAGACTCTATTACGGGTGACTGGTATAATGTAGCAGCACATATGGTTTGGATAGGAGACAGAACGCGTCAGCTAGACGGTGCACATGTTGAGTATATGAAAGGTATTAAAAATCCTATTGGTATCAAAGCCGGACCATCTATGGATTCTGATGATTTAGTGCGTCTTGCAAATGCAGTGAACCCTGATAATGAAGCGGGGCGTCTCAATATCATTGTCCGTATGGGAGCAAACAAAGTTGCTGAGCATATGCCGCAACTTATTCGTGCCATTGAGAGAGAAGGATTAAATGTTGTATGGTCATGTGATCCAATGCATGGCAACACTATCAAATCTTCAAACAACTATAAAACACGCCCGGTTGATGATATTTTAACCGAGATGAAACAGTTCTTCCAAGTCCATAAAGCAGAGGGTACTTTTGGTGGCGGTGTTCACTTGGAGATGACAGGTAAGAATGTAACTGAGTGCATTGGTGGAAGCTTTGCGGTAACGGAAGAGGATTTAAGTTCTCGTTATCATACACACTGCGACCCACGCCTTAATGCTGATCAATCTTTGGAACTTGCATTTTTAATCGCAGATTCACTCAAAGATGCGCATAAATAGTTGTTTGTGATGATGCTATAAGATTAAGCATCATCACAACGGCGGATATTTTAGTTTTCTTGCGCATTGATCTCTTCTACTTTTTCTTGAATCGTCAACAGCTCTTCGACTTTTTCTTCATACTCTGATTCTATATTTGCCAACTCTTGTGCAAGTGCGGTAATGCCGATCTCCTTGTAGCAGTCAGGATCCGCTAAACAGTTGCTCTTCTCCTCTATAAGCATCTCTAACTCTTCTATCTCCAAGGGGAGTTTCTCAAGTGCTATCTTTTCTTTATAGATGAGCTTGAGGGGTTTTTGTTTTTCTCGTTTTTGCTCTTTTGGTTTTATTGTTGTTGTCTCTTTTTCCATATCTTCTAGCTCATGGAGCTCTTTTTCCAACTCAAGGTACTCAGAGTAGTTCTGATAAGACTCTTCTATGGTTTTGTTTGGTTTGAAGATAAAGAGTTTTTTTGCAATTTTGTCAACAAAGTATCTATCGTGAGAAACAATAATAACAGCACCTGCAAAATTTGTTAACTGTTCTTCTAAGATGTTAATAGTTGGAATGTCAAGGTCATTTGTAGGTTCATCAAGTATTAAGATATCAACATCTTGCGTGAAGAGTAGAGCAAGAGCAACTCTATTTTTCTCGCCACCGCTGAGGATACCTATCTTTTTGTCTAGAAACTCACGCGGGAAGAGGAAGTTTTTAAGGTATCCGTAAACATGTAGGTCACTCCCACGCACATTGACTCTATCGCCTCCGTGTGGGCAGAAAGTTTCGATGAGATTTTTGTCATCATCAAGCATCTCACGGTGCTGATCGAAATAGCCGACTTTGAACTCTCCGCGTTTAATCTTTCCGCTTGTCGGCTCTATACGCTCAAGCAGTACTTTTAAGAGAGTTGATTTTCCACTGCCGTTTGGTCCGACTATGGCAATAACATCTTTTTGGAGGATTCTTGTTGAGAAGTCACGCAAGAGCTCTTTATCACCGAGTTTCAGTCCTAGATTTTTTACTTCAAAGAGCATTTTTTGTTTATTGACACTTTTGTCACGGTTAAAATGTTTTGCCTCGCGTTGCAGTTCAACACTCATTTTGCGAATCTTTGCAGGATTTGTTTTTGCAGCCTTGCGCAATTGCATTAGACGCTCTTTTCGTCCTTCGTTACGCTTTAAGCGTGCTCTTACACCTCTGGCAAACCACTCATTTTCACGCTTGAGTAGTCCTAAGAGATTTTCATGTTGTTTTTGGAGAGTTCTGAGATACTCCTGTTTTTGTTGCAGGTAGTCATTATATCCGCCATGATACTCACGCAGCTTACAATCTTCAACTTCTACAGATTTTGTTGCAATACGGTCTATGAAGTAACGGTCGTGAGAGATAAAGACAAGGGTAAACTTCTCTTTAAGTAAAAGCTCTTCTAAAAATTCAACCATATAGACATCGAGGTGATTGGTCGGCTCATCAAGGAGTAAAATATCTGGTTTTTGCAGAAGTAGTGATGCAAGTGCAACACGGCGTTGTTCCCCGCCACTAAGCAGTGCTACTGGCTTATGCTCATAAGGTTTGAGTTGAAAATGTTGGATGATGCGTTCTATCTTGTCATCAAGATTCCAAGCATTATGATGCTCAATATAGCGTGAAAGCTTTTCATGTTCATTTAGTAAGATTTTGTTTTCAAAATCCTCCGCAAGCAGGCAAGAGAGCTCACTGTAACGCTCTTTTGCAATATTTATCTCTGTAAGTCCTGCTTCAACAGCCTCACGCACAGAGTCTCCTTCTTCAAACTCTGGGCGCTGGTCGAGCATCTTGATCTCAAGGTCATTTTGGACAATGCGTTTACCGCCGTCGGGTTCTAAAGAACCGTTGATTATCTTCATAAGTGTGGACTTTCCACTACCGTTTTTACCGATAATAACGATGCGTTCACCCCCATCAATATGAAAGTCAACTTCTGTAAGAATTTTTTGTGCCGAATAGTGTTTTGATATTTTTTGCAGATCGATTAATGCCATAAATAGTTTACTTTTTTAGTTTTTGTAATAATAGCACTTAGGGGGTTAATGAGGGCTTATGAGATAAGCATAAAAATATACGAAGATATAAAAGCAATTTAAATAAATTTTTGATAAACTACAACTTCAACAATAGAGACCACTTCAAAGTTTAGGAGAATGATATGAACGAAAAAAATATCCGACAACTGAAAAAGAGTGGGCGAAGTATTTAACTATAAAACAATATTTAACTTAACTTTCGCACCTAAATCCAAGCAAATTTGCCGTAGTGCTTCGTAATGTTGCTATTATAACATCCAAATCCTCATTTCTCTTGACAATTGCATCGATTTTTGCAATTTTTTCC
>JANEIH010000006.1:40288-41791 GCA_024513425.1 Sulfurimonas sp. | reverse complement strand
CATTTGGGCGTAAATTTTTACTTCGTTATGGAAAGTACTTTTTTATCTCTTGTGAGGCACTAGAGAAGATGAAGAGGTATTTTGAAAAACATGGGCATATCTCTATTTTTACGGGCAGACTTATTCCAGGCATTCGTCAGCTTATCTCCATTCCTGCCGGACTTGCAAAAATGAATCTTTTGGAGTTTACTGTTTTTACGGCGCTTGGTGCCGGTATCTGGGCTTTGATACTCATACTTTTGGGGTATTATATCGGTGAAAATCAGGAACTTATAAAAGTGTACTTAAAAGAGATAACTACTTTTGTTGTTGTGTTTCTCATAATCATAAGCACACTATACTATCGTTATCAAAAAGAGAGAGAGTCAAGGTGATAAAAGAAAATATGAACTATATGTTTGAAGCTGGTTTTTTAGGAACACGCGCGCCATTTTTTATGGATATGGTGACACTTATCGTTGTCTGCCTGCCTCTGCTTGTTTATGCGGCTATTTTGTTTGCAAAGAGTAAAAGGTATAAACTTCATATGCTTTTGCAGAATGTTATTTTTGTTTTTTCTGTTGTTGTTATAGCTTACTTTGAGCTTGGTGTGCGTATAGGTGGAGGTTTTAAGGCATTTTTTGTTGATAGTGGAGTCTCTCACACATATGCTTCGGTTGTTTTGGGTACTCATATTTTGATAGCAACTATTACTCTCTTTTACTGGGTACTCATTATGATTCGCGTAAATTATGAGTTTGCAAAAAAGCTCATTCCCGGACGAAATTCCAACGCCCATAAAATCTTGGCAATCAAGACATTTACAGGTATTCTTTTTACATCTTTTAGTGGTATTTGGGTCTATCTGTTATTGTTTGTTTATTAAAAATTAAAAAGGAGAGAGAGTGATTGAAATTGGTCAAAAAGCACCAGATTTTTGTCTGCCAAATCAAGATGATGTTGAGATTTGTCTGCGTGATTTAAAAGGAAAGTGGGTAGTACTCTATTTTTACCCAAAAGATAATACTCCCGGATGTACAACACAGGCGTATGAATTTACAGAAGCTGCGTCGGATTTTTTATCGCTTAATGCTGTGATTTTAGGTGTGAGTGCAGATAGTACAAAAAAACATAGAAACTTCATTGAGAAGAAAAATCTAGGTATTACACTACTCAGTGATGAATCAACTGAGATGATACAAAAGTATGGCGTGTGGCAGTTGAAAAAAAATTACGGTCGTGAATATATGGGTATCGTTCGTTCAACATTCATAATAGACCCAGAAGGCATCTTGCGTGCTAAATGGGAAAAAGTTCGTGTTAAAGGACATATAAAAGCTCTCAAAGAGAAACTCGGTGAGATCTCTATTGTGTAATTCACTAGAGCCGCTTACAGATTATTCGCTTCATTGCATACAACAATTAAAAAGAGATTGAAATAAAGTTCAAAGGTGGCAGATAATGCAAAAAGATAAACTTGTGGAGCGGTTTTTAAAACATTATGAAAAAGATATTATAGATTTT
>JANEIH010000006.1:0-40188 GCA_024513425.1 Sulfurimonas sp. | reverse complement strand
TTATCATTTAAAGAGGCTTCTCTAAATTATCATAGAGCAAAAGATGAGTTTGATGGAAACGGAAAAACAGCGACGCTTTTAACAAAACAGTGCCATACCCAAGAGGAGCTTTCAATGGCTTACTCCCCGGGTGTTGCCTATCCGTGCCTAGAAATTCAAAAAGATTCACAAAAGGTATATGAATACACAGATAAAGGCAACCTTGTTGCTGTTATTAGTGATGGTACAGCAGTTTTAGGGTTAGGCGATATTGGTCATATGGCGAGTAAGCCTGTTATGGAAGGCAAAGGTGTTTTGTTTAAGGTATTTGCCGATGTTGATGCAGTAGATATTGAGCTCAACACAAAAGATACAGAGGAGATTATTGCAATCATATCTGCAATAGCGGATAGTTTTGGCGGTATTAACTTAGAAGATATTTCAGCACCAAGGTGTTTTGAGATAGAGAGCCGTCTTAAAGAGATTTGCGATGTCCCTGTTTTTCATGATGATCAACATGGAACAGCTGTAATTACAACAGCCGGACTCATAAATGCCCTAGAGATGAGTGGTAAAAATGTTGCTGACCTTAAAGTTGTTATTATCGGTGCCGGTGCCGCTGGAATTGCTTGTGGTCAGATGTATAGAGAACTTGGTGTAGAAAAGATTACTATGCTCGATTCCAAAGGTGTTATTCATGATGCAAGGAGAGATCTCAATAGATACAAAAAACGCTTTGCGCTTAAAACAGAAGATAGAACCTTAGAAGATGCGATGAGGGGTGCTGATATGGTTCTTGGACTCTCTAGTCCTGATTTGATAACTCCTGAGATGGTAGAGTCAATGAGTGATGATCACCCTATTATCTTTGCCTGTGCCAATCCAAATCCTGAAATAAAACCAGATATAGCTAAAAAAGTACGCCCAGATATTATCATCGGTACCGGACGCAGTGATTATGCAAATCAGGTAAATAATGTTCTTGGTTTCCCTCAGATATTTCGTGGCGCACTTGATGTGAGAGCCACAAAAATCACAGAACATATGAAACTCGCTGCTGCTCGTGCGCTTGCGCGTTTGGCAAAAGAAGAAGTACCCGATCATGTAAAAATTGCACACAATAGAGATGTTATTGAGTTTGGTTCAGACTATATCATCCCTTTACCGTTTGACAGACGCGTACTTGTGTATGTTGCATCAGCTGTTGCAGAGGCTGCCATAGAAGATGGTGTAGCACGCGAGAAAGATTTTGATATAGATGCTTACAGAGTAAAACTACAGCGTTTAGCTGAGCATTTAGATGCAAAAGCCTAGAGCTTTTTGGACTCTTTATAAAACTTTTTGAGTCCAAGTTTTGCTTTGTTGTCAAGTTTGTAGGAGATAAGCTCAAGATAATCTAAAATCTCTTTTGAATCTATTGCTGTTTTTTTTGCTGCTTTTTCTAAAAGGTAGGCAGGAATTTTTTGCTTCTTTTTTAAAAACTCTCTTTCGATTTTTTTATAGACTTTTTTATCTTTGTGATAGCATAAAATTGCAAAAACAAAAGGGAGGCGGTGTTTTTTACTCCAGAGCTCTGCCAAATCTATATAGTTACTGTTTTTTAGAGAGTAACGCAGAGCCTTATCTCCGATGAGTATCTCCCCATTTTGTGCTAATATTTTTGCCAACATATTTGAAGAGGCAGACTCTCTATCGTTTTTATCTCTGCGTGAGGGAATGACCAAAACACTGCGTACCTCTTTTTTTGCAATGATTCCAAGATTGATGTGCTTATATTGTTTGGCTATGATACTTGATATAAAAGCGGCATCAACACGATTGTTGATAAATTCTTGATTGATTTTTGCAGGTACATTTTTTTTGTAGTTCATGATGGCTTTTGCTTGAGAGTTTTTGGCAAACTGTTTCATAAAAACATGAAATGGGAGAAGGTTGAGGTATTCTATTTTTCCAAAAATCATATGAAATTATATCGTACTTAACTTATCTTAGATATAATTCAAAATATTTTACAAGGTAGCAAAGATGGTAAGAGTAGAATTTTTAGGGCCGATACAAAAAGATACATTGGAGCTTGAGATAACAAACTTAAATGAGCTAGCAGAGATTTTACAAAAAGATAAAGAGCTCTCTGAGTGGCTGCAAAACTCCGCAGTTGCCGTGAACGATACAATAACTTCTTCTTTAGATGCAGTACTAAAAGATGGAGATAAAATCTCACTTTTACCACCTGTTTGCGGAGGTTAATAGATGTTAAGCCTTTATGAGGGTGCTTTAGATGTGCCAAAAATTTTAAGAGAGTGGTATGAAGCAGAATCGCAAAGTAACTATGGTGCTTACATTCCGTTTGTAGGGACTGTCCGCAGTGAAGATGATATTGACGGACTTAGTTTTGATATCTATGAACCGATTTTAGAGTCTTGGTATGGGGCATGGCAGAAAAAAGCGCAAGAGAGAGGCGCAATCGTTAAAATGGCTCATTCACGCGGAGATGTTATGTTACATAAATCTTCTTATATTGCAGCAGTCTTTTCACCAAAGCGTCGTGTCGCTTTAGAGTTTATAGATGAATTTGTAGAAGATTTTAAAGCAAGTGCACCGATTTGGAAGTATGACCTTATAGATGGAGAGCGTATTTATGCAAAAGATCGTTCAACTGCAATAAAAGGTAGTGGAATTTTAGGAGTAAAACAATGAGTATAACAGGAGCAGATTTCATCTCTTACGAGAGAAGCCAGAATATGTTAAACCTTTTGCAAGTCAATAATCATCGCTATGAGAGAGTGCCATTGAGTAGTGCGCTTGGACATATTTTGGCAGAGGATATTGTAGCGGTTTATAATGATCCACAGTTCCCTACGGCATCTATGGATGGCTATGCCGTAAAATATGAAGATTTGCAAAAAGATGAACTTGTTGTCCTTGGAGACAATCCCGCAGGACATGATGAACGCAGAGTTTTAAGTGAAGGTGAAACCATTAAAACTTTTACGGGTTCAATGATGCCAGAAGGGAGCGATACGCTTATTCAGATAGAGAATGTTACATTTTCTGATGGCAAGATTACTATCGATGAGATGGTAGATCGCGGGAATGCTGTTCGTCCTGTAGGTGAGGGTTATAGAGCTGGTGAGATTCTTATTGAAAAAGGAACAAAGATCGGTTTTGTCGAAATTGGTGTAATGGCAGGGCTGAACTGCGTGATGGTAAAAGTGGCTCTTCGTCCTCGTGTAGCAGTTATTGCAACAGGAAGTGAGATACTTGATCTTGGAGAAAACTCTGACAATCCAGCTCAAATTAGAAGCTCAAACAACTACACGCTAGCGGCACTATTTGAGCAAGCAGGTGCAGAGGTGATTCAGCTTGGAACAGCCCTTGATGATAGAGATGCCATAATGAAGACTTTTGAAAATGCACTTGAATCGGCAGATATTCTTGTCAGTACCGGAGGCGTGAGTGTCGGGGATTATGATTTTGTCAAAGATATTATCCCTCGTCTTGGTGCTGAGGTGGTCTATAAAGGTGTCGGGATTAAGCCAGGCCGTCACATCTTGGTTGCACAATGTGGACATAAGTTTATCTTGGCACTTCCTGGATTTGCCTACTCTTCAACAGTGACTGCAATTCTATATGTTTTGCCGCTCATTGCAAAGATGCTTGGCAAAGAAAAATCGTATAAGACGGTAGTAGCAAAACTTCAAGAAGATTTTAAAAAGCGTAGTAGATTTACAGAATTTACTGCCTGTAATGTTGTTGTAGAGGATGGTGAGTATTTTGTGAATTTTGAAGACAAAAAAGTAGGAAGTTCAGCGATTCTTACAAATATGCTACACAATTCAGCACTGATGATTGCTAGTGAAGATGATAAATTTTTAGAAGCAGGTAGTTATGTCTCTGTAATATTACTGGATGAATTTTAATGAAAGCACTCACACTAAACCCACAAACACAAGAGATATCTGAGATAGATCTTGAGATGAAAGCAAATACGGTCTATACTTTTTTCAGTTCAATTCTTATTGATGAGTTAGAGTCAATAAGCGAACATATTATCTATGCAGATGCAAATGCTTTGAGTGAAAAGAAAAGAGCCTATTTCATAGGTGATCAGCTTGTTTTGGGAGATGCTTTGATACTTGGGAGAGTTGATTTTAATGATGTGGATGTTAAAATTCCAAAAGAAGAGCTCTCTACACTTGTTAGTTATGAAGTAAATGAGTTTTATCAAAAGGTTTTGGGGCTGTTTTCATCTACCGATATCAATCTTTACCAAACATTTGAAGTAGAAAAAAATGGTGAAAAGATAGCCCTTAATGCAGAGTGGGTGCTTTATGCTTTCAATATGGCAGATGGAAAAACAAAAGAGTACTTTATTGATGAACTGCAAAAAGTTTTAGATGCAGGTAAATCAGTTGAAGCGTATGTGCAAAAAATGGCACAGTTAGCTATGAAAGCAGTCAGATAGATTTGTGACTTTTAAAATTTATTAAAAAAGGTTGGGCTCTAGTGCTTTTACTCTATAAGATTTTCTATGAATCGGTGAGTAGCCATATTTTTTAATCATTGCAATATGCAATTTTGTTCCATACCCTTTATGTTTTTCTAATTGATATTCAGGATACTCTTTTGCGAGTTCTAAAATATCTCTATCATGGATTACTTTTGCTAAAATGGAAGCAGCGCTTACCTCTGCAACTTTTCCATCGGCTTTTATCATAGTCTCTAAACCTTCTACCCCAAAGTTTGAGTTTCCGTCAAAGAGATAATTTTCCGCTTCAATATTTTGCATAATTTCTTTTAGCCCCTCACGCAGACAGTGAGCTATACCATTGGCGTCAATTGCAGAAGCAGAAAATTTAACTATATGATAAGTAGAGCATTTTACTATCTCTTTATAGAGTGTTTCTCTTTTTTTCTCTGTGAGTTTTTTAGAATCGTTGAGTCCTATTATGGTCTCACGCAGGATACATCCCGCCATTACTAGATCGCCGGCAAGCGGCCCACGGCCCGCTTCATCTATACCACACAATATACTCATATCAATCCCCTAAAGCCCAAATGTCAAATGGTATTATAGCAACACTTGAGAGCGGATGGGAGATGGTTCCCTCTTTGTTCATTGTAATAACGGTAATTTTTCTGATACCGTAACTAAAGATAAAAGCCTCAATAGATTCAAGCTTTTTAAAGAGACGCCGTTCATCTATAAAGGGTTTACAGAGTATTATCTCATCGCTACACGGCAGATAAAACTCTATGCCATCATCATAATAACACTCTGTACCTGACTTTAAAAGTTCCAAATAGACCATATTTTCAAAAAGACGACCGAAGTTTTTCTCAATACTAAGTGCCGACTTTATGGATGTGTCGCAAAGATAAACCTTTTTTGTAGCTCTTGCGTGCATATGCTTCTCTAAAAGATAGATATAATTCTTCTCACGCAGGATCTTAAAAGATTTGTAGAGTTTGTCTTTGGAGATCTTGCGGTTCTGTTTGAGCCTTTCATAGATTGTAAAAGCAGAGAGTTTTTGAGACATAAATTTTGCACAGAGCTTGATAATATCAAACTGGATATCATCTAAAGTAAAACGAAGCATATTTTGCAGATAGAGTATGCGCTCATCAACACTTACTTTATGCATATGAGGAAAGCCTCCAAGCTGAAAGAAGTGATTGAGTGCCGAAGAATCATACTTATGTTCATATGCTAAAAACTCTTCATAGTCAAGTAGATAAAGCTGTAGAGTCTCTAAAAAAGGAAGCTCATAATGAACCTGCGAACTGATAAGCAGTTGAGTAACATTTGGAAATATAAACTTAGGGCTATAGTTATCAAGTGCCAAGACATCTATATGGTTCTTATTGCAAAATGAGGGAAGCAGTGCATTGAGCTCTTGTATCTCAATGCGGATATCGTTGCAGTTTATGTAGAGATAGGAGCTTTTTTTGAGTGATAACAGGTAGTTTTTTATCAATTTTGTCTTACCGCTTTGAGATACTCCGTTTATCTGATAAGATTTTTCATCTATATACGCTTTTCTTTGATGATATTTTTCAAGCTGTAGATCAGTTTTATAAAACTCTTCAAGTAAAATTTCCATAAATTATCCATTTTTTTATCTAATCTATTATATCATTTCCTTTTTAAGAGGAAATAAATTTCAAATAATTTTCATTTTTATTCCCTAAATCCTTGAATATTACTCCTAGTTTGAGTATAATTCTGCTCCCTTAAAATAGTTGGGCTAAGATCCAACGAGTTCTTTAGAAGGAAAATTATGGAAAAAATTCGTTTAAAATTGAAAGCTTATGATCATCGTGTACTTGATAGATCAGTAGCATCAATCGTTGAGGCTGTTAAGCGTACTGGTGCGGTAATTCGCGGTCCAATACCTTTACCAACAAAAATTCGTAAATATACTGTTTTAAAATCGGTTCATGTCAATAAAAAATCTCGTGAACAGTTTGAAATTCGTATGCACGCTAGAATGATTGACATTGTTTCTGCAACTCCAGAGACTGTTGATTCATTAATGAAACTAGATCTTGCGCCGGAAGTGGATGTTGAAGTTCGCTCTATGGACAAATAGGAGTAACCAAATATGGAATATATTGTTGAAAAAATCGGCATGAGCCGTACTATCACAGTGCCAGCAAAACCAGTTACTCTCTTAAGAGTTCTAGATGCTAAGGTGTGTGAAGTTAATGATGGTAAAGCTATTGTTGCGTACAACAGTGGTAAAAAAATAAATAAAGCAATTGAAGGTCAACAGAAGAGATACAACCTTTCTGCAGAATTTAACCGTTTTGTTACATTAGAAGTAGCAAATGCTGAAGCTGGTGATTTGGATTTGGCTCCACTTGCAGAAGCAAGTGTGCTTAAAACCACATTTAACACTAAAGGTCGCGGTTTTTCCGGTGGTATGAAGCGTTGGAATTTCGGCGGTGGTCCTGCATCTCATGGTCATAGATTTGGTCGCAGAACAGGTTCTATCGGTAATGCTGAGTGGCCAGGTCGTGTTATGAAAGGCAAGAAAATGCCCGGACAATATGGTAATACACAAAATAGTGTAAAAAATGAGATCGTTTCTTACGATGCTGAAAACAAAATCATTGCGGTTTTAGGTTCAGTAAGTGGTGCAAACGGCTCTTTAGGTCGTGTAAAGGTAGCTAAATAATGAGCGCAATCGTTTTAAATGAAAAAATGGAAAAAGCTTCTGAGTTAGCATTACCAGAGTCTTTCTCTGGAATCAACCCTCATAACCTTTACCTTTATGTAAAATCTGCTCAAGCTGCACAGCGTGCAAATACAGCAGTTGCTAAAGGTAGAAGTGATGTGCGTGGTGGTGGTAAAAAACCATGGGCTCAAAAAGGTGGAGGCCGTGCTAGAGCCGGCTCTCGTCGTTCTCCGATATTTGTAGGCGGTGGTAAGGCATTTGGTCCTCAAAACAACCGTAACTACGATCTTAAAGTAAATAAAAAGCAAAAGAAACTTGCTCTTAACTTCGCTTTAAATGAACATGCACAAAATGGTACTTTGTTTATAGTTGAGAGTATCGCAGTAGAGTCTGGTAAAACAAAAGACGCTGCAGCAATATTTAAAACTCTTAACCAAAGAGATACTCTTTTTGTTAAAGAACTCTTAGATGAGAAAACATACTTGGCATTTGAAAATCTTCAATCTACTTATGTTATCGAAGCTAATGAGTTAAACGCATACTTGGCTGCTAACTATCGCTCAATTGTGATAGAAAAAGCTGTATGGGAAAATCTTGTAAGTGAGGCTAAGTAATGGCAGATATTACAGATATTAAATCTATACTATATACAGAGAAAACTCTTAGTCTTCAAGAAGATGGTGTGATTGTTGTTCAGACATCGCCATGTATGACTAAGACGGGTCTTAAAGAGGTTTTTAGAGAGTATTTTGGAATCATTCCTACAAAAATCAACTCTCTAAATCAAAGCGGAAAAGTAAAACGCTTCCGTGGTGTACAGGGTAAACAAAAAGACTTTAAAAAGTTCTATGTTACTTTACCTGAGGGTGCACAAATAGAAAGTTTGGCGGTATAAGATGGCAATTAAAACTTATAGACCGATAACTCCATCTCGTCGTTTTTATACGAATGTAGATAGTTCAGATATCACTGCTAAAGCTAGTGTTCGTTCATTACTTGTTAAGTTACCGGCTCACGCAGGTCGCAACAACAATGGTCGTATTACATCTCGTCATAAGCAGGCAGGTGCAAAAAAACTTTACCGTATTATTGACTTCAAGCGTAACAAGTTTGGTGTTTGCGGTACTGTTTCTACTATTGAGTATGATCCATACCGTAACTGTAGAATTGCACTTATTACTTATGCAGATGGTGATAAGCGTTATATTCTTCAACCAAAAGGTTTAAATGTTGGTGACAAGATTGAGTCTGCTGAGTCTGGTTTAGATGTTAAACCGGGAAATGCGATGAAACTTAAAAATATTCCTGTCGGTACATTAATTCATAACATTGAGCTTAAAGTTGGAAAAGGTGGACAAATGGTGCGTTCAGCTGGAGCATCCGCTCAGATTATGGGTCGTGATGGGAAATATGTTTCACTTCGTATGCCTTCGTCTGAAATGCGTTTAGTACTTGGCGAGTGTATGGCTACTATTGGTGCAGTTGGAAACGAAGAGTATTCTAACATTGTAATCGCAAAAGCTGGTCGTACTCGTCATATGGGTATTCGTCCTCAAACTCGTGGTTCCGCCATGAACCCTATTGATCACCCGCATGGTGGTGGTGAAGGTAAAACGAATTCAGGTCGTCATCCGGTTACTCCTTGGGGTAAACCAACTAAGGGTGCTAAAACTCGTCGTAAAAAAGCTAGTGATAAACTTATTATTACTCGCCGTAAACCAAATGCAAAAAGGGTAGGCTAATGGCTCGTTCAGTTAAAAAAGGTCCATTCGTAGATGAGCATTTAATGAAAAAAGTTGAGACAGCGAAAGCTAGCGGAGACAAAAAACCTATTAAAACATGGTCAAGAAGATCTATGGTTCTTCCTGAGATGGTTGGGTTAACATTAAATGTTCATAATGGTCGCCAATTCGTTCCTGTATATGTTACAGAAAACCACATTGGTTATAAACTTGGTGAATTTGCACCAACTCGTACATTTAAGGGCCATAAGGGCTCTGTTCAGAAGAAGGGGTAGTCATGGCTAGAGCACTATTAAAGTTTATCCGTGTATCACCTATTAAATCTCGTCTTATTGCGCGTGAAGTTCAAGGTATGAATGCTGAAGAAGCAATGGCAGCCTTGGAATTTACTCCAAATAAGGCAGCAAAAATTATCTCTAAAGTTATTGCATCTGCAGTAGCCAATAGCGGTAGCGAAGCTGAAGATTGTGTAATTACATCATGTCGTGTTGACAATGGTCCAGTACTTAAGCGTTTCCGTCCACGTGCTCGTGGTATGGCTTCAGGTATCAGAAAACCAACAGCACATATCTTAGTAGAAGTAGAGGGTAAGTAGAATGGGTCAAAAAGTTAATCCTATTGGTTTGCGTCTTGGAATCAACCGTAATTGGGAATCTCGTTGGTTTCCTAACTTTAAAACTGCTCCGGCTAGTTTAGGTGAAGATCACAAGATTAGAACATTTTTAAAGAAAGAGCTTTATTATGCCGGTGTTTCCAACATCATCATTGAGAGAACTGTAAAACGCTTGCGTGTAACTATCGTTGCAGCACGCCCTGGTATCATCATTGGTAAAAAAGGTGCAGATATCGAAAAACTTAAAACTGCAGTTCAAAAACTTGTTGGTAAACCAATTTCTATCAACATCAAAGAAGAGAAAAAAGCACAAATCTCAGCACAGCTTGTTGCTGAAAATGTGGCGACACAGTTAGAGCGTCGTATTGCATTCCGTAGAGCTATGAAAAAAGTTATGCAAAATGCACAACGCTCAGGTGCCAAAGGTATTAAAGTTTCTGTTGCCGGTCGTCTCGGTGGAGCTGAAATGGCTCGTACTGAGTGGTATTTAGAGGGACGCGTTCCACTTCATACACTTCGTGCTAAGATTGATTATGGTTTTGCTGAAGCACATACTACATATGGTATCATAGGTGTAAAAGTGTGGATATTCAAAGGAGAGGTACTCACCAAAGGTATCCCGGCAGAAGCCAAAGAAGAGAAAAAAGAGCGTCGTTCAAGAAAACCGCGTCGCGAAAATAGTGAAAAGGCTGAATAATTATGTTAATGCCAAAAAGAACAAAATATCGTAAAGTAATGAAAGGTCGTAACCGCGGTTACGCTCGTTCAGGTTACAAGTTAGCTTTTGGTGATATCGGCTTCAAAGCGGTAGAAGCTGGTCGTATCAACTCTCGTCAGATTGAGTCGGCTCGTATCTCTGCTACACGCCACATCAAAAGAAATGGTAAGATTTGGATTAGAGTATTTCCTGCAAAACCATTAACTGCTAAGCCTCTTGAAACTCGTATGGGTAAAGGTAAAGGTGCGGTTGATGAATGGGTTATGAACATCAAACCAGGTCGTATAATTTTTGAAATGGCTGGTGTACCACATGATTTAGCTCGTGAAGCACTAACTCTTGCTATGCACAAGTTACCATTCAAAACAAAAATAATTACTGCGGAGATGAGCAATGAAATATTCTGATTTAGCAGGTAAAAGTGCAGCAGAACTTCAAGCTATGCTTAAAGAGAAGAAGACTGAGCTGTTTACTTTAAAAATTAAACAAAAGATGATGCAATTACAAAATACTAGTGAACTTCGTGTTGCTAAAAAAGATATTGCAAGAATCAACACTGCACTTGTTGCAGTAGAGAAGTAGGGGACGAGCGATGACACATAAACGTGAAATTCAAGGTAATGTTGTAAAAATTGCTGGTGACAAGACAGTAACTATTGTTGTTGAGCGCCGTGTAATGCATCCTCGTTACCATAAGGTTATAAAACGCTTCAAAAAGTACCTAGTGCATGATGAGCGTAATGAGTGTAAAGTTGGAGATGAGATTGTTGCAATCGAATGTCGTCCAATGTCTAAAACAAAATCTTTTAGACTTAAGTCAGTTGTAAAAGGAGCGTAGTAATGATTCAAGGTTTTACTCGTTTAAATGTAGCTGATAATACAGGTGCAAAAGAGATTATGTGTATTAAGGTGCTTGGTGGTTCTAAGCGTCGCTACGCATCAGTTGGTGACGTTATTGTTGCTTCTGTTAAAAAAGCGATTCCAACTGCTAAAGTTAAAAAAGGTAAAGTTGTTAAAGCTGTTGTTGTTAGAACTCATAAAGAAGTTCAACGCGAAAATGGATCACTTATTCGTTTTGATGATAACGCTGCTGTAATACTTGATGACAAGAGAGAGCCTATTGGTACTCGTATCTTCGGACCAATTGGTCGTGAAGTTCGTTACGCAGGATTCATGAAGATTGTATCTCTTGCACCGGAGGTTGTTTAATGGCAAAATTTAATTTCAAAAAAGGTGATACTGTAGAAATTATCGCTGGTAATGACAAAGGTACAAAAGAGACTGTACTTGCGGTATTTCCTAAGGAAAATAAAGTAATTGTAAAGGGTTGCAAAGTAGCTAAAAAAGCTCTTAAGCCAACTGAAGAGAACACAAAAGGCGGTCATATCAATAAAGAGATGCCTATAGATGTTTCAAATGTACGCAAAGTGGAGGCATAATAAATGGCTCGTTTAAAAGAGAAATATTTAGCACTCAGACCAGAGATTCAAGAAGCTTTAGGCATTAAAAATGTTATGGAAATTCCTGCATTAGAGAAGATTATTATCTCTGTTGGTGCCGGCTTTGCTATGAAAGATAATAAACTTATCCAAAACATTGAAGATACTATTACTACTATCGCCGGTCAAAAGGCTTCTGTTATAGTCGCTAAGAAATCTGTTGCAGGTTTCAAGGTTCGTGAAGGTATGCCGGTTGGTGTTCGTGTAACGCTTCGTGGTGAAAATATGTATAACTTCTTAGATCGCCTTGTATCTATCGCACTTCCACGCGTAAAAGACTTTCGTGGTGTTCCAAGAAATGGTTTTGATGGTCGCGGTAACTATAACTTCGGTCTTCAAGAGCAGCTTATTTTTCCAGAGGTTAGCTATGATTCAATCATGCAAATCCACGGTATGAATATCACTGTAGTTACTGCAGCTGATTCTGATAAGGCAGGAATGGTTCTTTTAGAGAAACTCGGTATGCCTTTTACTAAAGGGAGCAACTAATGGCTAAGAAGTCTATGATCGCAAAAGCGAAGCGTACTCCAAAGTTTAAAGTGCGTGGATATACTCGTTGTCAGATCTGTGGTCGTCCACATTCTGTTCTTCGTGATTTTGGGATTTGTCGTATCTGTTTTAGAAAAATGGCAAATGAGGGAATGATTCCAGGTGTTAGAAAGTCTTCTTGGTAAGCGTCAGCTTCTCACGCAGAAACTCCTAACAGTAGCAGTCGTAAGACTTGCAAAATATAAGGAAAATATAAATGGCAATTAATGATTTAGTATCAGATGCATTAACGCGTGTTCGTAATGCTGGTATGAGAAGATTGGCTACAACAACTTTAGTTCACTCTAAGTCTGTTGAAGCAGTAGTCGGCATCTTGGTTGATAAAGGTTATTTAGATAGCTTTAATGTAATCGAAGATGGTGTAAAGAAGACAATTAAAGCTGTACTGAAGTATGATGATAATGATAAATGTATAATCAATGAGTTGAAGCGTATCTCTAAGCCCGGTCGTCGTGTTTACAAGGGTAAAGAAGATATTAAGCGTTTCAAAAATGGTTATGGAACAATTATCGTTAGTACATCTCATGGCGTTCTATCAAATGACAAAGCTTACGAGCTTGGTGTTGGTGGTGAAGTTATGTGTACGGTTTGGTAGGAGAGTAGCATGTCAAGAATTGGAAAAAATCCTGTAGAATTTGCTAGTGACATTACAGTTACTACAAATGGAAATGTTATTACTTTTACTAAAGGTAAAAATAGTGTTGATTTAGATACTAAAGGTTATGTTACTTTCGAAATTGAAGAGAATAAACTAACTTTTAAAAATCTTTCAGATTTGCGTGAGCATAGAGCTTTTTGGGGAACTTTTAGATCATTGGCTCAAAACATTGTCACTGGACTAACTACCGGTTATCAAAAACAATTAGAGATTAATGGTGTTGGTTATAGAGCTGCTGTTAAAGGTCAGATTCTTAACCTACAACTTGGATTTTCTCATGATATTAACTATGAGTTACCAAAAGATATCGAAGCGTCAGTTGAAAAGAATGTTATTACTCTCAAAAGCCATGATAAGCAAAAGCTTGGTCAAGTTGCTGCAGAGATTCGTTCTTTCCGTCCACCAGAGCCGTACAAAGGTAAAGGTGTTAAATACATTGATGAGCATATCGTGCGTAAAGCCGGTAAAACCGCTAAGAAATAATGGAGGAAGATAGATGAATGCTAAAGTATTAAAAAATAAAGTAGCTAATCGCCTAAAGCGTAAGCGTCGTATTCGTGCAAAAATATCTGGTAGTGCTATACTTCCTCGTGTTTCTGTATTTAAGTCTAATCGTTACCTAAGTGTACAAGCTATTGATGATGCAAATGCAACAACTTTATGCGCACTACACTCTAAGGCTACTGGTCAAAAGTCAAACAAAGAAGGTGCTGCTGCACTTGGTGAGGCATTCGCCGCTAAACTAAAAGAAGCTAACATCACTGAGGTTGTATTTGATCGTAATGGTTACCAATATCACGGCGTTATCGCTGCATTTGGTGACGCACTTCGTGCAAACGAAATTAAGTTCTAGGAGCGCATGGCTATGAGAGAAATCAATAGAGATGAATTTGAAGAATCAATTGTAAATATTGGTCGTGTTACTAAAGTTGTAAAGGGTGGTAGACGCTTTCGTTTTACTGCTCTTGTAGTTGTCGGTAACAAAAACGGTACAGTCGGTTACGGTGTTGGTAAAGCCAAAGAGGTTCCCGATGCTATTCGTAAAGCAGTTGATAACGCATTTAAAAACTTAACAACTGTTAAGATTAAAGGCTCAACTATTGCTCACGATATTGAGCATAAATATAACGCTAGTCGTGTTTTGCTTAAGCCAGCATCTGAGGGTACTGGAGTTATCGCCGGTGGAGCTGCTCGTCCAGTTCTTGAGCTTGCGGGGATTCAAGATATTCTTACAAAATCAATCGGTTCTAACAATCCAAACACACTGGTGCGTGCTACAATTGAAGCACTATCTTATATCAAAGGATAGAAAATGGGTATTGAAAACTTAACACCTGCAGAGGGTTCAACTCACGCTCGTAAGCGTGTTGGGCGTGGGCAAGGTTCTGGTACCGGCAAGACTGCTGCTCGTGGTCAAAAAGGTCAGAAATCTCGCTCAGGTTACAAAAGAAAAAGAAACTTTGAAGGTGGTCAACAACCACTTGCAAAACGTTTACCAAAAATTGGTTTTCACTCAAGAGTTGAAAAGCCATATGTAATTAATGTTGAAAAAATCAAAGCTGTTGCTGAACTCAAAGAGATCACCATGGAGTCTATTCGTAGTGTTCACAAAATCGCTGCATCAG
The DNA here is from genome assembly GCA_024513425.1 of Sulfurimonas sp. Lineage (GTDB taxonomy): Bacteria > Campylobacterota > Campylobacteria > Campylobacterales > Sulfurimonadaceae > Sulfurimonas. The sequence goes on along the minus strand of JANEIH010000006.1, from coordinate 25,624 downwards.
TTGAAAAAGTTAAATTAGTAGGTGCTTCTGCAAAAGATTTAGCATCGAAAATTAAAGACGAAAACATTACAACAGCAGGTAAATAGTTGTGAATAAAAATCTAGTTAATAAAATACTTATTACTATCGGTTTTTTATTTATCTATCGCTTACTGGCATATGTGCCGGTACCTGGCGTAGATACTGCAGTTATTGCTTCTTTCTTTGACTCTCACCAATCAGATGCTCTCGGACTCTTTAATATGTTTAGTGGAAATGCTGTTCAGAGATTATCAATAATTTCACTTGGTATTATGCCTTATATCACCGCTTCTATTATTATGGAGCTTTTTGCTGCAACTTTCCCTGCTTTGGGTCAGATGAAAAAAGAGCGTGATGGTATGACTAAGTATATGCAGATTATCCGTTATGCGACGATTGTAATTACAATCATTCAAGCGATTGGTGTAAGTGTTGGATTGCAATCTTTAACAGGACCTGGTGGTAACAGTGCGATTCTTGCTGATCACAATACATTTATTCTTTTATCTGCAGTTTCAATGCTTGCAGGTACTATGCTTTTAATGTGGATTGGTGAGCAGATTACGCAAAGTGGTATCGGTAACGGTATCTCTTTAATTATCTTTGCAGGTATCGTTTCTGCGATCCCAAGAGCAATAGGGCAAACTGTTGAGATGGTAAATACCGGAGCGATGAGTTTTCTTACAGTAATTGCCATCGTTGCACTCGTACTCATTACAATAGGTGTTATCATTTATGTTGAGTTGGGCGAGCGTCGTGTTCCTATTACATATGCTAAAAAGACTATGATGCAAAACCAAAACAAACGCGTGATGAACTATATTCCTATTAAAGTAAATTTGGCCGGCGTTATTCCAGTTATCTTTGCATCGGCTATCTTGATGTTTCCAATGACTATTTTATCATCAAGTACAAACCCTACTATTCAAGCAATAGCGGATTTCTTAAATCCAAACTCTTACTTTTTTAACTTTTTAACTTTTATGTTTGTAATATTCTTTGCATTCTTCTATGCATCGATTACATTTAATGCAAAAGATATCTCTGACAACCTAAAGCGTCAGGGTGGTTTTATTCCTGGTATTCGTACCGGAGAAGCTACAAAAGAGTTCTTAAATGAGACTGCTAGCAGACTTACGGTAACAGGTGCACTTTATCTTGGGCTTGTGGCAACACTGCCGTTTATGATCATCAAAGGAATGGGTGTTCCATTCTTCTTTGGAGGAACTGCGGTACTTATTGTTGTTCAGGTTGCACTTGACACTATGAGAAAGATAGAAGCTCAGATATATATGAGTAAATATGAAACCCTAAGTGCAGTTGGTTTATAGCAATGGCTATTGCACTTAGAAAACCTCAAGAAATTGAAAAACTTCGCGCAGCTAACAAAATTGTCGGCGGCGCACTCAACCTTCTCAAAGAAAATACCAAACCCGGAATGACATTAAAAGAGTTAGATGCTATGGCAGAAGAGTATATCAGAAGTCATGGCGCAAAACCATCTTTTAAAGGTCTCTACGGTTTTCCAAATGCTGTTTGCACATCACTTAATGAAGTTATTATTCACGGTATTCCATCTGATTATAAGCTCCAAGAAGGAGATGTTATAGGATATGATATCGGTACAGAGTTAGATGGCTGGTTCGGTGATGCAGCAATCAGTGTAGGTGTCGGTAAAATTTCTCAAGAGGATGAAGAGTTAATCGCATGCGCAAAAGATGCTCTGTATTATGCGATTAAAAATATCAAACAGGGTATGCACTTTAAGAGACTCTCTTACTTAATAGAGCAGTTTATCCTAGAGTGTGGTTTTGTACCGCTTCGTAACTTTTGTGGGCATGGCATTGGCAAAAAGCCACATGAAGAGCCAGAAATTCCTAACTATCTTGAAGGAAATAATCCAAAAGCGGGTCCGAAGATAAAAAATGGAATGGTTTTTTGTTTGGAGCCGATGATTTGTCAAAAAGAGTCGAAGCCTGTTATCTTAGATAATGGGTGGGATGTTGTTAGTACTGATGGTTTGCGTGGTTCACACTATGAACACACTATCGCAGTTGTTGACGGTAAAGCTGAAATTTTATCTCTTGCGTGAGAGTTAAAGTAAGAAATTTCTTTATAAAGGACTAAAATGGCTAAAGCAGATGTTATTGAAGTTGACGGCAAGATTATAGAGGCTTTGCCTAATGCAACTTTTCGTGTAGAGTTGGAAAATGGGCATATTATTTTGTGTCATATTGCAGGTAAAATGCGTATGCACTATATCAAAATTCTTCCAGGCGACAAAGTAAAGCTTGAGTTAACACCATACTCACTTGACAAAGGTCGCATTACATATAGATACAAATAAAACTATATGATGTTATACACCGCACTTTGTTTTTGCCCTTAAGGGGCACCTAGAGATAACAGCGGTGTTGGCATTTAGTGTTGTATAGCCTCTTTGATCTATTTAAAACTTTCTATCATTGCGGAACTCTGAAATTTCAGTCTCCACCATCTCATCTATCATAATTGTAAAAAGTTCACTAATCATATTTGGATTTATCTCTAGTTCAATAGCACGCTTACGAACACGCTGCATTATGGTATCTATTCTATCCTCGGCTTTTACTTCCTCTACAGAGTTTTTAAAACTTGCAGCATGGTGAATAAGATGACTCCTTTGAGAGATTAAATCAACTAATTTCGCATCTATTTTATCTATCTCGTCTCTTACTTCTTGTAGTGAATTGCATATTTTCATATCTATCCTTTAAGTGGAAAATTTATTACTATAATGATACCTGTGATTCTCCTTATATATCCTTAAGAGCAGCCCTAAAAACCCTAGTATCCCTCAGAGAAGTTCTATATTTTTTCTTCTTTTAGATAGATACCTGTCTCTTTTACATCAATCTTATCTTCTGTTTTGAGTTTTGTAAGGGCGGCTTTAAACTCTTTTTTACTCATTTCAAAAGTGTTTTTGATAAGCTCTGGATCACTTTTTGAATTGTAAGGCATGATACCGTTGTTCTCTTTGAGAAGTTCAAGAATTTTACCGCTACTCTTTTTACTGCCGGCTTTTCGTAAAGAGAGGTCAATATTGCTATCTTTGCGAATCGTTTTGATATAGGCTTTTTTATGCTCACCTACAGTGATCTTCTCAAAAATCTCATTATGATATATAAGACCTTCGTATCTATTTTCAACAAGGCATTTATACCCGAGTGGGGTCTTTGTGAGAATTAAAATATTTACCTCTTGATGCGGTCTGAGTCCTTTGATGCGTTTTTCAAAAAAATCACCTAGCTTCTCTGTTGCTATGAGCCTGTGTGTTCTCTCATCGTAAACAACCTTGATGAGGCGTTTCTCACCGACAATAGCAGTCGTTTTTTGAAGTTTTTTTGGCAAGAGTAGATCTTTTGGCAGTCCCCAATCTAAAAAAGCACCAAAAGGAGCAATGTCGATAATCTCAAGCACTTCAAAACCATCTAGTTTTACTCTTGGGGTATCTGTTGTTGCTACGAGTCTATCCTCTGAATCTGTATATAAAAAGACATCTATTAAATCTCCCTCTTTCATATCTTGCGTGAGGTATTGTCCGGGAAGAAGTACATCATTGCCGTCTTGTGCCATAAGATAAGCACCGGGAGTGGTGAGCCTGTCAATTTTAAGGGTGTTGATAAGCCCCAGCTCCAAAAAGTAGTTTTGTGTTTGCATTGGTAATTCCGTTATATTGATTTAGCAGAATTATAGCTGAATTTTTCTTTAACTGTTGAGAGTAGCCTTGCAACTTTGATGGCAACAGAGGTGATTGGGTTTAAAGAATAGATTAGGGTTGCCTGCCAAAGATTAAGATCTTTGTATATCTAATACTCCAGAGCAAAAAGAGAATGAGCCATGCCGTAAAGGAGATATCAAAAAGAAAGTTTGCTCCCCATCCAAAAGCGACATTGATACTAAAGAGAGAACGCAGAAGTACAACTATTTGAATAAACAGAAATATACCAGTAGTAAATTTGTCAGCTCCTAGAAGCATACCGGCATGTCCAAGTGTTACGCGTGTTCCAAAACCAATGAGAAGTGTCGTTAGAAATCCGATAGCCAAAAGATGAATATTTAAAAAGTAAAAAGATGTATCTAAAAACAGAGCTGCGGCTAAACTAATAGCAGAGAGACCAAAGGCACTTGGAAGCCAAAAGAGTGCAAGATGCAGTACCCAAAGAATAGAAGGAGAGCGTAGTGGATGGAGATCCCAGCGAAGAAACTCACGCAACATATAGAGTGCCAAGATTGTGTCAATAAGCATCTCAGCTATTTTAATATCTGCAGAAGCAAAGATACTTTTTAAGATAAAGAGACTAAAGACCATCTTGATAAAATGAGGATTCTTTTTGACCCACGAATGAGAGAAAAAAGGAATCATTCTTTGCCCTATGCTAAATGCCAAAAAGATAAGATAGAGATAAAAAGTGATACCAATAGCCGTCGGTAGAAGAGCATAAAGATTAAAAAGTGTAGCGATAATAAAAAGAAGATCTCCTGCAACTCCAAAATATTGAGCGATTAAGATCCAATATGAGTCTTTTTTGTCAGGTACATACCCTCTGTTGTAGATTTTTTGGAGTTTGTAAACGATAAATATCTGTGAAATAAAGAGCAGGAGCATCGCAGAGACTACAAGATAGATATTTGTAAATACACCTGCAACAAAGAGCAGTGTGCCTGCAAGCTTTACATAAAAAATAGTATTGTAGTAACTTTTCTCAATAGTCTGTGATTGATTAAAACGAGGAAAAGTTGTAAATAAGAAACCGGTAAAAAAATTGCTAAAAATTAGGTACGCAAGTGTGTAAATATGAAATGTTGCTGTCTCTATTTGTAGTGTAAAAATACCCTTGTATGCAAGCGCAAAGATGAGCATCATAACGATGGCGTTAAAAATACCTAAAATGAAAAAAGGCTGGTGTGGTTGTGATAAGAAATAGTTTTGTTTTGTTTGCATCAATCTTCCTAAATGAGATAATCTTGACCTATTTTTTTGCAGTATGCACCAAGCATAGCATGCTCAAAGTCATTATTTGTAGTGTATTGGTAGCCAAAAGTTTTACTCCAGAGTTCATGAGACTCCATGCAGAGATAGAAAAAGACGCTCTCCTTTGTGTTTTGCCATGGATTGAAACTTTCATATGCATGCTTAAACATCTCTATCTTTGTCTTTTCTGGGTAGGATGTTTTTCCGCTTGCATTTTCATGAGGAATCTGTGTGATCTTGCTCCGAAATTCTCGCTCACGCAACTGCTTGATAACAGGCTTGATAAATGTTAATGTGCCAAAACTAACAAGTGCTACCTCTGACGGATGAAATTCTAGTATAAGTTTTTCATATATTTTTTGATATTCGTCAAGATAACCCTCATACTCAACTATTGGGTGAAAGTGAAAGCCGACTTTTACACCTTTGTCTGCCATTTTTCTTGCAGATGCTATGCGTTTGTCAAGGGAAGCTGTGAGGTGCTCTTCATTTTTGATGATGGTAGGTGTGTTAAGACTCCATGTACAGAGAATATTTTTTGGAACATCATTTTCAAGTAGATACTTGATATTGTCCGATTTTGTTTTAAACTCTAAAATAACATTGGGATTTTTTTTTGCGAACGCTAAAAGTGCTTCAAGTACTCCTTCGCGATTTCCAAACATCAGTGAGTCTGAAGCCTGTCCTGTGCCTATATGGTAGGTTTTATCCGAGTCAAGCTCTAAATTTAAGAGTTTCTCTTTAAAGCCTGAGTCGAAGGTAATGGTGTTTTGATTGTAAAAGCTCTGAATAGAGCAGTAAGAGCAGTCAAAACCGCATGATTCAACAGCATCAAGCGTCAAAAGATTGCAACAGCGTGTCTTCTCACTTGCAACTGGGCAGAGACCAAGTCCAAATCCATCTTTGGGTTCTGTTTTGAAAGTGTATCTCTGTTCTTTAGGGATGTTCTTGAGCTTAAAGTTCTCATAAGAGTTGAGAGTGTTGCGAATAGTCTCATAGGTCTCACGCAGCTTTTTAAGGGCTATTTTTTTTGTGGGATGGTTTGAGAAAATTTTATGGATGCGTTGCTCATCCCACATCTCTAAATCACGCGCAATATTAATGACTTGAAAGAGTTCCTGATGGGAAAATTTATAGCAAAAAGAGAGCTCCCTTATGAACTTTTGTTCATCTTTTGGGAGTTTAGAGTAAAATGTATTGGCAACAGCTCTGTTAAATTTATCTTCATAGGAATTCATAAGTGAATTTTAGCGAAAAGTTCACCTATTTGATAGGAATTATTTTTGCTTTTAGATTTTTATCTCAATTTTTGCAAAATATTTAAATAGAGAATCTTTACTTGCATTTTAGATAAGCTTGAAGAGATTTCGGGTATAATAGTTTTTATAAAAATCCCTAAAGAGAACACCACCATAATGTTAAAAATACTTTTTTCGCCATCAGAAGGAAAAAATAGAGGGGGCAATCAAGCTCCTAAAGAGCTCTTTGGATCGACAGATGCAAGAGAAGGGATCTTAAAGGCATACAACGATATAGTTCTATCAGGCGATGAAGAGGCTATAAAAAAACTTTTTGGATTTAAAAAGTTCTCTGAGTGTGATCCTTATATTGTAGATATTTTCGACTCACCGTTTATGCACGCCATAGAACGCTATAACGGTGTGGCTTATGACTATCTCAAATATAGTGAACAAAATAGCCTCACGCAGGCATACTTGCGTGAGCATACACTTATATTTTCAAACCTCTACGGACCGATCCTTGGAGGCGATACGATTGTGAATTATAAAGTAAAACAGGGAAACTCTATTGGAGAGATTGCTCCTGAGAAGTTCTACAAAGAGCGTTTTTCCTATCAACTTGATCTCTATTTGAGCAGATATGATATTTTAGATCTGCGTGCAGGATATTATGACAAGTTTTATAAAGTGACAAAACCCTATACGACACTCAAGTTTTTAAAAAACGGCAAAATAGTTTCTCACTGGGCAAAAGCGTATCGAGGTATAGTTCTGCGTGAGATAGCAGGTGCTAATATTAGATCGCTAAAAGAGTTTAATAGCCTTGAGATAGAAGGGTTAAATATCCATGAGATTAAAAAGAGAAAAAACAAAACTGAAATAGTTTTCAATATAGTGAAGTAAAAGATGAGTGATTCACGCGAATATAAAGATAAAAAAGCTTTTTTTGAAAAAGTTATTACACTGTATGGCAGAAATGTTGTTATTGAGATGTTACAAGACCAAAGCATAACTATTCACAAACTTCATTTGGCAAACTCAAACAGACCTGACGGCTCCATTGAAAAGATAGTAACCTTAGCAAAAAATCGCGGTATCGAAGTTACCGAACATAACAAAAATACACTCTCACGCATCTCCAAAAATGCAAAACAGGATCAAGGCGTAGCAATAGATATAATTTCAAAAAGTTACCAAAGTGCCGATACGATAAAGAGACTAAACTCTTATCGGCTCATTGCTCTTGATGGCATTCACAATCCACAAAATCTTGGAATGATTATACGAAGCTGTGCCGCAGGAGATATTGACGGTATCATCCTTCCAAAGAAAAACTCTGCAAAGATTTCCCCTTTGGTCGCAAAGGCTAGTGCAGGAACGCTCTTTAAACTCCCTATCTACTTTTGCGACAAGCTTGAAGATCTACTGCGTGAGCTTGACAATACGAACATCTATGCACTCTCTTCTCACGCAGAGAGTGATATCTACAATATAAAAGAGAAAAAGAGAAGTATCTATGTGCTTGGAAATGAGAGTGAGGGGGTAAGCAAAGAGGTTATTGCACTCTGCAATGACTCCTTTAAGATTCCAATGCAGCGTGAGGTCGAATCACTCAATATTGCCATCACAGCTGCACTTATAGCCTTTATGAGGTCATAATCCCATACGGGCGTTTTATCTTAGTTATAACCTCGTCAATGGACATATGGCGAGATTTTCTTACAAACTCTCTACCGTCTAAAAATATAAGCACCGTAGGAACTGCAAAGACACTATAGTGTGCTGCAATATCCTGCTCCACAGAGAGATCAATGCTAATAGTCTTAAACTCTTTAAAATTTTTCTCTATCGCATCAAGCAGTTTTGGCTTGAGTGCATAACAGACACTGCAAGTCGGCGTTGAGAAATAGAGTATCACTGCTATATTCTCTTTTATTGTTTTTTCTATGCTGTTTATTGTATTCATAATGGAATTATATAGTTAAACATTTAAAGAGCAAATCGACAAGGAGACTATCACACTTTTTGTGCTATTTTCTCAGCAGTAAAGCCAAATTTTTCAAAAAGTTGCGCTGCCGGAGCCGAAGCACCAAATCTATCTATTGCAATAACCTCATCAGCAAAACGATACCACTCTAATCCACGAGCAGCCTCAATTGCTACTTTTTTCGTTTCAGCCTTAATAATAGAGTCGATATAAGCCCTCTCTTGTTCAATAAAGAGGTCATAACACGGCACAGAAACAACATTTACTCTTTTGCCTTTTGCATTTAAAACTTCTTTTGTTTTGAGTGCAAGCTCTACCTCACTTCCCGAAGCCATAAGAGTGATTTCTGCATTATGATCAGCGCTTAGAAGGTATCCGCCACGGCTTACTTCACCTGTAACAGCATCAGGTAAAACAGCTAAGCTTTGGCGTGAACAGACAAAAGCAGATGGGGATTTTTTCATTGTTAATGCTTTTTTCCAGGCCTCTACATTCTCATATCCGTCAGCCGGTCTCCATAGATAGAAGTTAGGCAGTGCGCGGAATTGTGAAAGATGCTCGATAGGCTGGTGTGTCGGCCCATCTTCACCGACACCGATGCTATCATGCGTCCAGATAAAAAACTGTTGAATACCCGTAAGTGCTGCAATACGCGCTGCAGGTTTAAGGTAATCTGAGAAGACAAAGAATGTCGAAGTAAACGGCATTAGTGATCCATAAAGTGCAATTGCATTAGCGATGGAAGCCATCGCATGCTCACGAATACCAAAGTAGATGTTTTTTCCTTTTGGAAATACACCCATATCGTTTAAAAATGTTTTGTTCGATGGACTAAGGTCTGCCGAACCGCCGATAAATGCAGGAATTGCTTTTGCAATAGCATTTAAAATCTTTCCATTTGTGTTTCTTGTTGCATCTGCTTTATCAAACTTAGGCCACTGAATGCGTGAGAAGTCATGATTAAGAAGTGCCTCTAAGGCTCTATTTTGCTCTATCAGCGGTGCGGTTTTTAGTGAATGAATCCACTCACGCTCTGCCAAGTCTCCCATCTCTGTGGCACAACGAAAACGCACCATTACATCTTCGGGAACAAAGAATTTTTTCTCAGGGTCAAACCCAGCTCTTCGTTTTGCATCAGCGATAACATCTTCACCCAATGGTGCACCATGTGAGTGATGACTTCCCTCTAGTGAACCTGCACCTTTTGCAATAATAGTATTTGCGATGATAATTACAGGACGGTTAGCTTTTTTTGCCTGCGTGATAGTTGCATCAATCTCGTCATAATCATGTCCGTTGCACTCTAAAACCTCCCAACCTTGAGATTGAAATCTACCTCTAATATCTTCTGAAATTGAAAGGTTGATATCTCCCTCAATAGTTATGCGGTTTGAATCGTAAATAAGAATAAGATTATCAAGTTTGTTATGCCCTGCAATAGAGCATGCTTCATAGCTAATACCCTCTTCCAAGTCACCATCTCCACAAAGACAATAGACATGATGATCAATGAGTTTTGCCATCTCACTGTTTACCTGTCTGCCCATAAATTTTGAAGCCATTGAAAAACCAACTGCATTTGCCACGCCTTGACCAAGTGGTCCAGTTGTAATCTCAACACCTGCGGTATGTCCAAACTCCGGATGTCCCGGTGTTAGTGAATCGAGCTGTCTGAAATTTTTAAGATCCTCAATCTCTAAACCGTACCCCCAAAGATAGTAGAGTGAGTAGATAAGACCTGTAGCATGCCCGCCTGAAAATACAAGCCTATCACGATTTAACCATGACGGGTTTTTAGGATTGTGCTTTAGATGCTCACTTAAAACTACCGCAATATCTGCAAGCCCCATAGGTGCACCCGGGTGTCCCGAGTTTGCCTTTTGAACCATATCTGCTGCTAAAAACCTTATGCTGTTTGCCATCTTTTGACGCATTATATTACTCATTATCTATCCTTAGTTTTTATGTCTGTTTATGTACTTTGTAAGTATTGGCGAGAGCTCACGCCGTAGGCTCTCATCAAAACTTTGCATACTTTTTGTTAATTCATCTGCTAAAAGATTTGCCTCACGCAGAGCCTCATCTAAACCTAAAATCGTTACAAAAGAGTTCTTCTCCTCATCATTATTTGTCAATTTGCCTGCCTCTTCGGAGCTTTGTGTTACATCAAGTATATCATCTTGAATTTGAAAAAGCAGACCGAGTTTTATACCAAAATTATAAAGCTTATCTGCTTCATTTTCACGCCCGACAATGAGTGCACCCATCTTCAATGCCGTGGCTATAAGCTTGGCGGTTTTATTTGTATGGAGCACTTTTATATCTTCAAGAGCCAAAGGTTTGTTCTCAAAATAGCAGTCTATTGCCTGACCTAGCACCATACCGTTAAGACCGCCGTTTTTTGCCAACTCACTGATGAGATTTACTTTTGTCTCATCTGAAAAAGGAGCATTGCTTAGCACTTCAAAAGAGTAGGTGTTGAGCGCATCGCCAACAAGTATTGCCGTTACCTCATCATAAGTAATGTGGAGTGTTGGATGTCCACGGCGTAGAGGTGAATCATCCATTGCCGGCAGATCATCATGAATAAGAGAGTATGTATGCAGCAACTCTATTGCATATGCTGCGTGATAGGCAGACTCAATCATTAGAGGATTATAAGCCTTAACAACGCCTAAAAGCAGTGCGGGACGAAAACGCTTTCCGCCAGCTTCTAACATATTTCGCAAGGCACTCTCATAGGTTGGATGAATACTCTTTGAGTGCGGTAAATTATCTAATAAAAATTGCTCAAAATTTTGCATATGAAATTGTACTTTTTTCTACTTAATATTTATAAAAAACTGAAAGTTGTTACGCTCAAAAAGCAAAGAGGAGTAATCTTTAGCTTTTTGAATATATCTGCGGAGCTCTTTTTGGTTTTTTATCTTCACACCATTGATTTGAATGAGTCTGTCACCTTTTTTGATGCCATAACCTTTAAACTTTTTCTCTATTTTTACAAGATTAAGTGCTTTATCAAAAAAGACCCCTTGCGACTCCAAAAATGTATCGCTAAGTTCACCACCGCCATAGCGTTTTTTTGTTGTGACCGTATAGGTAAGATATTGATTATCTCTTTTAACTTTTACTGTGTGTTGCACACCTCTTTTACTAAAAAGAATCATACGCATAAGCGAAGATGCCGCCTTTACTTCTCTCCCGTCAAAAACCACTATGCGGTCATCTGTTTTAAAAGGATTGTTTTTAAAAAACGGATCGCTTGCAGTTACAATAACAGAGCCTCTCTTATTTTTTACGCGAATACCGATATCGCCATATTGACTCTTTTTTGTATCTGTGAAATGTTTAAGATACTCTTTTTGGATGATGCCATGGGAAGTTACTACACCTTCGAGTGAACAGCAAGAATTTGTAAGCAGTGATGGAATAAGCGATGGTTTACTATAGCGTGCCAAAGTGTTCAGTCCGATCTGGTTTTGAATAAACTCTCCCTTGCGTGAGCTTTTATCTGTTACCATCGCCGTGCCTACCTGCAAGCGTAGATTAATATCAAAAGGGTATGCAAAAGGTTTTGGATCCTTTATGAGATAGAGTGAGAGAAAAGGATCATATTTTAAGATTTTTGCATCTGGTTTTGTATGGGTGTAGAGTACTCTTGTCTTTTTTTTAAGGGGAATTTGCAAAGTATTGTTTTGTATTGCGTGAGAATCTTTTACTTTTGCTATGCAGGCAGTATAGCCACCTTTACAGGCGTATAGATCTATAAAAAAAAGAGAGGTAAAAACAAAGAGGCGAAAAAACACCTACTTTACTCCACCAAACGAACCCATGCTACCTAGCATACCAAGTGCACTTTGTTGCTGATTTTGTTGAATCATCTTGTTTGCATCATTAATTGCGCCGATGAGAAGAATCTGCAGAGACTCTTTATCGCCTAAAAGTTCATCGTCGATGTTTAAGTCGATAACTTCACCGTTACCGTTAAGTGCAAGCTCTATCATACCACCGCCACTCTTAACGGAAAAAGTTTTGCTTGCAAGTTCATCTTTGAACTTTTTGGCATTCTCTTCAAAGCCTTGTAGCATTTTACTTAAATCACCCATATTTTCAAGCATTAGATACTCTCTAAAATTTCATCAATATTATTTTCATCATTAAGTAAAACAACAGTCGGCTTGTATGTTTCAAGCTCTTTCTCATCATATGTAGTATAGGCAACAATGATGATTTTATCACCTTTATGAACTTTGCGTGCAGCTGCTCCATTAAGACAGATATCTCGCTTTCCACGCTCACCAAGGATAATGTAAGTAGAAAATCTTTCACCATTGTTAATGTTAAGTATCTCTACTTTTTGTCCAACTCGCATCTTGGAGGCTTCTAAAAGCTCCTCGTCTATCGTAATAGATCCAACATAGTTCAAGTTGGCATCTGTTACGGTAGCTCGATGGATTTTGCTATACAACATCTCTATTGTCATTACTTTTCCTACATTCCCATCTGTTTTTTCATATCAGCAGGGCTAATTGGCTCATCCCACATCTCAGAGTCAATTACAAACTCTTCAACAACGCTTCCGCCTAAGATATGTTCTTGTACTATTTTATCAATTTTTTCTTTAGTTAATCCTGCATACATTGTATGACCTGGCTCAACAAGCATAACCGGTCCCATTTGACAACGGTTCAGACAAGAGGTACGAATCGGTTGTACTGTACCCATGATTCCCTCTTGCATCAATTTTTGTGCAAGATATTGAAAAAGATCTTGAGTTTGCGGTGTAACACATGATGGTTTTGGCATACCTGGAGGAGCTGATTGCTCACATTTGAAAATATAAAATGCCGGTTGTGGAATTCCCATAGAAATTATCCTTAAAATTTTTGTGCAATTATATCAAAAATATCAGTCTATTTTCTAACTTTACTAAATAAGTTCATATTTTTAAGATATAATTTTTAAAAAATTTGGAGAACTATTTTGAAAAAAATTATATTACTTTTACTCTTTATCGCTTCATTGCTTGATGCCGAGTCGAAAGTCTATTTTGGTACAGGTTATGCATATAGTAGTGAAACAATCACTTATGATGAAGATGAGTGGGTGATTAACAATAGTGTCGCACGGATTAAAATAGGATATGGAAGCAAAAAAGCCTATGCGGTTGAACTATCATTTGATTATACAGACAACAGCTCTCGTATCTTCGATCTCAACGATGGGAAAAAATATGGTTTTAATATAGAGCTTTTAAAAGCATGGGACTTTGGTATCACAGAAGATCGATTGGCTGAGCTTAAAGATGAGCTTTTAAAAACAGGGGATCTTGGTATATATGTCAATCCTTATGTCAAAGCAGGATTTGGAGGAGGATATCTTGAGACTTCTACAGATATACATAATAATTCTCTTGGCTATGGCTCATTTAATTTGGGGGCTGGTCTTTTTATTCCAATCAATAAAAATTTTGATCTAGAAGTTGCATATGAGTATAGATATACCTCCTATCAAAAGCTTGATCTTAGCTCTACGCTTATACCCTCATCACACTTAAATATTGGCTATGTCGGCATAAACTTTAGATTTTAAGAAGTTCTCTTACAACTTCTCTGTCGTCAAAAAGTAATTTTTCATCATAAATAATCTGATAGTTTTCATCTCCTTTGCCGAGAATAACAACGACCTCATCGCCCTCTTGCTCATCAAGTGCCATCTCAATAGCCTTTTTGCGATTGAGCTCTACAACAATATGACTTCTCTCTTGGATACCCTCTAATATATCTTCTACGATTACATCAGGATCTTCATAGCGAGGATTATCGCTTGTGATATAGACTTTTTTTGCCAATGTTGCGGCCACTCGCCCCATAAGTGGACGCTTTGATCTATCTCTATCTCCACCTGCACCAAAGACAACTAGTAACTCTTTTTCTTTGAGTGCATTGAGAACCTGTTGCATACCATCGGGAGTATGTGCAAAGTCAACAATGACATTCGGTGCAGCGCAGACTTGCTCCATTCTTCCACTTACACCGGCGAAGTTATCCACAACGCCTGCAATCTCTTCTAGGCTTTTGTCTGTTATAAGGTGTGTTGCGGCTATGGCTGCCGTCAAGTTGTATAGATTAAAAAAACCATGCAGTGATGCCGTAAAAGGAACAATCTCTTGAAAATGTTGAATAATTCCACTGCTGCCGCTATTGAGTGAATATGCCATTAGTCTGTAAGTAGCTGGATTTTCTATGCCGTATGTATATGTATTTTTAATATTAAATGAGCTCTTCTCTTCATCTTTATTGATAAGTTTTTTGCTCTCATCTTGAAAAAAGGAGTTCTTGACAGAGATATATTCACTAAGTGTTTTGTGATAATCAAGATGATCCTGCGTGATGTTTGTAAGGATTTTCAACTCAAAATCCAATCCTTCAACTCTTTTTTGAACGATTGCGTGAGAGCTTACCTCCATAATGAAATATTCACATCCTGCTTGTAGTGCCTGATAGATATGTCTGTAGGTATTTAAAACCGAAGGTGTCGTAAGAGTTTTGCCTTCAACAATTTCATCATTCATAAAGAGACCACGAGTCCCTTGAAAAGCTACTTTATAGCCAAGGTCTAATAAAAAAGAGTATATTGCACTAGCTGTTGTTGTTTTCCCATTCGTGCCGGTAATACCGATGATTTTAATCTTATCAACTCCAAAGAGCTCCGCAATATCTGCTATTTTTATAATAGAGTGTGCATTATGTGCTTTTGCATCATCTATATATTTTTCATTTTGTGTTGTCAAAACAAATGCTGTCTCGCTGTCACACTCCTGTGAATTTTCCGTTACATATTTACATACTTGATTTGGAAGTTCAAATTTCAATCTTTTTGCCTTGAGCGATTTTTTTTAAGAGCTTTGCCAAGAGTTTATCACTAGGGTCAACAGTTAATGCTTTTTCTAAATAGGTTAGTGCCATCTCTGAAAAACCATGCTCAATCAATCTGTCTAAGAAGTCTATAAAATCCTCTTTTTCAGTGATAATGACACGCGTAGAGAACATAATATTTTCAAAAGTCTCTTTGAAGTCGGCTCCTTCATCAAGCAGTTTTTTAAAATCACTGTATAAAATTCCATCTTCAAACTCTATTCGCTCACGCAAGGATTGATTAAAAGTTTCCGACAATTTGCCAAGTGTGCCGTCTATATTTTGCAATATCTCTTCTATAACTGCATCAGCTTCTTCTTTATCTTCTTCTCTTAATATCTCATAATAGTCAAACAGTGCCTCTGCACCTATTTCACCACTCATAGCCATTTCCGAAAGAATTACGCCATTATAAGCCTCTTTTGAGTTTGGATAGTTTTGCAAAACTTCAGCGAATTTTTCCAACGCACTCTTGTAGTCTGCTTTGGAAAAGCTCTCCTTTGCTTGCGATAAAATTTTATATTTGCTTATTGCACTCATTTTCTTCTTTACTTTTAAAATTTATAAATTATCTAAATCGTTTTCCATTCCAAACGGAACATTAACGACACAAAGTTCAGGGTGAATATCCATTCTTAATTGTCTCTCAACACCATATTTTAGTGTAGAGCCACTGCTTGCACATCCGATACATGCACCTTTTAGCTGTACATATACATTACCGTTTTTGACTGTTATAAAGTCAATATCTCCACCATCAAGAGCTAAAGACGGACGAACCTTGTCAATAGCACATCTCACTGGCTCCATAAGCTCTTCATCAGTAAATGGGATCATTTAGTTTATCCTTTAAATTCTTGAGTATTATAATCATAAAATATGACAATATCGCTTAACAGGCGATAAAAAATATTTTTACCTAGCTTTTTAAAGCCATGACCTCTTGCACGCAACTTGGTTTTCGCATACCGACTATTATACTCTCTATATCGTCAATTTCCAATAAAAAACGCAATGCGCACTCCTGCATTTTTGTTTTACACCCCTCAAAATACTCTTTAAGAGCTGTTTTTGTCATTTTTGATGACTCATAAGCCACCATATCTCTATACTCACGCAAGAATCTATCAATATACTCCAAAAGTACATCTAAAACCTCTTGGGGTATCTTCTCTATCGTCTTTTTAATGTGTGGCAGAATCTGCGTATATAAAAATGAATCATACTCTCCAATAAAACCAAACTTGTGTTTGTTTGTATCCATCTGTTCTATCAGGTTATAGAGAGGATTGAGCTGTTTATTGTCACAAATCTCTAAAAGTTCATTGAGCGTATGGTAGTAATCTTTTGGTTCATCATACTCTACTAAATGATACATCAATCCATTTTTTTGCGCATTAAATGGTCTGTTTGAAAGAACTCTTAGCCCGTTTTTTCTTGCCCATGCGGCACACTTCAAGCCTTTATGCTCCAAAAGATTTATCGGTAGTTCAATAGTTGTAAAGCCGTGCTCAACATTGCCAACTTTGCGTGCTGCTTTTTGAGCAAGTATAATTAAATCTTCATAGGGTAAAAACTCAGGGTCATTCTCAGCTTTTGCAAAAGAGTTTGAACTGATTCCATAGGAGTTGATTTGACCCTCTTTTACTCTCTCTTCTAAACCTACAAAAGCCCCATAGATTCTCTCAAACATTGTATCGAGCATTGCATCACGCGACATCTCTTTTTTAAGTGCTTCATAGATAAAACATTCAGGATTATGAATCAGATAGCAATCAAGTGAATTGAGTTGCAGACGATTTAAAGACTCTGTGAGTTCTCTTTTTAAAAATGATGATGCTATAGAGTGATAACAATTCGGTGAGTACTCTACTACATCTTCAAAAGGTCTCTCTTTGTGTTGTATGAGGTTTGAGCCTTGAATATAGCCAAATTTTGAGACTATCTTGATCTCATCGCGAATATCATCTTTAAAAAATGCCATTACTTTGGCAATGGCTCGCTCAGCTCCACCATCACAGTAGCTTGTAGAGGTATCAATGAGTCTCACGCCTGCTTCAATAGCCTCTTTCAATGCTTCAATATGTAGCAGATTTTCATCACTAACCCTATATGTTCCAAATGCAAAAGTACTCATAATATATTCCTAGATCGTAAAGTATTTTAGAATGTGGAAAGTTTAGAGTCATAACTCTAAAGAGAGCAACTATCAAGGCAAAAGCCCTGATAAAAAATGGTCGATTATACTAATTCAATAAATGCCATTGGTGTAGCATCACCACGACGAATACGAGTTTTAGTAATTCTAGTGTAACCACCGGCACGCTCAACATATTGTGGAGCGATTTCATTTACTAATTTTTTTGTTGCTTCTTTGTTTTGAAGCGTAGCGAATACTGCTCTGTGAGCGTTAGAGTCGCCCTTACCGGCAACAGTGATTAATTTTTCAACATAAGAGCGAAGCTCTTTAGCTTTTATAGTAGTGGTCTCAATTTTACCATGTTCAATTAACGAAATACTAAGGTTTGCTAAAAGTGCCTTACGGTGAGCACTTGTACGACCTAGTTTACGATATCCATGACGGTGTCTCATATCTTATTCCTCTTTAATTAGTGCTTCTTAAGAAGCTACTTCAATTTTCTTTTTTAGTGCAGTTACTACATCATCTTCTAAATCAGCACCAACTGTAAAACCAAACTCTTGAACTTTTTCTACGATCTCATCGTAAGATTTTTTACCAAGATTTTTTACATTTTTAAGATCATTTGTACTCATAAGTACAATTTCACCAATGAGTTTAATATTTGAGCGATCAAGACAATTAAAACTACGAGCACTTAAACCAAGACTATCTATGTTGGCAGTTAGTTTTTTAAGGTCTGATGACTCTTCAACTCTCTTAATAGCAACCGGAGCTTTAATATTAATCTCTGAATTAAATACAGCTAATTGCGCATACATTACTTCTAAGGAGTTTCTAAATGCATCGATTGGAGAGATTTGACCATCAGTTTTGATGTTTATGATAACTCTTTCAAAGTTAGGGTTGTCCTCTACAAGTACATTCTCAATTTTATATGTAACACTTCTTACCGGAGTAAAGTAGGCATCAAGTGCAATATATCCATCTTCTAGCTCTTCATATGTATCTTCACTTGCAACATATCCGATACCCTGAGCAATTTTAATACTAAAGTTCAGCATTGAATCTTCATTTAGTGTAGCGAGTGGAGCTTCTGGAGTTACCACTTCAACTTCATCATTGCTTAGATCAGATCCGGTCAAACTGCATGGACCTGCAAAGCTATAGTTTATCTCTGTTTCTGTTGCATCATTATTAAGTTTAAAACGAATCTCTTTAAGATTTAATATAAAATCAGAAATATCTTCAAGCATACCACGAACAGAGTCAAACTCATGTTTAGCACCCTTGATTTTAATAGCGATTGGCGCATAACCAACTGAGCTACTTAATAGAAAACGGCGAAGTGGATGAGCTAAAGATATAGCATAGCCCGTCTCAAACGGATATGCCATAATATTAGCTTCATTCTCACTAATTTGTTCTACCTCAAACTCTTGAGGAGCAAGTGGTGTAGTTTTAATCTTTTTCATCTCTTTTACGCCCTTTTTATTAATTATTATTTCGAGTAAAGCTCAACGATTAAGCGTTCTTCAACTGGAATAACAACTTCTGTACGCTCCGGGAAACGAGTAAAGATACCAAATACTTTTTCAGCATCAATATCAACCCATGGAGCAAGACCTGTTTGGTTTGTAAGCTCAATAGCACGCTGTACTTGATTGTTGTTTTTACTAGCTTCTTTTACTTCTATCTTTTGACCTAGCTTGACACGATAAGAAGGAATATCTAGTTTTTTACCATCTACCAAGATATGACCATGTGTTACAAGTTGACGAGCGAATCTACGAGTAGATGCAAATCCCATTCTGTAAACTACATTATCAAGTCTCTGCTCAATAAGTGTAATAAGGTTTGTACCTGTGTTGCCATCACGGCGTTTTGCTTCAACAAACAGTGCACGGAATTGTTTTTCAGAAATACCGTACATAAATTTCGCTTTTTGCTTCTCATTGAGTTGTAAACCATACTCAGAAACTTTTTTACGACGCTGTCCATGCTGACCTGGACCATATGGACGCTTTTCTAAAGCAGATTTTCCTGCTAAACGACGCTCACCTTTTAAGTTGAGACTTACTCCAAATCTTCTTTCGATTTTTTCTACTGGACCTCTATATCTTGCCATCAGTAATCTCCTTAAACTCTACGGCGCTTAGGTGCGCGACAACCGTTATGCGGTAGTGGTGTAACATCTTTCATGAATGTAACACGGATTCCTTCAATAGCGCCAACAGATTTAACTGCTGTTTCGCGTCCAGAACCAGGACCTTGTACTTTGATACCAAGCTCTTTGATACCATGAACTTTTGCTTTTTCTACTGCATCTTCAACTGCTGCTTGCGCTGCAAACGGAGTAGATTTTTTAGAACCTTTAAAACCAAGGCTACCAGCAGAACTCCAAGCAATCATATTTCCCATCTCATCGGTAATAGTTACTAATGTGTTGTTGAATGATGCTGCAATATGAACGATACCGCGAGCGATATTTTTCTTTACTACTTTTTTTCTAACAGCTTTTCTTTTTGCCATGCTTTAATCCTTATGCTGCGCCGACAGTTTTGCGTTTACCCTTACGAGTACGCGCATTTGTCTTAGTTTTTTGCCCACGAACCGGAAGACCACGACGGTGACGAAGACCACGGTAGCTTCCTAAATCCATTAATGCCTTAATGTCCATCGCAACTTTTTTACGCAAATCACCCTCAACCATATGGTTGGCACGGATTTCGCTTGTGATTGCAGCTACATCAGCCTCATTGAGTTCAAAAACTCTTTTGTTGTAGTCAATACCTGTAGCGTCAAGAATTTGACGGGAAGTATGAAGACCAATACCGTAGATATACGTTAAACCGTACTCTATTCTCTTTTTCTTAGGTAAATCAACACCAGAAATACGAGCCATGGTTATCCTTGTCTCTGTTTATGTTTAGGGTTCTTGCAGATTACTCTTACAATACCTCTTCTTTTGATGACTTTACAGTCGTCACACATTTTCTTTACTGAAGCTCTTACTTTCATCGTAAGTCCTTGTCTTAGTTGTCTTTACTGTTTTTAGGCAAAGCATCTTTTATTCGCTTGCCAATACTTCTAACTCTATATATAAATAAAGCATATAAAGATAGAAACACTCTTTTTCATTGTTAAAACAGCAAAGCGGATTGGGATTATAGCAAAACAAATGTAAAACTTTTATTAAGCTTATATAATATTCTCTTTAGATCCATTTAATCTCTATTGAGTAACTTTTTAAAGTGACAAAAAAGTGACAAAAATTATTATTGTCCTTTAACACAACTTACATTAAACTGCTGATATCACTTTAAGAGCTAACAAACGGTTGAGCGCATTACGAATCATTGGGGAATGAACATAAACTCAAACACAGGTTGCTCCGATGCAGGACTTGTAAACAATACTACGGGAAAAGTGATTGCAAATTATTAGATAGACAAAATCTACATTGATTGGAATTTTCTTTTAGGTATAAAAGATTGAATTTTGACAAGTAAACAGAGATCTCTTTGAAGATATGAGTGATGCCACACTAAGATTCAAAGCACAAGAGAGAGTCATCGGTTCTCTCATAGATATGACATGCAAATATCTTCAAAAGAGATGAATATGACAAATGGGTATGTTTATCATTGCTATTGCCGAAGATAAAATTTTATCTCTTGATATATATCAATATTTCCTTGAAAAAAATCGGATAATATTCCACTGAAATTTAAATCAGACAAATTTTGTCTTATTTAAAAAATTTAAATTCTTCAAGGATAAAACTATGAAAAAAATTTTATTAGCATTAACTTTTATATTTGTTGCAGCACAGGCTGAAAGTATCGTTCACTATGACAAAAAACTGGTAAAAAAGCCAGTTATTTCTAAGCCAAATCATCCTAGCACCGATCTTTATACAAAGTAATTTCTAACTTTAGGCTATCACTATTTGATAGCCTTCTGATTTTATGTTTTTGATCAACTCTTTGGATGTTTTTGCTCGAAATCTACGAATGAAGGTTCTAAGTCTATCGTCACTCACTTCATCTGCCCGGAGAGATTTTTTAATAATTGCATCACTAACAACATATATCTCTTTTTCATAATACTCTAGCAGTAGCTCTAAAAATTGCCTCTCTTTTTTATTTAGCGGTATATATCTGTTCTTTTTATAGAGTGTTTTTTTTGTTTTGTTGTAGGTATATGCATTATATAGCTCTATCTCACGCATAGGCACTCTGTTTTCCATAAAAGCATCTCGAGAGTTTTTCAGCAGATTTATTATAACTTGTGTAAATTCATTCGTAATACCTAAAACGCTCACATCTTCATAGCTTGTTTTTACTTGAATCATATCTTTTTTAAGAACTCTTTTTAAGATGTGAAGTGCCTCCTCTGTACTCTCACGCAGCATAAAGTGCTGTTTTTCTTTACCTGGCTTAAAGAAGTTAGAAAAGTCCTCTATTGTATTGGACATATTTTTTATCAGCGCTTTACTTTCATTATAAAGCATCCCCGCTTCATCGATATCTTGATTGAATGCTGCTTTTTTGAGAGAAAAGAGTGTTAAGCTAAGCTCTGCGAGCGGTTGTCTCCACTGATGGGCAATATTTGCAAGCATCTCACCCAAAGAGGCAAAGCGTGACTGCCAAAACATCACCTTTTGCTTCTCTTCATTCTTTTTTATCTCTTCTTGAATACGCATCTCCAAGGTCTCATTCAACTCTTTTAGCTCTTTTGTTTTTGCTTCAACTCTCTTTTCGAGATCTGCATTGAGAACTTCAAGTTCTCTCTCTTTTTTTCCAAAGAGTGTTTATAAAATATCTCTTGTGTTACATCGTAACGGATGGCAATAAACTCTTCAATCTCCCCCTTTTTATTTAAAATAGGGATCACTGTAGTATTTACATAAAAAGCAGAACCATTTTTTGCTCTGTTTTTTACAGTGCTTTTGTAGATCTTCTTGGCTTTGATCGTCTGCCAAAGGAGTTTGAACTTTGAGGCAGGAACATCAGAGTGTCTTACAATATTGTGATTTTTACCAAGAAGTTCCTCTTTTGAATAGCCCGAAATTTTGCAAAACTCATCATTGACAAAAGTGATGATGCCGTTCACATCGGTTTTAGATACGGTATTGCTGTTTTCTATAGCCTCTTGATACTGTTGTAGCATAAATCAATTTTACCCAAATTAATCCCAAATTATACTTACTCCATACTCCCGATTAAGGATCGCAGTTTTTGTATAGTTAATCTTTTTACCATACTTTTTACTGACAAGCTCAACTTTAAGTTCTCTCTCATTCAAAAGAGAGCGTACCTCCTTGTAAGAAAGCCATTTTCCATAACGCGAGAGTGTATTTTGCCATATTCTAAAGTCACAAGTTGCGTCTTGCGTGAGCTCATACATCTCACCATCCTCACTCATCCAATGTGCATTTGAACAGGCATAAAGTTTTATCTTTTTTCCTCGCACCTCTTTATCCTGCACCTCTATCAAGCCATCTTCACAGTAAGGACACTCTCCTAAAGTCATATCACCTTCCTATCATTCAAAATAATTCAAATAGTAGTGTAAAACACTTTGCTCACTAAAAAATCTTACAATTTGCAATAAATTTAGCCTACTTCAAGAGTATTTCCACATATCTTTGCTTCTTGACTTATGTTACAATTATGACATGCAAAACAATCCAAGACAATTAGACCTGCTCAACAACACAACACAAACTTTTGAAAATGAGTTTTATAAACATGCAAAGCCTTTAGAGTTTGAAAAAGGTGCTTCTCCATTTTTTCCTGATGATTTGACAGAATATTTTTATATCGTTGTTGATGGTAGAATAAAAACTTATCAAATTAATTTTAAAACAGATAAAGAACAGATTATTTTCATCTATAAACGCGGGGATATGTTTGACATTATCACTCTTCTTGATAACAAACCGCATGATGTTATTTATGAGGTGTTAGAAGATTGCAAAGTACTCCGGTTGCCGATTGAGAGGGTTCGCTACTGGCTTGAGAATGATCACGCCTTCAATAAAAAGTTTTTCCCTTACCTTGCTGCTCAAATGCGTCATACTGAAGAGTTGACAACCGATTTATCACTCTATGATACAAAAGATAGACTTATCAATCTGCTTGCGGACAATCTTAATCCAAACAAACATTTTAAGTACAATCTCTTACACAATCTCTCTAACTCAGAAATCGCAAAACTTCTAGGGACTGTGCGTCATGTTGTTGAGCGTACGCTTAAACAGCTCAAAGCTGATAAACTCATCGAAACTAGCAGACGCAATATCAAAATCACAAATTTTAAAAAACTGCAAGAAAAAGCCTCTCAAATGCTACTTAAGTAGTTTACTATGTGACTTTTTTGTGACTTTTATTTACTATTAATATAAAACTATTGAATGGAGTTAAAAATATGGAGTTATTATCATCTGCCTCTATTGTTAAATATATAAAAGTTCTTTTTGTAGAGGATGAGGATAAAACAAGAGAATATATAGAATATACTCTTAAATATTTTGTTCGTGAGGTTATGTCTGTTTCTAATGGTGCCGAAGCGATGGAGTCCATAGAAAAATTTATGCCGGATGTTATTATTACAGATTTGAAAATGCCTAAGCTCAATGGTGTTGATTTTATAAAAAGAGTAAGAAGTCTTAATAGGTCAATACCAATAATCGTAATAACCGGATATACAGATAAATCCGACTTGATAGATTTGGTCAATTTACAAATAACATCTTATCTGCATAAACCAATAGATAGCAAAGAGCTATTTTCTGCTTTAGTCGAAGCTACACAATCACTTGAAAATCAAGGAAAATTGCACCTTAAAATAACTAATAATATCATATTTGATATAAATAATTTAAAACTTATCTCTTCTGGCAAAAAGATCACTTTAACTCACAAAGAGATAAAGCTAATGATTTTATTGGTAAATAATGCAAATCGTATTGTTACATACAAAGAGATTGAATCTTTTGTATGGGATGGTTCTATCATGACAAATGGTGCATTGAAAACTTTAGTCAATTCAATTTCAGTTAAAGCTAAATCTAAATTTATTGTTAATTTATCTCAGGTTGGATATAAATTGATATCTTAGTATGTGTTATCTATATCAGATTTAATTCAATTTAAAGAAAGTTTTACTTTTTATATTTACCATATTTTATTTGTAAGAATCTGCACTATTATACCTATTTCACTAAACAAGCTTTGGTTATAAAGATCTATGCTTCATCATTAAAGATACTTCAATAAGGGCATCGGAATTAAATGATTTTAGCAAAACAAGGAGAGTATTATGGATTTAAAAGAGATAGATGAATTAAAACAGAGCAATATTGATCTCAAAGCAAAAATAGATAAAATGGACAAAGAAGCAAGAGAGCGTGAGGAGATACTTTTTAGACAAAGCAGGCTGGCAAGTATGGGTGAGATGCTTGGCAATATCTCACATCAGTGGAGACAACCTCTTATGGAAATAGCTGCACTGTTAATGAAAGTTGAGACAAGAGTTGTTTATGAGAATAAAATTGATATAGATTTTATATCTGAGGTTATGTTGGAGATCAATACAGTGCTAAAGTATATGTCAGATACTATTGATGTCTTTAGAAACTTTTATTCTGATGAAAAAAATAAAGAAAAAATATTGGCATCTGAAATTATTAATTCTGTTGAGCATATGCTTGGTACATCTATAAAACAAAGTGAAATAAAGTATGAAGTTTGTTTAAATAGAGATATTTATTTTAAGATATATAAGAATGAGTTTCTTCAGGTTTTGATAAATATTATCAACAATGCAAAAGAAATTTTACTGATTAGAAAAATAAAAGAACCAAAAATACTCTTGGAAGTGTCTGAAAATACAGAATATACAATGATCTCTATTAGTGATAATGGAGGCGGGATCAAAACTAATGATATCAGTACCATTTTTAAGCCATTTTATACAGATAAAGCAAACGGAACAGGCATAGGGCTCTTTATATCTAAAGTTATTATAGAGAAAAAACACAATGGAAGAGTGGCAGTAGATAATTATCTGCAGGGAGCTAGATTTATTATCAAAATAAAAAAAGATTAAAGAACTAGCATCAAATAGCTCCTGAAAGAGACCGTAAAATAAACTGTGTAAACCCACCTCTTATTCCGGTAGTGTAAAATAATTTCTGTAAATTCCAAATTAACTATGATTATAAAAAAATAAAAAGGATCATAGAGATGGAATTACAAGGTAAAAAGATAGAGTTTGATTTAGAGGAGTTTGTACC
>JANEIH010000056.1 GCA_024513425.1 Sulfurimonas sp. | reverse complement strand
AAAAGTTACTAAAAATTCATAATGGATTTACGAAAAGTTTGAAGTTAAAAATAGTCGATGATTATCTTGTTAGCTATAGGAAAAAATGATTATTTAGGAGCCCAGAATTTTTCATTAAGTCACTTTTTTACGCTAGTTCCTCATAGTCTCGAACCCCCATCGTTGCATAATAAACCATATTTTCGGTAGCATTTCATCAAGAAACAGCAACTCTTCAATGCGTGCATATAGAGCAAAAAGGGAGCAAAAATTGCAAAAAGCAGTCGTTACGGGAGCGAGTAGTGGGATTGGTAAGGCTATCACGCATAGACTTCTTGCAATGGGATACTCTGTAGTTGGTATCAGTCGTACAGTCACCTGTGAAATATTTCCCCATCAAAATTTTCGGGCACTGCAAGTAGATTTAAGCCAACCTTGCAAAACGCAAGATCTCTGCAATATTTTACAAAAAGAGGATACTCACATATTGATTAATGCTGCAGGTTTTGGAAGATTTAAACCGCATGAAGAGCAGAGTTTAAAAATCATAGAACAGATGACTCATCTTAATCTTACGGCTCCTATGTTGCTCACGCACGCCACTCTGCGATCTTTAAAAAAAAGTGGCGGTTACCTTATCAATATCAACTCTATAGAGGCCTTGCGTGCAAGTAAGTTTGCAGCTCTCTACTCTGCTACAAAAGCAGGTCTAAAAGCCTTTGGAGATGCACTCTTTGAAGAGACAAGAAAAAGTGAGTTGAGCATCACAAACATCAACCCGGATATGACAGAATCAAACTTTTATGATGAGCTACGCTTTAGTGTCAGTGAAGAGGAGAATGAAAAACTACTTGCAAGTGATATTGCCGATGCAGTAGAACATATTCTCACTATGCGAAAAGGTGCAGTTGTAAGCGAATACACGATAAGAAGTTTGCAGTTTGGAATAAAGAAAAAATCTAAGAGCTGATATCAAACTTTGTCGGAGCCTCAGTAATACCTGACTTTAAAAAGTTTATATTTTTCCTGATCTGTTGCGTAGAGGCTTTTGCTTCATCTTTTTTAGCTTCAAGCAACTCTTTTGCTTGAGAAAAAAGAAGTAATGCACTCTCTATCTCTTTTGTGTTACTCAAGGGAGGAAGATCCACCAATAGACTCTCTAAGAGAGAAAAATCTTCTGTTACAATAGCAACTTTGAGTTGATTAAGCCACATTTGTTGTCTCTCGCCATGCTGTTAGCAAACCCTTAAAAACATTTGTACACTCATCTAATTTTTTATTTTCATTCTCTAACATCGCATCAAAGAGTAGCTTAAGTTGGTATTCATACAAACCATCTAAATAAAGAGCAACATCACCACCTTTAAAATCAAGAATAGAACGCAATTCATTTAAAATAGCGATCGAGCGATCTAGCCAATAGACTTTCTTTTCAATATTTTTATCTTCTATCGCTTTCTTTGCTTGAGCATTAAACCGTAAAACACCTTCGTACAACATCTCAATTAACTTCACGGGAGACTCGATTGAAGCATGATTTTCATTGTAAATATTATGTGCAGTATTAGCATACATCATAAATCCTTTTTTATTTTTTTCTAAAAACCTTAATTGTTTTGCGTATTTTGTATATTTATCATTTGCATAAGTGTATTGGCAGAGTTATTTAAATGAGCAATAAGTGCATCATACACACTCCACTGTTTTATCAAGGTTTTATATTTGTTATCCAATCTCTCAATTGCATCTAATCTATGCTCTTGAAGTGTAGAGACTTTAGTATTTAAATCCATTTGAAAACTATCAAGTGTTTTATTGAAGCCGATATAGGCATCTACTTGCGTGTAGAGTTCCGTAAATACTCCATCAACAGCTGTTGTCGTACCATCACCATTGTCAAAATCACCACCGCTAAAAAAGATCTCTACATTTGCTGTATTCTCATCAATTTTTTGATTGAAAATATTCTTATCAATACTCAATGTACCATCTTTTGCAATATCAAATCCGTAGTCATAAATAGTAGCAACTCCACCACCTGCCTTATCCATAATCATTCTCAATGCTCTTTGCAGACCTTTGATTGTGCTGTTTGATGTAAAAATCCCTCTCTCTTTGGCATCTGTACTATTTTTTGTGAGTGACTTCAACTCTTTCATTGCATCATTATATTTTGTGACAAAATTATTGATTTTTTCCATGATAGCATCACGGTTTTGATCGACTTTCACAGTAGAAGTTCCTAAACTTTTAAGTGTAATATCATAGCCTGTAATAAGATCGGTTATATTGTTAGAGGTGCGTGTAATTTTCTGCCCATTATAAGTAAACTCGGCATCAATACCTCTCTGGATAGCTGTTAAATCATTTGTCAGTTGCGTGCCTGAAAGTTTTCCGGAATTATCTGCAATAGTAATATCTTGCGTAGTTCCAGTATCTACAGAACTCAAAAAGAGACGATAATCACCACTTGCAATCTGCACAATAGTAGCATTTACTTTATCGCCGGCAACATCATTAATAGATTTTTTCAACTCCTTTAAAGTTGTTGTATCTGTATAGTCTATCGTAAAGTCTTGTCCGTCAATATTGAGGTTTAAATTTCCTACGGCTACCGCTATCGTGTCGGTAGGAGCAGTAAAAGAACCCGACTCTTCTATCTGCTTTGTAGCAAGTTGTGTAACATTGAGTCCAAAATCACCGATATCACTGTTTGCACTTGCTCTCATTTCAACTGATGCACCATTAACAGATACAGTTCGTTCATCATAGAGTGTCGGCGATTTTAAAGCATTAATATTGTCTGCCAAATTTGTCATTTTTGCATCAAGAACGCTCAATGCAGCTTTTTCATCTTTTACTGCCGCAATTTCCAAATCAATGGGTGTTACTCTTGTAGCTTCATCTGCCCGTCGTAATTTATCTAAAACATCTTGCGTTAAAACACCCGATCCAAGGCCTAGTGAACTTATTGCCATTTTCAATCCTTTGAATAAAAACCTTGTCTATATTATTTAATAATGATATTATCGGCAAAACTCTAGATATATTTAATTGAATCTTCTAAAAAACCCTTCGCCTCAAAAGAGGGTTTTGTTATTTAATATGGTATTAAACTTGCTAGATTCTCTCTAAATCAAGCAAAGGTATTTCTGTGAATATACTACACCTAATCGGTAGAGAGAAAGAACTCTTTAGTGATGACACTACTCTCTATGACAAAGAGCTTGGCACCATTGTAGGCAATTCTCGCTTTTTGGTTCTTGGAGGTGCCGGAAGCATAGGTAGTGCCGTTGTTAAAGAGATATTTTCCCGTAATCCAAAAAAACTTCATGTTGTTGATATTTCTGAAAACAATCTTACTGAACTTGTTCGAGATATTCGCAGCTCCTATGGCTATATTGACGGAGATTTTGCTACTTTTGCACTTGATGTCGGTAGTCAAATATATGATGCTTTTTTTGAGAATGATGGGGAATATGACTATATTTTAAATCTCTTAGCACTCAAACATGTTCGTAGTGAAAAAGATCCTTACACGCTTATGCGTATGTGTGAGGTCAATATCTTTAATACCGACAAAACTCTCAAGCAAGCAAGTGGCAAAGGTGTAAAAAAATACTTTTGCGTCTCAACAGACAAGGCAGCAAATCCTATTAATATGATGGGGGCAAGTAAGCGGATAATGGAGATGTTTGTTCATCGAAACTCACTTAATATCGAAGTCTCTATGGCTCGTTTTGCCAATGTTGCTTTTAGTGATGGCTCCTTACTCCACAGCTTTAATATGCGACTCGAAAAAAAGCAACCTATTGTTGCACCAAATGATGTAAAACGCTATTTTGTTACATCGAAAGAGAGTGGTGAACTCTGTTTGATGAGTGCACTTTTTGGTCAAAATAGAGATATCTTTTTTCCAAAACTCAGTGAAGCCCTCCACTTGATATCTTTTTCGGATATTGCTGTAGAGTACCTCAAGGAAAAAGGGTATGAACCTTACTTGTGTAAAGATGAAGATGAAGCTCGAACGCTTGTAAAGGTATTGCCTCAAAGAGGAAAATGGCCCTGCCTCTTTACCAAAAGTGATACAACGGGCGAAAAATATTTTGAAGAGTTCTTTACTGACAATGAGACTCTTGATATGGAGCGATTTAACAATCTTGGTATTATCAAAAATAGGCTCAATTTTGATGCAGAAAAACTTCAAAATTTTGAAAGTGAGCTTGAAAAAATGCAAACACGACAGAGATGGAGTAAAGAGACAATCGTTGCAGAGTTTTTCAAACTCCTGCCAAATTTTGAATATGAAGATAAGAAAAAATATTTGGACGGAAAGATGTAATGCAAGAGATTGCCGATTTTATTCATAAACTTTACAATACGAAAACATCTATCTCTCTTCATGAACCTCGTTTTTTAGGCAATGAAAAAAGATACCTCAATGAGTGCATAGACTCTACTTTTGTCTCTTCCGTTGGCAAATTTGTTACACGCTTTGAAGAGGAGCTTGCCGATTATGTGGGCAGTAAATATGCTATTGCCTGTGTTAATGGTACATCTGCCCTTCACGCAGCTTTAAAGGTTGCTGGAGTAGTGCAGGGAGATGAGGTCCTCACGCAGGCTTTGAGTTTTATAGCAACAAGTAACGCTATTAGCTACTGTGGTGCGGAGCCTCTGTTTTTAGATGTAGATAAAACTACTTTAGGATTGAGCGTTAAAGCACTGCAAGCTTTTTTAGAAGAGTATTGTGTTGTTCAAAATGGTCAGTGCAAAAACAAAAAAAGCGGTAAAATAATTAAAGCTTGTGTACCGATGCATACATTTGGACACCCCTGCGAAATCGATACTATAGCCTCTTTGTGTAAAGCATGGCATATTACACTGATTGAAGATAGTGCTGAAAGCTTAGGAAGTTTTTATAAAAAGAGACATACGGGAACCTTCGGGAAAATGGGTGTTTTTAGTTTTAACGGTAATAAAATCATCACTTCAGGCGGAGGCGGTGCGATTGTAACAGATGATGAAACATTGGCAAAACATTTAAAGCATATTACAACAACAGCAAAAGTAGCTCATTCATGGGAGTACATACACGATGAGATTGGCTTTAATTACCGTATGCCAAATATCAATGCGGCACTTCTTGTTGCTCAGATGGAACAACTTGAGAGAATTTTAGCCGATAAGAGAGCTTTGGCACAGGAGTATAAAAAATTTTTTGAAAATTTTGACGATATAACATTTATCCAAGAACCGCAAGAGGCACAAAGTAACTACTGGCTCAATGCCATCTCTTTTGAGAATCAAAAACAGAGAGATGCTTTTTTGAAATTTAGCAATAAAAATGGAGTGATGAGTCGTCCGGTATGGAAGATTTTGAGCGAACTTACTATGTTTTGTGGATGCTATAATGATGGATTGAAAAATTCTAAAGAGTTGCAAGAAAAAATAGTAAATATCCCAAGCAGCACAAGAATAAATCAATAATATACCCACTGTTAGCAGGGTAAAGTAAAAGCTAGATTTAAATAAATTTTTAGTATAATTCGCGGATTTTTCTTCTATAATGCACAGTTGAAAATATTAACAGGTTATGTCAAAAAACCGGTGCAGCTTCCTTTTTAGGGAGTCGATGCTCGACATCTCCAAAGCCAACCGGTGAAATTTCCGGCTCATTATGAAGCCTTTAAAGGACCTTAAATGGTAACTATGAAAGACCTATTGGAGTGTGGCGTACACTTCGGACACCAAACTCGTCGTTGGAACCCAAAGATGAAAAAATTTATCTTCGGCGTAAGAAAGAACATCTATATCATTGATTTGCAAAAAACACTTCGTTACTTTCGTAACACATACCAAATCATAGTTGATGCTGCAACAGAAGGACAAACCATCCTTTTTGTCGGTACAAAAAAACAAGCACGCAACTCAGTTCGAGAAGCTGCGATTGCATGTGGTATGCCATATGTAGATAACAGATGGTTAGGTGGTATGCTTACTAACTTTCCGACTATTCAAAAATCTATTCGTAAACTTGATGTTATTACTGAGATGCAAGAGAACGGTCAAATCAATCTTCTTACAAAAAAAGAAGCATTAATGCTTAGTCGTAAAAAAGAGAAGTTAGAGATGTATTTCGGTGGTATCCGCGATATGAAAAAACTTCCGGATATGCTTTTTATCGTTGATGCAGTAAAAGAGCATACGGCAGTTCTTGAAGCACGCCGTCTCGGCATTCCTGTTGTAGCCCCACTTGACACAAACTGTGACCCGGACCTTATCACTTACCCAATTCCCGGTAATGATGATGCTATTCGCTCTATCCAACTTTTCTGTCGTGAAATGACAGCTGCGATCAATGAAGGTAAAGCTCTTCGTGATGGTCAAGGTGAAGAAGTAGAGCAGACTGAAGAGGCTACAACTGAACAAGCAACAACTGCAGAAGTTCTAGTAACTGAAGAAAAAACTATAGAGGAAGCGTAATTATGGCAACAGTAACAGCAGCAATGGTTAAGGAGCTTCGTGCAGCGACTGATGCTCCGATGATGGATTGTAAAAAAGTTTTAGTTGAAGCCGACGGAGATATGAAAAAAGCAAAAGAGCTTTTGAAAGAGCGTGGTATCGCTAAGGCAGCTAAAAAAGCTGACCGTGTTGCAGCAGAAGGTCTTGTCGGCTACAAAATGGCTGATGACTTCTCAAAAGCGGCAATAGTCGAAGTAAACTCTGAGACTGACTTTGTTGCACAAAATGAAGGTTTCCAAAATCTTGTAAAAGATACAGTAGAGGAGATCCACAAAAATGAGCCGGCTGATGTTGCGGCACTGAATGCTTCTGCATATGGCGAAACTTTTGTAGAGACTGTTACAAAAATTGGTGAGAAGATCGAAGTTCGTCGTTTTGCAGTAATGAAAGCAGAAGCAACTGAAGCGATGAATGGTTATATTCACTCAAATAATCGTATTACAGTTATTGTAAAAGCAAAATGTGACTCTGAAAAAACTGCAGAATGTATGAGGGATACACTAAAACAAATTGCAATGCACGCATCTGCTATGAAACCGACAACTCTTTCATATAAAGATTTTGATGCGGAGTATGTTGAGGGTGAAACAAAAGGTCGCATTGAAGCACTGAAAAAAGAGAATGAAGAGCTAAGTCGTCTCGGCAAACCTCTTAAAAATGTTCCAAAATATATCTCTATGATGCAACTCACAGATGAAGTGATGGCACAAGCTGAAGCTGACATCAAAGCGGAGTTGTTGGCAGAGGGGAAACCTGAAAAGATTTTAGATAAAATCATTCCCGGTAAAATCGCTCGTTTTATCTTAGATAACACACTTTTAGATCAAGAGCAAGCACTTCTTGACCAACAATATGTTTTAGATGATAAATTAACTGTTGCAGAGGCAGTTGAAAAGGCAGCAAAAACATATGGTGGTACAGCTGAGATCACTGAATTTGTTCGCCTTGAAGTTGGTGAAGGAATCGAGAAAAAAGAAGACGACTTCGCAGCAGAAGTTGCAGCACAAATGAGTTAAGCTTTTAGCTTAACTTACCCCTCCCAAAAAAACCTGCGTGAAAAAATTCCTCTAAAAAGCTATATGGCATTTGGATAGAAAATCGAAAAATGGTTTTTAGAAAATATTTAAATAAGCTAGTTTTGAATATAATCTTTTTATGAATT
>JANEIH010000055.1 GCA_024513425.1 Sulfurimonas sp. | reverse complement strand
TCTGCACCGGTTTATCAACGCCTGTTTTTTGCCCAATGAACATAAGAGAGTGGAGCGGAGCATAACTGTTTTAGAGGAGCTAGAAGAACTTCTGTATCATGAATGGAAAAAAGAGGAATTGTTTCAGTTGCGTGAGGCAGGTGTAACCATAGAGGTCTATCTTGGTGCCAATGATCAGATCATAGAAGCTGATATAGCAAAAGAGTTTTTTCAAGAGGTAGCAACTGTAACATATATAAAAGATGGAAATCATTTTTTATTTAACTGAATAAAAAATATCTATTTTCCAAAATAGCCTCTATTTTGCCTTTGGACGAAATGCCTTTATAATATCCTCATTTGTCTCAATATATGGTCCCTCTATTAAATCGATACAATACGGTACAGCAGGAAAAACAGCATCTAAACACTCGCGGATTGATTTTGGTTTTCCCGGAAGATTGATAATCAAAGAGTTTCGACGAATTCCAGCTGTTTGGCGTGAGAGAATTGCTGTTGGAACATACTGTAAACTCACCTGACGCATTAGTTCTCCAAAACCAGGCATCATTTTTTCACATACATTTTCAGTAGCTTCCGGTGTTACATCACGAAGTGCAGGACCTGTACCACCAGTCGTTACGACTAAACAACACCCTGCTTTATCACACAACTCTCTCATCGTATCTTCAAGGAGATCCTGCTCATCCGGAATACACCTATACACTATCTCAAAATCACTTTTAAGATAATCTTGCATCGTATTTTGAATTGCCATTCCACTGATATCTTCATAGATTCCTTTGCTTGCTCTATCGCTTGCTGTTATTACACCTATTTTTATTTCTGCCATATTCTCTCCTTGTTGGCTTTTGAGGTTGTCTATCTTACTTTTTAATCTCACCATAAGAGATTAAGCAGGAAAATTATCGTTTTAGATTATTTGTTGTTTGGAGCATTTCATCACTTGTTGTAATAATTTTTGAGTTGGCATCATATGCACGCTGTCCAGTGATTAGATCTGTAAGTTCGACAACAAGTTCCACATTAGAGAGCTCAACAAAACCTTGACGCAGTGTTCCAAGTCCATCGACACCCGGAATAGCCTCAACTGGCCCTCCTGAAGCATCTGTCTCTAGGTAAACATTATCTCCCATAGAGTGCAATCCCGCAGGATTGACAAAGTTTGTTATTTGAATCTGACCAATTTGAGTAGTTTGTACTTGACCGGGCTGGACAACAGTAACTGTCCCATCTGTACCGATACTAATACTTGTTGCATCGGGTGGAACAACGATTTGAGGGATGAGATAATAGCCGTCACTATTTACTATAGTGCCATCTTGATCAAGTTTAAAGGCACCATTTTTTGTATAGACTTCTGTTCCATCAGGAAGTTCAAGTTTGAAAAAACCACGCCCGGCAATGCTAATGTCAAGTTGATTATCCGTCTGCTTTAGACCTCCCTCTGAAAAGATTTTATTTATAGCAGTTGGACGCACTCCAAGTCCTACTTCAATTCCTGTTGGAGACTTTGTGGTGTCACTTGTAGAAGTCCCTGCATATTCCATTACATGATACATTAAGTCTGCGAACTCTGCGCGTCCTTTTTTAAACCCGATGGTATTTACATTGGCAATATTATTAGCTGTTGTATCGATCTGTGTCTGCATTCCCAACATTCCTGTTGAAGCAGTATATAGTGATTGCATCATGGTTTTGTTACTCTCCCTTTACTTTATGCTTTTTTAGCAATTTTTTCAATTGCATCTCTGTTCATCTCATTCATCTGTGTATCCATCGCTTTTTGATACATACCGACAAATCTGTTTGTCTCTATAAGTTGCGTCATCATCTTTACGGCATTAACATTACTTTTTTCTAAAAAACCTTGATTAACGGCACCACTCTCTTGGCTTATCTTTAAACGCTTCATATCATTAAGTCTATAGAGATTATCTCCCTCTTTTTTGAGATAACGAAGATTATCCACATTGGCTATAAAGAGTTTTTTATTCTGTGTAAACTCTGCGGAACCCGGTACATTTGTATAGATTTGACCATTCTTGTCAATATTTATTGTAGTGTCAACTGTAGAGAAACTGATACCCTCTTTACTTTCAAAGTAATCACTACCAAGGAGTTCGTATCCTTGCTTTGTAACAAGTTTTCCCTCATCATCTAGCGAAAAGGAGCCATTGCGTGTGAGACGGACACCCTCTGGAGTTTTTACGACAAAAAAAAGATTCTCACGCGAGAGCGCCACATCAAGAGGATTTGAACTCTTTTGCAGATTTCCGAGCGAAAAGTTTGTGTACTCATCTACAATTTGAGGTGCTTTTGTCATAGTTCTGTTTAAAAACTTTGCAGCCTCTTTTGTGTTGTTTTCATTTGGCAGTTCATCTCTTTTTTGTTGATAGAGACGCATAAAATCACCGACAATGAGACTATCCTCTTTGTAGCCGCTTGTGTTTACATTTGCCAGATTGTTTGCAATGGTATCAAGTCTGTTAAACTGAGTCACCATTCCAGCAGCAGAACTATAGTAGCCTGTTTGCATCCATCACCTCTGTTTTTGCATTATTTTCAAAGCTAAAAGCAAAGGGTGTTCCAATAAATAAAAAAATAAAAACAAGAGTTTTTTAAGATAGTTTCGGTATAATCCACCTTTTAGAAATCTTAAAAGCAATGGAGCAACCTCCAATATGACAGCAAAAGAACTCAACAAAGACCTAGAGACCTTTTTTCGGGAACATAAGTCAAAAGATTGTCTCACTTATGAATCAATCATTACTCTTTTTGAAAAACAACCTACAGCCGCACAGACAAAAAATATTTTAAAACTTGCAAATAAACATAATAAATGTCTATATACGGCAAGTGAACATGCAAAAAAACTCAACAATCAAGAAGCAGAAGCTCGTCGTGATGCACAGAGAAAGATGCTTAAAGATAATAAAACAGACAAGTTTGACATCTTAAAAGAGCATGAACTTCTTGAGTGGTCTCGTTCAGACTCTCCTGTTCGTATGTATCTGCGTGAGATGGGGCAGATTCCACTGCTCACAAAAGAAGAAGAGGTTGAGATCTCTAAAAAGATTGAAGCCGGTGAGAGTATTATCATTGACGCCATCTGTTCTGTTCCCTATCTTATTGATTTTATCTTAGACTACAAAGAGCCACTCATTAATCGTGAGAGACGCGTTAAAGAGCTTTTTAAATCATTTGAAGATGAAAAAGATGATGATGACGGTGACGATAGCGAAGAGAGTGAAAAGCAAACACTCTCTGCGAAAGACAAAAGCAGAGTAGAAAAAGTCGCAACAAGTTTCAAAGCCCTTGAAAAAACTAAAAAATATTGGTTAAAAGCGCTTGATAAAATTCCTGAAAATCTCGACAGTCAAGATCTTACGGAAGAGATAGTAAGCTATTACTTAACCGTAACATACAAAAAAGCTGTTTTAAAAGAGAAGCTTCTTGATTTAGGTCCAACTTCAAAGCTTATCAATGAACTTGTAAAAGCTATGGAGACTGCACTGAAATCTGATGAGGGGTATGATAAAGAGCTCAAGCGTCTTGAATACAAACTTCCCCTCTTCAATGCAACACTCAAAGCAAATCACAAAGTACTTATTGAGAAGATTCAGGATCTCACAAAAGAAGATATCTCAAATATGGTTCCGGAAGCGACAATGGTTTCAACATATATGGAGATTAAAAAACTTGTTCAGACAAAAGAGGCATCAAAAAACTCTTTTGATATGGAACCTGAAAAACTTGCTGATATTTTAGAACAGATCAAGCGTGGAAAGAATATCTCTGAAATCTCTAAAACAAAGATGGCAAAATCCAACCTGCGTCTTGTTGTCTCTATTGCAAAACGCTATACAAACCGTGGGCTTCCTTTTCTTGACCTAATCCAAGAAGGAAACATTGGTCTCATGAAAGCTGTTGATAAATTTGAATACCAAAAAGGATACAAATTCTCAACTTACGCTACATGGTGGATTCGTCAGGCTATTAGTCGTGCCATTGCTGACCAAGCTCGTACGATTCGCATTCCTATTCATATGATTGAGACCATCAACCGTATCAATAAAATTATGCGTAAACACCTCCAAGAGCATGGAAAAGAGCCGGATGTCGAGACAATCGCACAGGAGGTCGGTCTCTCGGTTGAAAAAGTTAAAAATGTTATCAAAATCACAAAAGAGCCGATCTCTCTTGAGGCGCCTATTGGCAGTGAGGAAGATGGTCGTTTTGGTGACTTTATCGAAGATAAAACTTCACTCTCTCCATCAGATGCAATTCTTAAAGATGATCTACGCATCCAAATTGAACAGGTCTTAGAGCAACTCAATGAGCGTGAAAAAGCCGTCATAAAACTCCGTTTTGGAATCATGGATGATGAGAGCGACAGAACCTTAGAAGAGATTGGTAAAGAGCTCAGCGTTACACGCGAAAGAGTTCGTCAGATTGAATCATCTGCGATTAAGAAGCTCAAGCACCCTAAAGTTGGTCGCAGACTGAAAAACTATATAGAAGAGTAGGTGTAAATGACACTAGAGCAGCAGTGGATAGAGTATGATTACAATCCCTACATACTCTTTAACAGCAACGAAAAGATAGTTTCACTTAACTCCGAAGCACAATTTTTACTAGGCTCCACTACTGCTCATGAACTCTTTGAACTAGCAAAAACCTATGCAAGTATCAACTTTGGCTTTAAGACAACATTTATTGAACTAGAGTATGGCCGTTACAAATTCTTTGGTCTTACTGTCGGCTATGAAGATGAAGAACAGATAGGAATAAAGCTCTATCAAGTTCCATCATACAAACTCAATACTACAAAACCAAATGGTGAGCTTACAAATATCTTTACTATTATTGATCTCTGCATTGCCACAAACTCCATCAACTCTAATATTTTATTTAAAAAAGATTTTGATCCGACCATTCCTGATGTTATTATAAACTCAAACAATCTCATAAAATTACTTAATAAAATTTATGACTACTTTAAAGCTAGCAATACAATAGTAACAAAAGTGTTTTTTAGAATTGGGGAGCATATTAAATTTGAAAATAAAAAATATAGTATTTTCTCTATTTCTGTAAAAGCAGAGCATTCAGATGAAAACAGAACAGATGAACTAGAAATGCTTGCCAAAAATAGTAACATCTATATTGATATCAACGATCAGCAAATTACCATTAATCTTCCGATGATAACCTCTTAGGAAAAAATCTCTTTTGAGATGAAAGAGCCTGCTACAATACCTGCAAAAAGAGATGGCAGATAGTACCATAACTCTAAAATATTATTGTTTTTGAGTGCAATAAATCCAAGAATTAAAAAGAGATACGGAAGAAGTCGAAAGAGTGAAACTCCACCCTTTACACCATACTTCATATTTTTCACATTAAGTAGTTTGACTTTTGCTTTTTCTTCTTTGACTATCTCCTTGAGATTTAACTCTTTTGGTGAAGTGTCATCTATCTCTTTGTCATCATACAGCTCATAGGGGTCTTCTATTTTCTCAAGGAGATCTCTCTCTTCTACATACTCACCGGATTCCACTTTTGCTAAAACCACTCTTTTGTAAGCATACGAAGTGCCTACAATAATAAAAAGTGAAGAGAGAAAGGCTGTCTCAATATTTATAAATGCTTTTAATGAAAAAAAGTAAGAGATTAGGATGAGAGTCTGAAGAGTTACAAATAGACTAATAGCTTTTTTCACCATAATCCTCCATCATCTTTATCATCTATATCTTTCTTAATGGCATAACGAGGCTGTTTGGAGAGCTCCTCAAACTCTCTACACTCCTTTAAGTATGCCTTGTAAACATTTAAAATTGCTGCTGCTATTCCGATGAAAACACCTATCCAAAATGTCCACGCAACGCCTGTGACATTTTTTAAAAGCCACCCTATTCCAACGCCAATAATAACAGCAACAACCATAGAGATTCCCAGAGAGAGGCTATCTGCTGCTTCTATAATGGGTTTTATACGAGGCTTGCGTTCTTCTTGTTCATTTTCAACCATTTGCTATCTCTTTAAATACTCTCTTGCTTGCTTTTATGGTATCTTCAATCATAGTATCTGTCGTAGCAGTTGAGATAAAACCTGTCTCATAAAGTGAGCAAGCAAAGTAGAAGCCTTCATTAAGCATTCCTGCGTGAAACTTTGCAAATAGTTCTGCATCACATGTTGTTGCATCATGAAAGTTTTTGACCGGATTTTCATTGAAGAAAAACCCAAACATAGACCCGCGTGTATCTATCTGCATAGCAAAACCATACTCACCTGCAGCCTCACGCATACCCTCGACAAGTCTTTTTGCACGAATATTTAAAACATCAATGATTTTTGCATTTTGTTTGAGCTTTGTCAGTGCCGCATACCCCGCTGCCATGGCAACTGGATTTCCCGAGAGCGTTCCTGCTTGATAAACCGGACCTTCAGGAGAAAGTTTTGCCATAATTTCACGACGACCTCCAAAAGCACCAACCGGCATACCACCACCAATCACCTTACCAAGCGTTACAAGGTCAGGTTTCACGCCGATAATACTCTCTGTACCATGAAGTGTTGCACGGAAGCCACTCATCACTTCATCAAAGATAAGTAGTGCTCCATTAGCATCACAAAGCTCACGCAACTCACACAAGAACTCTTTATCTGCAGGTACCAATCCCATATTGCCGGCGATTGGCTCGATGATTACACAAGCAATATCATTTGAATCTGCAAAACACTGCTTCACGCTTTCAATGTTGTTATACTCTGCTAAGAGTGTATGTTTGGTAAAGTCAGCCGGTACACCTGGACTACTTGGGCTTCCAAATGTTGCAGCACCACTTCCAGCTTCAACTAAAAGCGAATCAGAGTGTCCATGATAGCACCCTGTAAACTTTACAATATCATCACATCCCGTAAATCCACGGGCAAGACGAATAGCACTCATCACCGCCTCTGTACCACTACTTACAAAACGAACTTTATCAATAGAGTCAAACAGTTCAACTACAAGCTTTGCAAGCTTACTCTCTGCCAATGTAGGTGCTCCAAAACTCAAACCATGCTTCACGGCATCCATAACAGCATTTTCAATCGTCTCATCACGATGTCCAAAGATAAGCGGTCCCCAAGATTGTACGAAATCTACATATCTGTTTCCATCAATATCTCGAAGGTATCCACCCTCTCCAGCTACAACAAAAATAGGTGTTGCTCCTACACTTTTAAATGCACGAACCGGTGAATTAACACCTCCTGGAATCAACTCCTGTGCCTCATTAAACGCTTTTTTTGATGCTTCAGTATTCATTAAAAAACCTTATAGATGATATTAGACTTCTCGTAGAACTCCTGTGAGTCTCAAATTTTTTAGCTAGGAGTTCTACAGGAAATCTATAGTTCTAATTATATCCAACGTTACATTAATATTGATTTGTTATAATCTTGAAAATAAATCATTATGGATATCTGTGAATAGATCTACTTCTGCTTTTTTTGTTGCTTTACTCATTCACCTCATACTCTTTGCTATGCTCTTAACAATAGCCAAACAACTAAAGCCCCAAGAGAAAAAGATAAAAATCTCACTTAAAGAGATCTCTATTAGACATAAAAAAACCGCCCCGACAAAGAAAAAAATTCCTAAGCCAAAAATAGTACCGTCGATACCAAAAGGTTCACAACTAAAAA
>JANEIH010000054.1 GCA_024513425.1 Sulfurimonas sp. | reverse complement strand
TGGTACAAACTCCTCTAAATCAAACTCTATCTTTTTACCTTGTAATTCCATCTCTATGATCCTTTTTATTTTTTTATAATCATAGTTAATTTGGAATTTACAGAAATTATTTTACACTACCGTAGTATAATCTGTAAGTGGCTCAATATACTTTTTATTAACTAATATTGACTAAAATATTTTTTTTACAAAACTCAAGGAAATAGATATGAATAAACTCCTCTCTTTTATAGGTTCCATAAAAACAATGGCAGTTTTGATGTTTGTCTTTGCATTTGCTATTGGATATGCGACTATTATTGAAAATGATTTTGGAACGATGACGGCAAAAGCAGAGATATATAATGCACGATGGTTTGAGGTGTTGCTTGGATTGCTCGCTATCAATCTAATCTATAATATTTTTCACCATAAAATGTATGCACTGAAAAAAGTTCCCATATTTATCTTCCATATTGCATTTTTAGTTGTTTTAGTAGGTGCAGCAACTACAAGATATATTGGCTATGAGGGCACCATGCATATCCGTGAGGGTATGATGACAAATACAATGTTGAGTTCAAGCCCTTACATTATGATAAAAGCGCAAGATTTGCATAATAGAGCAGAATTTGAAAAGATTTTATATCTTTCAAAGAGAGGAGATAATGATTTTGAACATGCTTTGGAGTTGGATGGTAAAAAAGTTGCCGTAAAGCTTATGGAGTATATTCCTAATGCTGTTGAGACACTTGTTGCTGATAAAAACGGCAAAGCTATTGCAAAGATAATGATTACGGGAGGTGAACAAGGAAAACCTATAGCTATCGAAGAGGGAAAATATTTTAATGCCGGCAACTTTGTATTGGATTTTAACTCAAGTATGCAGTTTGACAAGCCGGTTATAGCTCTGTTTTTAAAAGATGGGAAACTCTTTATGAGGCACAATATGAAACTATCATACCTTAAAATGGCAGACCGCTCACAAGGTAACTTAGAAGCAAATGATAATGAACCGGTCAATAAAAGAGTGCTCTATTCAACAGATCTTGGCGGTTTTGTTCTGCGTGATTTTAAATTACATGCAAAGAAAAAAGTTGTCACAAACGACTCGACACTACTAAGAAATTCCGGTGTTGATGCTCTGAAATTTAACATAACAGTTGGTTCAAAAAGCAAAGAGTTTTTAGTATATGGGCAAAAAGGTATGCGAAATCGTCCAACAACGCTAATGCTTGATGGCGTGAATGTGAGTGTAGCATATGGTTCAAAAGTGATAGTGTTACCATTTAAACTCAAACTCCTTAATTTTCAACTTGATCGCTATCCCGGGTCTATGAGCCCAGCCTCATATGCAAGTAAAGTGGAGCTTATTGATGAGAAAAATGGAGTCCATATGCCATACAGAATCTATATGAATCATATTTTAGATTATCAAAATTACAGATTTTTTCAATCGTCATACGATAGAGACGAGAAGGGAACTGTGCTCTCTGTAAACCATGATCCAGGCACACTGCCTACATACATTGGTTATGCACTGATGGCATTTGGGATGTTTTGGGTACTCTTCTCACGCAAGTTTAGATTTGGCAAACTCTCGGTAAAAGCAAAAAAGATTGCAGCGTGTAAAATTGTACCTGTATTTTTAGCAATTGGGGTTCTTTTGAGTTTTACACCTGCAAAAGCTGCTGAACTAGACCCTGCTATTAAGACTATTTTAGCTTTTGACAAAGCACATGCAGAGAAGTTTGGAACTTTAATTGTTCAAGATACAAAAGGAAGAATGAAACCAATCGATACACTATCAACCGAGATTTTAGCAAAAATCCATAGGAGTGCATCACTAAAGGTTGGCGGAGAAAAGCTAACTCCAAATCAGGTGATTTTAGGAATGATGATACGCCCTGATATCTATAAAGAGCTAAAGCTTATCCGCACAGGTGACCCTAAAATCAATATGGCAATAGGTGCAAAAAAAGATGCAAAATATGTCTCCTTTTCGCAGTTTTTTCAAGATTCTGTTGCTATGCGTGGGTATAAAATCGAGACTTTGGTTAATGAGGCAAGCAGAAAAGCACCAAAAGATAGAAATAAACTTGATAAAAAAGCTTTGGAAATTGATGAAAAAGTGAATGTTGTCTATATGGTTTTTACAGGCTCATTGCTTAAAATCTGGCCAAAACCAAATGATATAAATAATAAATGGTATGCAACTATTAATGCACTAGAGAGCTTTCCACAAAAAGAGTCTCTGCAGATCAGGACTTTGGCACTCAACTATTTTACGGCGATTGATGCATCCTTGCAGAGTGGAGATTGGAGTAAAAGCGATCTGGGTGTTGCAGAGATAGCACGGTATCAAAAATTTTACGGTGCAGCCGTTTATCCGCCGGAAGAGAAGATAAAAGCAGAGATTTTTTACAATCACTCCAATGTTTTTGAAATTCTTTGGCCTCTTTACTTTGTTGTTGGTTTTGTATTGTTGGTTTTGAATTTTATCAAAATTGTAAAACCGAAATTCCAAATAAATAAGCTCTCATTGGGACTGCTGGCAATCTTCTTTATTGCACATACTGCCGGTCTGGCACTTCGATGGTATATTTCAGGGCATGCTCCATGGTCAAATGGATTTGAGTCGATGACCTATATTGCTTGGGCGACAGTTTTGGCTGGCTTTATCTTTTCAAGACAATCACCGATCACATTGGCTTCAACATCTATTTTAGCTGGGCTTATTCTCTTTGTTGCGCACTTAAATTGGATGAATCCGCAAATTACAAATCTTGTACCGGTACTTAACTCTTACTGGCTAAGTATTCATGTGAGTATGATTACGGCATCTTACGGTTTCTTAGGGCTTGGTGCATTGCTTGGCTTTATTACACTCCTGCTTTATATCTTTGGAAATGGAGCAAACCGTGAACAGATAGCACTCTCAATCAAAGAGCTTAATGCTATCAATGAGATGAGTCTGCTTATCGGTCTTGTATTGCTTACAATTGGTAACTTTTTAGGTGGCGTCTGGGCAAATGAGTCTTGGGGACGCTACTGGGGGTGGGATCCAAAAGAGACATGGGCGCTTGTAACTATTCTGATTTATGCTATTGTT
This sequence comes from Sulfurimonas sp., assembly GCA_024513425.1. GTDB lineage: Bacteria > Campylobacterota > Campylobacteria > Campylobacterales > Sulfurimonadaceae > Sulfurimonas. Next base: position 5,206 of record JANEIH010000054.1, on the reverse strand, counting down.
GTGCATTTGCGTTTTATCAAATCGATTTACAATCAATTTAACTACAGTGTTATTTCGCTTCTGGCATTTACATCGGTACTGATGACATATTTTGGTGTAAACTACTATCTTGCAGGTATGCACTCATACGCAAAAGGTGACTCAGTTCCGATTCCTGATTTTGTGCCGATAACCTATGCAATAATTTTTATCATCATTACACTTGCGTACAGAAACAGAAAAATAGCATAGGAGTTGCGTGTGAATTTTCAAGGCTTTTCCAAAGAGACACTTCCTTTTTTGGCCTTAATCCGTGAAAATAACAATAAAGAGTGGTTTGAACTTCACAAAAAGAAGTATGAGACACTTATTCTCGAACCCTCAAGGGCTTTCGTTGAAGAGTTTGGAGAACATCTTCAGGCACTTGAGCCTACTATCAACTTCTCTCCAAAGATAAACAAATCACTCTTTAGAATCTATCGCGATACAAGACGCCCAAATGCAATTACAACGCCTATTAAACACCGAATTGGTATTATATTTTGGCAAGGCTCAGGTAAACGAATGCAGAGTTCTTCTTTTTATCTGCATTTTTCTCCCGAAGAGCTTTTTGTTGCGGTAGGTATTCGTTGGTTTGAAAAACCTATGCTTGATGCCTATCGTGAGTATATTGCAGATGATGAATGTCGGGCATACCTGCGTGAGCTACTAGAGAGCATCACTGCCAAAGGTTATAAGATAATAGAAAAAGGGTATAAACGCTATCCGAGAGGGTTTGATAAAGAGATGCGAAATGCGGAGTTAAGTCTCTACAAGGGAATGGCAACATACAAGACTTTAGATCCGCATTTGATAGAAAATGGCGAGAAATTAATAGATACTCTCTTTAAAATTTATGAAGATATGCTGCCATTGCAACAATTAATGTATGATGTAAGCCTGCGGGCTAAAGAGGATTAAAATGGCAAAAGGAGCAGTAGTTCTACTCAATATGGGTGGACCAAACAATCTTGAAGAGGTTGAAGTTTTTTTAAAAAATATGTTTGCAGATAAAAATATATTGACGATGAAGAGCAAAATACTGCGTAAATTTATCAGAGGTATGATACTCTTTACCCGTACAGAAAGCTCTCAGGAGATCTATAGACAACTAGGTGGAAAATCTCCCATAGTAAACCATACTAAAAAACTTGTCACAAAACTGCAAGAACGCCTTGGTGAGCATATTTTTGTAGATTTTGCTATGCGTTACACTCCGCCTTTTGCCTCTGAAGTAATAGAGCGACTCAACAGTAAAGATATAGATAAGATTTACTTAATTCCACTCTATCCACAATACTCCACCACCACAACAAAATCATCACTCGAAGATTTTGAAGTATGCTACCACAACAAAGGTGCAGATGCTCTACTAGTTGAGATAAAACACTTCTTTGAAAACGAAAAATATAACAGGGCTATTCTAGAACGAATCAAAGAGAGTATGTATGATGCGAAATACAGAGATTTTGATATTATTTTCTCTGCACATGGTCTGCCTAAAAAGATAGTCGATGCCGGTGATGTTTATGAAAAACATATAAACCGTCATGTGAGAATTCTTAAAGAGATGATGTTGCGTGAGGGAATAGACTTTCATGAAGTACATCTTGCCTATCAGTCAAAAATAGGGCGTATGGAGTGGTTGACACCTTCACTTGAGGATACGCTCAAGACTATACACAATCGTGGTGTAGTAATTTTTCCCATTGCTTTTACAATAGATAATTCAGAGACAGATTTTGAGCTTAATATTGAGTACCGTGAGATTGCTGAAGAGCTTGGTTTTAAAGAGTACCGCGTGGCAAAATGTCCTAATGACAGTAAGCTCTTTACCGATGCCCTTCAAGAGATTTATGAAAAGATGCAAGTATAATACCTCAATAGATCAATTGTACCTCTTTTGGTTTATGCTCTCCCCGCTGTATAACAAGCCTGACACTCTTTTGTTTTTCAAATGAGTGAGGGTCTTTTTGAGACGAAAACATAAACTTACAAAAGCTCTCCTTGGTGAGCTTGTCCATTTTTATACCATTGAGTGAAATAATTTTGTCTCCAGGTTTTAGATCATATTTTTCCGCAGGTGTATTGGAGGTAATGGCACTTATGACAAGTCCGGATTTACCATCCCACATAGGAGTAAAACCAAATGTTTTACTAAAATTCTCATCAATCTCACCTGCTTCTATCTGTTTAAAATATGCTTTTTTATCGGGAAAATCAATGATAATAGTAAATTTTTTTAAAAATTTTTCTCCAATTAAAAAAGCACCACTTTGATTGACGGTAACAGGAAAAGATTTGATAGGAATTTTATTGTCAATCGAAAAATTCCTAACTAAATAATCGACTTTTTTATTATTTTGATCTACTCCACCAAAACTCGCAACAAAAGCACCGCGTGTTTCTCGTGAGAGGTATTTGAGTTTTTTCATCTCTGTTGTGATGCTTGTGGTACCTAGCAAGATATTTGTATTGTTTCCGGTATCAAGTTCAAAATAGGCATTGCCAAACGCAAAGTTTAGATGAATCAGCGGACCACGCCTTGGCTCAAATTTCATATCTATAGGTATATATCCTTTATGATCCATAAGCTTATTGCTTAAAGTAATTTTTTGATGTTTCAAATCAAGCTTTATGACTGCATACTGGAGAAAATTGTATCCCAACACGCCATCAAACCCAAGACAAGAAAGAGGGAAAATGGTTGTAAAATTACTTGAGAGAACAGTAAAGTTTTTAAACTCTAGATCGTTAATCTTAAGACTTGGAAGCCTATAGAGTCCGACCCCAATCTCTTTACCGCTAGAATCCTTAAGTCTATCTCTATTTGCGATGGGCTTAAGCCTCAACTCTTTTATTAATGTTTTTGGCAACATAGTAGGTGCTGCTGTATCAAAGAGAAACTTATACTTTTTTCCATTTATAGTTAGATAGACAAGCGGGAGATTACCCGACCACTCAAAATCTAGCGTTGTATTGAAACAAATAGGAGAGATTGTGCCTCTATAAGCGGGGTCTATATCTTTGCTAGTTTTTGATATTTCAGCCCAGAGATACGCACTACTGATATATAGAGAAATTATCAATATAAAAAATGGCTTAGCAGTAGAGTTAAATTTTATTTTCATATATCATATCTCTATCTTTTTAATTTATAAACTTTAGCAAGTGGTGTTAAAATAGTAGGCTCAAATAGACTTTTATCATAATCCTCTAAGACAAAAAGTTGGAAATACAAAGAGTTGTAAGTTTGTTCATCTACAATTAAAAATTGTCCATAACTTTGCATATAGATAATATTATAATTTGAATAAGAATCGATAACAGTCATATTTGTTTTTAATTTATTGTCATTTGTATATGTGGTTGTAACATATCTATTTATTGTAACACTACTTTGTCCAATATTTAATTTTCCTGTTTTTTTATCTAAACTTATACCATTTTCAAAATTAATACTTGAGCCATTGTCTCTAAATTTTCTTGTTTTATAAAAAAATGGAGGATTTCCTTTGATTCCATTCATCAAATCTATATTTGAAAATAATCTAATAGTTGGATATATATTTAACATTCTATTTGGTAGATAAAGATATATATCTCTTGTTTTAGATGGGAGTTTTATATCTGTTTGGAGCGATGTTAAAAAATCGTTTGAATCGTTATATCCATAATCTAATATCATCTGAGCTATGATTGTTCTATTGATATCGCCATTATATTTTTTCTCAGTATATTCTGTTGCTAGTCTTGACATATTGGCACTTTGTGTTTGCTCTGAAGTTAATATAAAACTAACATTAAAGATATCACTATTAGCTTTATGTGCTCCACCATCTATTAAGGTTTTAACATCCGAATAGTATCGTATAGGATAGCCATAATCCCACCATCCAACTACATAATCTTCCCTTGAGGCTATATTTTTAAGTTTAGCTAAAACATCTACCTCTTGTTTTGTAAATACAGTTGGAACTTTGTATTCGATAATATGTATAATATTAGGGATAAGTATAATCATTGTTAAGCCAACCATTAATAAATATTTTTCAATTTTATTTGATAACAATAAACTAAGCATATATATTAAATACCCTACCCCCAAAGCAAATATAGGCACAGCATAAATGGTAAATCTAAGCCCCCCATTATATGCTAAAAATCCAAGTGCTATCATAGGGAGTCCCAATAGCATAACTCTATATTTGTAAGCTAAGAGTATATATCCAATAATAGATGCCATAAATATAGCAGTATGACCACTTATTCTATTTGCAAATATTTCAAAAGGTATGGCACTTGATTCTCTTACTGTTTGATTTACAGTAAAAAAGTTTAATTTTAGAATTTCACCTACACTTGAAACACTATCTTTAAAAACATAATATTTTAATTTATACCAAATAGGATCAAATCCACCTGTAATAAAAAATAGTAGAACTGCTATTGCAAATATATAATATAGATATTTTAAAACAATATCTTTTTTAGCCACCAAGATAGTAAACAGGACTGAAACTATAATAAGTCTTATATAGCCATCTAAACCACTCATAGCAAATATCATAAATGAAAGAAGTGTTAAATCATATCTGTACTCCGATTTTTTAGATCTATAATCATTGCTATTTTTTTTCATCTTTTTCATTAAAATATATTGATAAAAAATATATATTAAAATCATTCCAGCAAATGAAAATTCCAAACTATAACTTTGAGGATACCACCATCTATATGCAATAATATCAAGTGATGTTATAAGTATATATATATTTTTTTGTGTCCTTATAGCCCAAATGAGCGACCATAAGAAGAATGTAGGAAATACTATATTTAACATATCTGTATCATAATATCCTACCATAGTTCTATTGTAATAAGACCATGCAATAGAAGCAAAAATAGCAGCTATAAACCCAACCTCTAATCTTCCTAGATTTTTACCAATTAATATAATAGGTATAACCAAAAGTGAAGCTAAAAATGATGGCATATACAATATAATAGTTTCAAAACTAAATGGTAAAACTTTAGCTATAAGTGCTGTTAATTCGGACATAGCTGTATCTACAGGTGATAAATCATTTTTTTCATGATGATTAGCTAATATATCTCTTGCACCTTCTGCGTAATAGTATCCATCATTTGTATTTATCATAAATTGATTGTTAAATTTAAATTGTTC
>JANEIH010000076.1 GCA_024513425.1 Sulfurimonas sp. | reverse complement strand
TCCGTAAACGTATAGGTGCAGAAGGGATGCAACTCATTTTTAAAGTGAGTGTTGATTTACATGGCGATGCAAAAGAGGAGAAACAAGTTATTGTTGATACAACAGTCCAGGAGAATAATATTACCTATCCTACAGATGGTAAACTTGCTATCAAGATAATAAACCGCCTCCAAAAGATTGCCAAAGAAGAAAGCATACAACTCAGACGCACCTATATGAAAGAGATTAAAGGACATCGTATCTCACTGCGTTTTTTTAGACACCCAAGAAAGATAAAAAAAGCACGAAGTGCTATGAAAAGATTAAAAACAATTGCAAAAACACTCATCAGAGATTTAGACCGTAACTTTACACAAGAACAACATAAAAAATATACTGAGATTTTTTATCTCTATATGCGTGTACTACTGCAAACTAAAGATTCTAAAAATAAAATCTACTCTTTACATGAACCACATGTCTATGCAGTAGGTAAAGGAAAAGACCATAAAAAATGGGAATATGGTACTAAAGCTTCTCTTGTCACTACAAAAAATGGTGGTGTAATTGTGGGAGTTGCATCTCATGAAAAAAATGAACATGATTCTAAAACACTTGAAGCTGCACTTACATCAGCACAATCAAATAGACAGAACCCTATTCAAGAAGCAATATGCGATAGAGGTTATCAAGGACAAAAAGAGGTACTTGGTGTAACAATTTCTATCCCCGGTAAAGTGCTCAAACGAGACAGCAAATATCAAAAAGAGATAAAACGAGAAAAGTTCCGTAGGCGTGCCGCTATTGAACCTATCATAGGTCATGTGAAATCAGACCATAGGATGGCAATAAATTATCTCAAAGGCTTTATTGGAGATCAAATGAACCTTCTGTTGGCTGCTTCAGCATTCAATATGAAAAAATGGATGAATAACTTCATCCAGCTTCTTATTTTACTTAGAATTGCAGTGATATTCTATGCTTTAATGCAACAAAAGCAGCAACACAGAGAACAATATTTACAGCTTTTTTCGCTACTATTGAAGTTATGGTAGAATTGGAAAGTTAAAATTAGAGTTCTGGTTAATTTTTTGGTTTTTCAGGACTGACTAGATAGAATAATTTTTGCTATTATTGCAAAAAATATATAAGGGTAATAATTGTTAAATATTAAAACTTTTCTACAGCTTTTAAAAGAGTCTTTTCGTGACCTTTTGCCGATTGTGCTTGTTATCATGTTTTTTCAGCTTGCCATTATTCAAAGTGTGCCTGACAATTGGCTAAGTACAGCAGTAGGTCTAGCAATTGTAGGTGTTGGTCTTGCTCTCTTTTTACTTGGTCTTGAAGTTGGAATCTTTCCTGTCGGTGAGGGACTTGCTAGTGAGTTTGCACGCAAAGGATCAACTTTTTGGATCATTGTTTTTGGCTTTATGATAGGCTTTGGTACTACTGTAGCTGAGCCTGCTCTTATTGTCATCGCTCAAAAAGCAGCAAGTATCAGTTCCGGACGCATCGATGCAACAGCGTTGAGAATGGTAGTTGCTTTTTCAGTAGGCTTTGCCATTGTTTTGGGTGTTTGGCGTATCATTAAAGGACATCCTATCCACTACTATATTATTAGTGGATATATTTTAGTTGTAGTTGCAACTGCCTTCGCTCCCCGAGAGATTATAGGACTTGCCTATGACCTTGGAGGGGTAACAACTTCAACAGTTACCGTTCCACTTGTTGCAGCTCTAGGAATAGGGCTTGCATCTACTATTAAAGGAAGAAATCCTGTTTTAGATGGTTTTGGACTTATCGCTTTTGCATCTCTTACTCCTATGATTTTTGTACAGATTTACGGCATCATTGTTTATGAGTTTATTGAGCCTTCTGTGCACGCAGAACTACTCCTTGCCCCTCTTCCTGAAGCAGTTACGGCAGATAATGCATATGCCTTTGATCTCAATTTTCTTGATATTCTTAAAGATCTCTTTAGTGTTGCGTTGGATGTTGCACCTATTCTCGCGGTCATTTTCTTTTTTCAGTACATTATCTTAAAAAAACCCATAGAGAATTTAAAACAGGTAATCATCGGTTTTGCGCTTGTTATCTTAGGGCTTGATGCATTCATCGTTGGTTTGGAGATGGGACTCTTCTCTGTTGGTGAGATGATGGCGTATGAGCTTATGCAGTATGATAGCAACATTATTATCTACTCTTTTGGTTTTCTTATCGGTTTTTCAACAACTATGGCAGAACCCTCTTTGACAGCTATTGCGAGAAAGGCAAAAGAGATCAGTGATGGTAAAATAAATGACTTCGTTCTGCGCCTTTTTGTTGCTCTTGGTGTTGCCATTGGTATCTCTTTGGGAGCCTACAGAATTGTTGTAGGTGGTGAGATAGTCTATTATGTTATGGTGGGGTATCTTTTTGTAATTATACTTACATTCTTGGCACCAAAATATATCATTCCTATTGCTTATGATAGTGGCGGGGTTACAACTTCGACCATAACTGTACCTCTTGTCACTGCTATTGGGCTAGGTCTTGCTACAAATATTCCCGGGCGTGATTCGCTAATTGACGGTTTTGGACTTATCGCTTTTGCTTCACTCTTTCCAATACTTACAGTCATGCTTTATGGAGTGATAACTGAAAAAATTGGCGTAAAAGGTGAGCAAGAAAAAGAGCAGATTCATCTTAATGAACTGCGTCATGCGCTTGAAGATGTACACAATATGAAACTCTCAACAATTAATGTCGAAGGAATAAAGGAGTCTCACTCTTATGATATGGCATTTTCTGCTGTACATGTTGTTGTGCCAAAAGAGAAAACAGAAGAGGCACTTTTGGCTGCAAAAGAAGCAGGTGCAAGAGGTGTTACGATAATGGAAGCACACGGTATGGGTCCTGCTGAAATGGATAACTTTTACCATCGTCTTCACGCAGATTTTACAGACTCAAATTTGATGTTTATCACCAAAGAAAAAAATGTCGATAGAATTATAAAAGCAATACTAACAAAACTTGACATTACAGGTGAAGGACAAGGACTCACTTTTGCTTACCCCGTATCACATATTAAAGGGTTGCGTCTAAAAGTAGAT
>JANEIH010000005.1 GCA_024513425.1 Sulfurimonas sp. | reverse complement strand
TGGCAAGGGAGCATACCTCCCCCTTGCCTAAGCATCATTTTTTTAACTATTTGAAAAGTAGCTTCTTCAAAGCACTCTCAACCATAGAGTGTTTTGAAGATGAAACAGATAAGAGAAGAGATTTTATTGATAGGTGGCGGTGGGCACTGTAGAGGTGTCATTGATGTCATAGAGCAGGAAAAACGCTTTAAAATAGCCGGCATTATTGAAAAATTTGCAGGGGAATCTCAAGCTATTTTTAACTACCCGCTAATCGGTTGTGATGATGATTTGGAGGAGTTACGCAAGCGTTACAGGTATGCTTTTGTCACTATTGGACATATAAAATCAAACTCTGTTCGTATCAAACTTTTTGAAAAGCTCAAGGCCCTTAATTTTACCATTCCGACAATCATCTCTCCTCTTGCCTACTGCTCACAACACGCAACAGTCGATGAGGGGACGGTTGTTATGCATCACGCCCTTATAAATGCAGGTGCAAAAGTTGGAAAAAACTGCATCATCAACTCCAAAGCAGTTCTAGAGCATGATAGTGCAGTAGAAGATAATTGTCATATATCGACAGCTTCTATACTCAATGGTGCTGTTCTCGTAAAAGCCAATAGCTTTGTCGGGAGCGGTGTAACTACAAAAGAGGGGATCGTTTTAGAGGGGTTTATAAAAGCCGGGAGTCTTGTAAAATGAGAGTTTTTGTTATTGCCGAAGCCGGTGTAAACCATAACGGCACTATAGAGCTTGCCAAACAACTCATCGATGTCGCTAGTGATGCCGGTGCCGATGCGGTAAAGTTTCAAACATTCAAAGCCAAGAGAGTTGTTAGCAAAAATGCTAAAAAAGCACTCTATCAGCAAAAGAGTATGCAAGAAGAGAATGAATCACAGTTTGAGATGCTTCAAAGACTTGAACTCGATACCGCAGCACATAGAGAGCTTATGGAGTATTGCACAAGCAGGGGCATTACATTTCTCTCTACACCTTTTGATTTAGAGAGTGTAGAACTTTTAGATGATTTGGGTTTAGAGATTTTTAAAATTCCAAGTGGAGAGATTACCAATCTGCCTTACTTGCGTGCTATTGCAAAGCTTGATAAAAAAGTAGTTCTCTCAACAGGAATGGCAACTATGCAAGAGATAAGAGATGCTTTTTATACTCTTCTTGGAGGCGGAACAAAAAGAGAAAATATTACTATACTACACGCAAATACAATGTATCCGACACCTTTAGAAGATGTAAACCTGCGAGCTATGCTTAGTATTGAGAGGGAGTTTGGTGTAGCTGTTGGTTACAGCGACCATACCTTAGGCATTGATGTACCCATAGCATCTGTTGCGATGGGGGCAAGTGTAATAGAGAAGCACTTTACCCTCTCACGCACACTACCCGGCCCTGACCATAAAGCCTCTTTAGAGCCGGATGAGCTCAAAGCGATGGTACGCTCCATCCGCAATATCGAAAAAGCACTTGGCTCTTTTGAGAAAAAACCATCTCCAAGTGAGACAGAAAATATCATAGCAACGCGTAAGAGTATCGTTGCGGCAAAAGAGATTAAAAAAGGGGAAGTTCTCTGTGAAGACAATCTTGATGTCAAACGCCCCGCTAGTGGAATAAGCCCTATGAAGTGGGATGAGATTTTAGGAAAAATCGCAAAAAAAAATTATGCCAAAGATGAGACAATATGAGAAAGATAGCCTTTGTTACTGCAACGCGTGCAGAGTATGGACTACTAAAACCTCTGATGGAAAAAGTTAATGCCGATGCGAATTTAGAGCTACAACTCATAGTAACGGGGGCTCATCTCTCTCAAAGTTTTGGCAACACCTATGAAGAGGTAGAGAGGTGTTTTACTATTCATACAAAGATACCTCTTTGTCTTGAGGAAAACAGACCACAAAGCAACTCTTTTGCCATGGCAAAACTGCAAACAGAGCTTACGCAAACACTTACGGAGCTAAAATCTGATATAGTTGTTATCTTAGGAGATAGGTATGAGATGCTTAGTGTTGCAACAACAGCTACAATGTTGCACATTCCAATAGCGCATATTCATGGGGGAGAGGTAACACAAGGAGCCATAGATAATGCTCTGCGTCACGCAATTACAAAACTGTCACATCTTCACTTTACTGCAACGCAGGAGTACAAAAAAAGAGTTTTACAGATGGGTGAAGAGCCTTGGAGAGTCTATAATGTCGGAGCACTTGGTGTTGAAAATATTAAAAAACTCAAACTTCTAAGTAGAGAAGAGTTTGAAAATTCCATAGGTATAAAACTCAAAGAAAAAAACCTCCTTATAACCTACCATCCAGAGACACTCGCCACAATCTCTCCAAGAGAACAGTTTCAAGAGCTTTTAGATGCACTTCAATGCCTTGATGATACGCTCCTTATTTTTACCAAAGCAAATGCCGATACGGGAGGTGCCGTCATCAACTCCATGATAGATAGATTTATCGGCAAACATACCAATGCTATTGCCTTTACATCTCTTGGGCAACTTCGATATTTTAGTGCCATACGGTATGTTGATGGCGTTGTAGGAAATAGTTCAAGCGGTATTTTGGAAGTACCTAGCTTTCAAAAACCGACTATAAATATCGGTAAGCGTCAAGAGGGACGGCTCCAAGCGGTATCTGTTATTGATGTTTCTATTGATAAACAGAGTATTCAAAAAGCAATAGCACAGATATATAGACCAACCCTAAAAGAGAAACTGCAACACAGTATAAATCCCTATGGATCTTCCCATGAGACATCACAACAAATCACAGAGGTTTTAAGAACTGTTTCTCTGCAAAATCTTTTAATAAAAAAATTTCATACCGTAAAGGATTGTAGTGAATAATTATGCAGATATCTCACTAAGAAAAAACTCTAGTATCAAAGAGGCTTTAGAGATAATAGACAAAGGCGCTATGCGTATTGCCATTGTACTCGATGAAGATGAAAAAGTTGTAGGCACATTGACCGATGGCGATATTCGTCGTGGACTCTTAAGCTGTCTTACTTTGGACTCCACCATAGAGGGGCTTTACTTTAAAGAGCCGACTTTGGCAAATATCAATGACTCAAAAGAGCTCATCATTCAAAAAGCCATTCGTAAACAGATCTATCAAATTCCCATCGTTGATGATGAAGGAAGAGTTGTTAAAATAGAAGAGCTCTCAAACCTCTTAAAGACAAATGCAAAAAGCAATCGTGTCATTCTAATGGCAGGCGGTCTCGGCACAAGACTCCATCCTCTCACGCAGGATGTACCAAAACCACTGTTAAAGGTTGGAGGCAAACCTATTTTAGAGACTATTATAGAGAATTTTGCAAAGTATGGATTTGTAAATATTACTATTAGCGTCAACTATAAAGCAGAGATGATACAAGAGTATTTTGGTGATGGTGCAACTCTTGGCGTAAATATTGAATATATCGAAGAAACAAAACGCTTAGGTACGGCAGGAGCACTTTCACTTATGCAAGAGAGACCGCAAGAACCATTTTTTGTGATGAATGCCGATCTGCTTACAAATGTCAACTTTGAACATCTGCTTGACTTCCATATGATGGAGCGTTCAGTAGCGACAATGTGTGTTCGAGAGTATGATTATCAGGTACCTTACGGTGTCATCGAAACAGACGGGAGTAAGATCGTCTCTATTGAAGAGAAGCCTATCCATAAGTTTTTTGTCAATGCCGGCATATATGTACTCTCTCCACAGGTTTTTGAATATATTGCAAAAAATGAGTTTTATGATATGCCGACACTCTTTAACACTATTGTTGAAGATAAGCTCAAATCTATCTCTTTTCCTATTCATGAGTATTGGCTTGACATTGGACGCATAAGCGACTTTGAGCAGGCTCAAAATGAGTATGGAGAGATCTTTTATGCTTGATGGTAAAACTTTTTTAGCTGTTATTCCTGCACGAGGCGGCAGCAAACGCCTTGCTTGTAAAAATATCTTGCCCTTAGCGGGAAAACCCTTGATTACATGGAGCATTGAGGCTGCTAAAAAGAGCAGATATCTTGATGAAGTAGTTGTCTCAAGTGATGATAGTGAGATACTCTCAATAGCAAAACAAAATTCTCTAAAAACCATTAAGAGACCCGATAGGCTAGCCCATGACACAGCAAGCAGTATAGATGTCATCAAACATACCCTAAGTATATTTTCTAATTATGACTATATTGTACTTCTACAACCGACAAGTCCCCTGCGTGAGAAAAGACATATAGATGAAGCGATTGAACTCTTGGCTTGCCAGAAGGCTGACGGCGTCATATCTGTTTGTGAGGTCGAACACTCTCCATTGTGGAGCAATACCCTTGGGAAGAACAACAGTATGTCAGGATTTTTGGATCAAAAATTGCTAAATTTACGCAGTCAGGAACTCAAAGAGTACTATAGACTCAACGGTGCAATCTATATAGCAAAAAGAGAACTACTCTTAACGCACAATACATTTTTTTTAGAGAAAAATATATATGCTTATATTATGGAACAAAGAGAGTCGGTAGATATAGATACACAATTCGATTTTGACTTTGCTACATTTTTAATTCAAGGAAAGTTATGAATAACTCCTCAATCCAAACCCATGCGAAAAACACCTATGAAGATAATATGCTCTACTTTCAAGCAAAATATCAAGCTCTTTATAACCAACTTACAGCCTTTGAAAATGCACTGCAAAATAGATACTACACGCCAAGATATGAGCTTGAATATAAAGAGGAGGGTTACTTTGATGTAGTAGAGACCAAGAGTGGAAAATGGCTCTACAATATGGATAGCAACAAGCACGCAGAGATGGTAAAAGAGCATATTGATTTTTCCAAAAAAGAGAATCTGTTTGAAACTTTTAGAGATCTCTCTTTTAGTGAAGCGATGCTTCAAAAATATGAAAAGATGAACCCTTTAGAGTCTGCAATTGTTACAATTGCACCTATTGTAAACTATACAAATCAGTTTGCGAACAAAGATACAACAATGAAAAAACTCCATAAGTTTATCTTTATGGGAACAGGGCTTGGTCTCCATCTTACAAAAGTAGATGAGAAGCTTAATGCTCATACATATTTCATTATAGAAGATGATTTGGAGCTCTTTTATCTCTCTTTGTTTGTAACAGATTATAAGGCGTTATCAAACAATGGTGCGACACTTATCTTCTCTATCTTTGATGATCCAGATATTTTTCGCTATAAAATCCAGTTCTTTTTAAGAGAGATGCCTATCTATAACCATTATCTCAAATATTTTCACCTCCTAAGCCACTCAACAGAAAAACTCAAAACAATTCACAGTGTCATTATCTCACAAGATTATCTCAAATTTCCGCACTCAGCTGTTATGCAGATATATTTACACCCACTTAATTATATTAAAAATAGATATAAATATGTAAATATTGAGGCTCTCTCCCAAGTGGCTCTTTTTCAGAAAAACCCTGTTCTTTTGCTTGCGGCAGGACCATCACTTCAAAACAACATAGAGTGGGTAGAAAAACATCAAAACAACTTTACCGTCATTGCCGTTAGTGCGACTATGGGTCTTTTAGAAAAACACGATATAAAACCAGATATTCTCATTCATGTTGATGGATTTCAAGCAAGTATGAAGCATCTTGAAAATGTTAAAAATATTGATTTTTTTGATGATTGTATTGTTTTTTTTGCCTCTTTTACCTATTTGGAATTTGCAAAAGCTTTTAAAAAGAGCAATGTCTATATTTTTCAAGCAGCAGCTACCATAAAAAAAGAGTATGGTCAGCTTACGGCTTCCAATGTCGGCATTATGAGCTATGCACTTGCTATAAAATTCCAAGCTCAAGAGCTCTATGCTCTTGGACTTGATATGGCGCTTGATGCCGACACGGGGCAGACACATCTCTCTGAACATATCCATAGCAAAAAGCTTGATATCGACCATATGCTTGACTTAGAAGAAGATATCAATTATCATGAAACAGTATTAGCCACGAAAGGAAACTTCCAAGATGAAGTACCGACAACACCACACTTTATCGCTTCTTTAGCGGAACTTCGTGGAATTTTGAGCAAACTACAATCAGATGAGCAAAAAACATATAACCTCTCTAACGGTGCTGCTATTTATAAAGCAAGTCCAAAAAGAGTGGAAGATATTAAACTTCAATATAGAGTAAAAAAACCAGATGTATCACTTCAGGAAGCTTTTGAGAAATTCTCTTCTGTCGGCTTATTGAATGATGAGATAAAAATTGTGCAACAAAGAGTTAAACATGCTGCAAATATTTTAAATCTTCTTGACTCTTTTGAGAAGAAAAACTTTAGCTCTCTTGATAGATTTCATTATGAACTTCTTGGCTTATTTATGGATATCTTGTCCGAAGATGGGAGAGATGAAGTAGGAGATACAGATAAAGTCATTAGCCTTTACATAGAGATGGTCAGCGGATATATCTTTGATTTTATCAATACAAAAGAGATTGATAATCCAAAAAAACATATCAAAAAACTTAGTAAGCTACTAACTACACAATTGACTAAATTGATAGCATATTATAAAGAGTATTTGGAAGATTTTTTAAAAGAGATAGAAAAAACTAAGCCGAAAAAGGCTTAGTTTTAAAGAGGTATTACACCATACTACTGTAACAGTCTAAGGACATTTTGTTGTACGGCATTTGCTTGGCTCATTGCGTATGAACCAGATTGTGCCAAGATATTTCTTTTGTTGAAGTTTGCAGACTCAGCAGCAAAGTCAACATCACGAATTTGAGATTCAGCAGCAGTAATATTAACTTGTGTTATAGAGTTATTTCTAACTGTAGATTCAAGTTGATTTTGCGCAGCACCTAATTTCGCTCTTAAGGTATTGATTGTTGCGATTGCGGTATCCATTTCACCGATTGTCGCTTCCGCAGCAGACTGAACACTAACATTCGCAGAACCTAAAATACTTGATGCCGTCATAGAGTTAATGATAGTTTTTGTAATTTCGCCTTTATAGGCACCAATATGAAAAGTAAAACTACTGTCTGTAAAGATAGATTTACCATTAAATTTAGTTTGTGTATTGATAAAGCTAGCAGAACTGATAAGACGATCAATCTCAGTTTGGATATAGCTTCTTGAAGCAGTGGCTTGCGTATCATTGGCAGCTTGAACTGCAAGTGTTCTAATACGCTGAGCAATGTTTGTGTACTCTTGCAATGCACCATCAGCAGTCTGAACAAGACCGATTGCATCATTTGCATTTCTCATCGCTTGTCCAAGACCTTGAGATTGAGCGGAGAGTTTATCGGCAAGTGCCAACCCCGCTGAATCATCAGCAGCACGATTAATTCTTAAACCTGAAGATAATCTATTTAAGCTTTTATCAAGCTGACTGCCATTCATTGTGGCATTACGCCACGCATTCATTGCACCGGTGTTTGTGTTAATTCTAAAACCCATAACAAATCCTTTTTTTATTTATCTTTGGGCATCCTTGCCCAAGACTATAGTAATATCGTCAGCTAAAAAAATAACTTTAGAAATTTTTTTAATTTTTACAATTTTATATTTTTTAGATACACTTTCACAATCAAAAAATAAATAGCTATACTATATATAGGAAAACGCATTGAACTTAATTATCGTCGAATCACCTGCTAAAGCTCGTACAATCAAGAACTTTTTAGGTAAAGGTTATGATGTAATAGCATCAAAAGGGCATATCCGTGACTTGCCAAAATCCCGTTTTGGAATTACTATAGATGAAGAGCATCACCAAATCGTTCCAACATACTCCGTGGCAAAAGAGAATGCTGCAATCGTCAAAGAGATACGCGAAAAAGCGAAAAAAGCCGATACTATCTATATCGCAACCGATGAGGATCGCGAAGGAGAAGCTATTGGGTGGCATATTGCACATGCGATCAAAAAAAATCCAGAAGAACTACCGCGTATTGTCTTTCATGAGATCACAAAAAATGCCATAAAACAGGCTTTGAAATCTGCACGCAAGATTGATATGTATATGGTAAATGCTCAACAAACTCGTCGTCTTCTTGATCGCATAGTAGGGTATAAACTCTCTCCTCTTTTGGCTTCAAAGATTCAAAAAGGTCTTAGTGGCGGGCGTGTTCAGAGTTCAACGCTCAAGCTAGTAGTAGATCGTGAGCGTGAGATAAAGGCATTTGTACCGCAAGAGTACTGGTCAATCAATACTGTTTTTAAAACAGACATTGATGCAAATCTCATCAGTCACAAAAACAAAAAACTCTCAAAACTCTCCATAGAGAACAAAGAGCAGGCTCACGCAATTACGGCAAGTGTTAAAGCTGATGATTTTACAATAGCAAAGATTGAGATAAAACAGAGAAAAAGTTCAACACCTCCACCATTTATGACCTCAACACTACAACAGACTGCATCTAGTAAACTAGGCTTCACTCCAAAAAAGACGATGATGATTGCACAAACTCTCTATGAGGGTGTAAAAACTCCAGATGGCACATCGGGGGTCATCACCTATATGAGAACCGATTCACTCAACCTTGCAAGCGAAGCTATTGGTGCGGTTCGCGGTATCATTGAGAATCGTTACGGTAAAAAATATCTTCCGAAAAATCCGAAAGTTTATACAAAAAAAGCAAAAGGTGCTCAAGAGGCTCATGAGGCTATTCGCCCTACTATGCTTCAGTTTACTCCAGAGGTGGCGGTAAAATATCTTAAGCCAGATGAGATAAAACTCTACCGTCTTATCTATGAGCGTTTTATGGCATGTCAGATGGAAGATGCACTTTTTGAGCAGCAAAGTATCATCTTTAGAGGTCGTGAAAATGAGTATCGTGCAAGTGGGAGGAGACTCATTTTTGACGGTTTTTATGCGGTAACAGGCACAGAAGACAAAGATAGACTTCTTCCAACTCTCAAAGAGGGAGATAGAGCAGAGACTCAAAGCATCAAACCGGAACAGCACTTCACAGAACCTCCGGCACGCTACTCCGAAGCTAGTCTAATTAAAAAGCTTGAGATCGAAGGTGTTGGTCGTCCATCAACTTACGCACCGACCATTGCAACACTTTCAAGCCGTACCTATGTGACAATAGAGAAAAAACAGATCATTCCCACAGAGATTGCTTTTACCGTAACGGAGATTTTAGAGAAACACTTTCACAATATCGTAGATATTAACTTTACGGCAACTATGGAGAAAAAACTCGATGAGATTGCCCAAAGCAAAGAGGATTGGCAAAAGCTTTTAATTGACTTTTATGAAGAGTTTATGGTGCAGATAGAAGAGGGAAAAGAGAAGATAGTATCGCTTAAAGTTGCTAAGCCATTAGGGCGTAACTGTCCTAAATGCGACTCAGAACTGCTTCTTCGTTCAGGTCGTTTTGGTCAGTTTATCGCTTGCAGTGGCTTTCCTAAATGCAAATACACAGAGCAGTGTGATGAAGAGGGGAACGCTGTAGAGAAAAAAGAACAGACCTCAGAGGAGAAATGTGAGAAGTGTGATTCTGATATGGTTGTTAAAAATGGTCGTAACGGTCAGTTTTTAGCATGCTCTAACTACCCAGAGTGCAAAAACACAAAAAGCATAAATGTTGAAGAGAAAATAAGTAAAACACCTTGTCCTGATTGTAATGGCAAAATTTCACTTAAAAACTCACGCAGAGGACCTTTTTGGGGATGTGAGAACTATCCTGATTGTAAATTTATCTCCAAGTTTGAGCCAACGACCATCAAGTGTAAAGAGAGAGGCTGTAAAGGTGTTTTGGCTCCTCGAACATACAGAAACAAAGAGGTGTATGAGTGCATTAAATGTAAAACACGCACTCCACGCCAAGAGATAGACAAGTAAAAACAGTTATGAAGATAGGTCTGCTCTCAGATACTCACTCTAAAATCAACAAGGCAAAAAAAGCCCTTGATTTTCTTGTAGAAAATGGGGCTGAGTTTATCATTCATGCCGGTGATATTGTTGAGTATGAGATACTTGAACTTCTAGCAAACTGCACCAAACGCTACATCGCAGTCTATGGAAACAATGATACTCACTTAATGTGCCATCATAACAATTTTCATCTTGTTCAAGAGCCTTACTATTTTAAACTCGCAGAGACTACTTTTAAACTAATGCATCTTCCATTTTATATGACATCTGATGCAGAGGTTATCATCTTTGGACACACGCACCAGTTTGAAGTGGAGTTTAAAAGCGGTTCACTTTATCTTAATCCCGGTGAAGTTTGTGCAAGAAAAAAAGCACTCTCAGAGTGTGCCATACTTGAAGTTAAATCAAATAAATTTATAGTAAACTACTATACTCAAAAGAAAAAAGATACATTTTCCCTTAAGAAGAGTTATGAATTTAAAAGGCAAAAATAGTGAATAAAAAAATATTTCTATGCTCCATCTGTAATATCAATAGCGGTACCTGTAAAGAAGATTGTAAATTTTGTTCGCAGAGTGTCCGCTATAAAGCAGATATTGAGCGTTACATACAAAAACCGATTGGAGAGATTCAAAAAGAGGCTATTGCGGCACGAGACAACGGAGCTCTTGGATTTTGTTTGGTTACTGCCGATAAAGGACTCAACGATAAAACAGTTAACTTTGTTTGCAAAGCGGCTCACGCAGTCCAAAAAGTTGCACCTCAACTACGCCTCATCGCCTGCAATGGAACGGCAACGCTAGAGCAACTTCTAGTCTTAAAAGAAGCAGGTATCAAAGCTTATAATCATAATCTTGAAACAAGTGAATCCTTTTACCTGAAAATATGTTCAACACATCCATGGAGTGAGCGTTATGAGACTTGTCAAAATGTAAACAAAGCAGGTATGGTTCTTATCGCCGGTGGGATCTTTGGTCTTGGAGAATCTGAGGATGATAGAGTCTCTATGCTCAACTCTTTAGCATCACTCAACCCTACTTCCGTACCAATTAACTTCTATCATCACAATGAAGCACTGCAACTCTCACCTAATTTGCTCACAGTCGATGAAGCACTTCGGCTTATCAAGCTGACACGCAAGATGATTCCTCAAGCTCAACGCATTATGGTTGCAGGTGGACGAGAGGTTATGTTTGGTGATCGTCAACATGAGATCTTTGATGCAGGTGCAAACTCTATAGTTATCGGTAACTATCTGACAACTACGGGAAGAGCTATGAATAAAGACCTTGAAATGTTAAATGCTTTGGGATTTAATATTGCTAAGAGTGTAGTGGGCTAAGTTATGACACAAACTCCAAGCGATAATATCATTTTAATTATAACAATATCGCTTATCATTATGTTCTCCCCCTTTCTTGCAAAGAGTTTAAAACTCCCTACTACTCCTATCGAGATTATCTTAGGATCTCTGCTTGGTTATGTCGGTTTCTTGCATAATGAACACCTTTTTGACATTGTTGCAGAGCTTGGATTTTTATACTTGATGTTTATAGCCGGAACAGAGATTAATCTTAAAAATGTACTTAAAACACCAGCTCACACCATTAAAAAAGTAGCACTCTATCTAACTTTTTTATACCTCTTCTCCATCGCCTTTTCCATGCAGTTTCACCTTGGGAAAATCTTTATGGTACTCCTACCGCTTATCTCTGTCGGGCTTGTGGCTTCTTTGGCAAAAGAGTATGGTAAAACCCCTTGGATTACACTCTCTATGACTGTTGGTGGTATCGGTGAAGTAGTCAGTATTGTGATTTTAACGATTACCTCGGCGGCTTTAGAGTCTGGTATTGGGCTTGGGCTTTTTCAAACGATTGTAGCGCTCATTGCCTTTATCTTTTTTATGTTTCTTATTTTTCGTGCGATGCAGCTGCTTTTTTGGTGGTCTCCAAAGGTCTCACTTGCACTTATGCCATACAAAGATAACAAAGAACAAGATATTCGCCTAAGTATGGGGGTCTTTTTTCTACTTGTCGGGGCTATGCTCTACCTACATCTTGAGCTTGCATTTGGAGCGTTCTTGGCTGGTATCTTCATTCCGACTTTTTTTGAGCACAAACATGAACTTCCCGAAAAACTTGCCTCTTTTGGTTTTGGACTGCTTATTCCTATCTTTTTTATTCACATTGGAAGCTCATTTAACTTGGATGCGCTTTTGCTTGCTGGACTTATTGAGAAGGCGGTTGTTATTACTGTTGTTATGATTTTGATGCGTGTTTTTGCCTCTTTGGTTTTTATTAAAGATTTGGGAGCTTGGGATTCTCTTCTGCTTGGTCTCTCTCACGCAATGCCGCTTACACTTCTTATTGCGATGGCAACACTTGCCTACAGCGCCAACTCAATTGATAAACTACACTACTATGCTTTCATTTTAGCATCCCTCTTTCAAGTCATTAGTGTTATGATTATAATCAAGTTTATTAATGTTTACAAGAGTAAAAATGTTTAATACGGCACGCTATAGCATAACCTTGATTTAATCCAAGAGCAATACTGCCTCCACTCTCCTGCGTGATATCACCTGCTACAAAGAGTCCTTCTATATTTGTCTCATAATGCTCATCGTGAACCGGTTTACCATCCTCTTCTTTGATGCCTGAACCTAATAAAAAGGCACTTGGTGTTGTCCCACCAATTGCATAGATAACTCTGTCATAGATTTCTGGTTCAATCTCAGAAAAAAGTATCTTTATCCTCCCATCTTCTGTAGCTTCAACTCCATCAATGTTTACACCCAAAATAGGATGAACTTCATTATGTGCTATAGCGTTTTCGATATCCCTTTGATTTGTCGGATTTGCACGACGAAATGTCTCCCGACGATAACAGATTGTTACATCATTATTACCACTCAAATCAACTGCATACTCAACAGCACTATCTCCTCCGCCAACAACTAAAATCTTCTCATCACTCCCACACTCATCTATTGTATAGTTCACTTTTTTACGAATAGCAGGTGGAATCTTATAGCTTGGTTTGTTTGGTTTCCCCATACGACCAATAGTGACGACAACATATTTTGCGTGAATGCTTTTTCCAGCCATATATACTTCAAAATAGTCATCTTTTTTCTCAATACCCGTCACTTCAACATGCGTCTGTAGTGCAACAGAGTGATTTTTAAGTATCTCATCAAAAAAATCGAGTGTTGTCTCTTTTGTACCATCTATAAAGTAGATGTTACCATCAAGTTCAACTTTTTGACCTTTCCACTCAAGATCAACACGCTTGTTGTCTTTGTAATATTTTCGTATGGTTGCATTATGATTTTCATCTTTTTCAAGAAGTATAATATCTCTTACTCCAAGTAGATAATTCTCCACAGCAGTTGCAATTCCTGCAGGTCCTGCACCGACAATAGCTAATTGATAAATTTCATTCATCCAAAACTCCTTGTTCTTTAGATCTCTTACTCTTTGATTGGTAAGTTTAGCATAATTTAACTGCTATTATCATACTTATTTTCTTTTAAATTATTATATAATGGCATCACTAAAAAGGAGAGATACGCCATGTGTGCAATTTTTGGAATCTTAGGCAAATATGATGATGCACAGGCAAAATATGCTCTTGGAAAACTCTCCCATCGTGGACCTGATTTTTGCGGTATTGAGCGGAGAAAAAATCTTTTTTTTGCCCATCAACGCCTCTCCATAACAGATAGAGACACAAGAAGCCGTCAGCCTCTCAAACACAAAGATATACTACTCTCTTTCAATGGCGAGATCTATAACTTTAAAGAGCTAAGAGAGGAGTTAAACTTTGACTTTCAAACACAGAGTGATTCTGAAGTTATCATAGCCGCTTACCTTAAATGGGGAGTTGCATTTATAGAGTATCTTCGAGGTATGTTTGCCATAGCCTTGATTGATGGAGAGAAACTCTACCTTTTTCGTGACAGACTTGGAAAAAAACCACTCTTTTATCTCCAAGAGGGCAACAATTTTTATTTTGCTTCAGAGATAAAGGCACTTACGCCATTTCTAAAGAAAAAAGAGCTCTCCTATGATGCACTCTCTTCTTATCTAAGTTATCTTGCACCTACTGCACCCCACACTTTTTACAAAAAGATTAAAAAACTTGCTCCTTCGGAGATGCTTACAGTAAAAAACAGTCACATTACCGTAAAAACTTACTATGACATCTTAAATACGCAAGCCAATCAGATCCACTCAAAAAAAGAGGCCATTATAAAGCTCACGCAATCTTTAGAAGAGTCCATAGCTTTACGCCTTGAGGGTGATGCGCCTATGGCAGCACTGCTTAGTGGCGGGATCGACAGTGCGACATTAAACTTTTATGCAAAAAGGTTTGCCAAACCACTTACAACCTATACTTTGGGATTTGAAAATTTTGGCAAATATGATGAACGCTCAAATGCTAAAGAGAGTGCAAAACTTTTAGGTGTAGAAAATATCGAGATTGAACTGAGTAAAAAAACATATATTGAGACTATTGATACCGTTTTTGAAACACTTGATGAACCGCTTAATGACCCAGCAGCCATTCCGCTTTATTATCTCTTTTCACACATTAAAAAAGATGGCTTTCAAGTAGTTCTCAGCGGGGAAGGGAGTGATGAACTCTTTTTGGGCTATAGGCAGTATTTTGAGTATCTTGAGATGGAAACAGCCAAAAAAGTATTTCATAAAAACTGGCTCAAAAAATATTTTCGCTCCAACTTTAGTATGAATCGTGAGTGGGAGTGGTATAAGCGGGCTTTTGAGGGGGAGGTCATCTTCCGAACTTCAAGCGAAAAATTTACCGATATGCAAAAAAATATCTTAATGAAAAGAAATATTCGTGACGGAGATGGATTTTTATATCTCAAGTCTCTGCGTGAGCGTTTTGAATCTTCATCACACTCTGATGAATCTATCTGGTTTTCCTATGCAGACCTGCAACACTTTCAGGCAGAACACTTTCTTGCAAAGCTAGATCGTGTCAGTATGGCACACTCCATCGAATCACGCACACCCTTTTTGGATCATAAGTTTGTAGAGACTCTCTTTAGCGTTACACCCTCTCTGCGTTACCAAGATGGTATCACAAAAGGGCTACTCAAAGATATGCTCCAAGATAAACTTCCTCCAAATATTCTCTCACGCAAGAAGAGAGGATTTTCAACTCCTTATGGAGAGTATCTCTATGAGAGTGGTCGTGTTGAGCTCATAGAGGTGGTCAATAAACAAACGGGTATATTTAAAGAGGAGATTTTACAAAGATACATTCAGTATGCCAGAAGCGGAAGATTTAAACAACATGTATGGGGTCTTTATATGCTCTCGCACTGGATAGAAAGGGAACTACTGTGAAAAATATTAGAGAGAAACACTTTACCTATCTTATGCTTCTTGCAATGTTCTTTTGGGGTGGAGGCTGGACAGCACTTAAAATACTTACCTACAATCTTCCAATGGATGTTATTATATTTTGGCGATTTTTTCTAATGAGTCTGGCATTTTTACCAATTCTCTACTTTGTCCGTATTCCATTTAAACTCAATATACACGGTTTGAAGTATATCTTTGGTAGCTCTGTCTTAAACATCTCCTTTATGATCTCTTCTTTTATGGGTATCAAATATGGTTATGCAGGAGCCGGAAGTGTCATTATGACCACTTTTAGCCCTATTATGACCTTTTTACTTATAGCCGTACTTTTTCGTAAGCGACTGCATGCTAAACAATATTTTGGACTTATTTTAGGTTTAATAGGCGGATATACTCTTTTGGGGCTTAATGATTTTTCGCACTTTCTCAACTCATCAAATCTCTACTTTTTACTTTGTGCTACGATATGGGCAGGAGTCACTCTTCTCTCGCAATATTCACAAAAACATATTCACCCTATCCACTACAGTTTTGCCATCTCACTTGTTGCCACTATAGTGACATTTTTATATGCCAAAGATTCTGCACTTGAGAGTGTCTTGCATCAAGGAGTAGAATTTTGGATGGCGATGATCTACCTCGCTATCTTCGGACAAGCCATTGCTACGACTATCTTTTTTATTGCAAGTGGAAAATTGGGGAGTGAGAAGACTAGCTCTTTTATGTTTTTGGTACCGCTTTTTGCACTTTTTTCTGCTTGGCTTATTTTGGAAGAACCAATGCAACTACACATTATCATCGGTGGTGGAGTCTCTATGTTTGCGGTTTACTTTATCAACTCGCAATATCGTATAAAAAATAGATGAAATTTACAACACTTTTATCAAAAGTGTTGTAAACAAAAAGAGGTTTAGAGATTATCCGTTACGTTTTTTAATAATTTCTTCAGCAACATTTCTTGGAACTTCTTCATAGTGATCGAACTCCATAGAGTATGTTGCACGCCCTTGAGTATTTGAACGAAGGTCAGTAGAGTAACCAAACATCTCAGATAATGGAACAAAAGCGTCAACAATTTTGTTACCGGCACGATCGCCCATATTGTTAACTTGTCCACGACGACGGTTAAGGTCACCAATAACATCACCCATATACTCTTCAGGAACTTCAACTTCAACTTTCATAATCGGCTCTAAAATCGCAGGGTTTGCTTTTCTTGCAGCCTCTTTAAATCCCATTGAAGCAGCAAGTTTAAATGCCATTTCATTTGAATCGACATCATGGTAAGTACCATCATAAAGACTAATCTCAATATCTTCAATCGGATAACCGGCAAGTACACCGCCCTGCATAGCTTCTTCAAAACCTTTTTCAACTGCAGGAATATATTCTCTTGGAATTGCCCCGCCTTTAATATCGTTATTGAAAACAAGTCCGGAACCAGCTTCGGCAGGTTTCATTTTAAACACTACATGACCATACTGTCCACGCCCACCAGATTGTTTCGCATACTTGTAGTTTTCATCAACTTCATCACGAATTGTTTCACGGTAAGAGACCTGTGGAGCACCAACTTCTGCTTCGACTTTAAACTCACGCTTCATACGGTCAACAATGATTTCAAGGTGTAGCTCACCCATACCAGAGATGATTGTTTGACCAGTCTCCTCATCAGTATGAACTCTAAAAGATGGATCTTCTGCGGCAAGTTTAGAGAGTGCAATACCCATCTTCTCTTGGTCGGCTTTTGTTTTTGGTTCAACCGCAACAGAGATAACCGGATCTGGGAAGTCCATTCTTTCAAGTACGACTTTTTCTTCTGGATCACAAAGGGTATCACCAGTCGTTGTATTTTTAAGACCGACAACCGCACCAATTTCACCAGCATAGATCTCTTTTACCTCTTCACGCTTGATAGCATGCATTTTCATGATACGACCAATACGCTCTTTTTTATCTTTTGTAGAGTTGTGAACATAAGAGCCTGACTCTAAAGATCCACGATAAACACGAACAAATGTAAGCTGTCCAACAAATGGGTCAGTCATAATTTTAAATGCAAGTGAAGCAAATGATCCATCATCTGTAGATTCTACAACAACTTCTTTTGTTTCATCATCCATCATAGTACCAGTAATAGACTCTGCCTCAATCGGTGAAGGTAAATAATCTACAACGGCATCAAGAAGCGTCTGAACACCTTTGTTTTTAAATGCAGTACCTGGAGTCATTGGAACAACTGCCATACCAAGCGTTGCGGCTTTGATTGCAGCTTTGATCTCATCTTCAGTGATCTCTTCGCCCTCTAAGAACTTCATTGCAAATTCATCATTACCATCAACTTCAGAAAGTGTTTCAAGCATTTTTTCTCTATACTCGTCAGCAATCTCTTGAAGCTCTGGACGGATATCTTTTTCATGGTATGCAGAACCCATCGCTGCATCTTCATCCCAAACGATCTCTTTCATTTTTACAAGGTCTATTACACCTTCAAATTTGTCTTCTGCACCAATTGGCAGTTGGAAAGGCATTGGATTACCTTTGAGACGCTCGCGAATTTGCTTCTCTACTTCATAAAAATCTGCGCCCGTTCTGTCCATTTTGTTTACAAAAACAATTGAAGGAACTTTATAGCGATTACGCTGTCTCCATACAGTCTCAGATTGTGGTTGAACCCCACCGACAGCACAGAAGACAGAAACAGCACCATCAAGTACACGCATAGAACGCTCAACTTCAATAGTGAAGTCAACATGTCCCGGAGTATCAATGATATTAATCTGTTTTTCTTGCCACTCACAAGTAGTTGCAGCAGAAGTAATTGTGATACCACGCTCTTGCTCTTGTTCCATCCAGTCCATGGTAGCAGCACCATCATGCACCTCACCGATTTTGTGCTCAACACCAGTATAGAAAAGGATTCTCTCTGTTGTTGTTGTTTTACCTGCATCGATGTGGGCAGCGATACCGATGTTTCTTACATCTTCTAGTTTATGACTTCTTGGCATATTAATTTCCTATTACCATCTATAATGAGCAAATGCTTTATTAGCTTCTGCCATTTTATATGTATCTTCTTTTTTCTTGAATGCCGCACCTTTATCAATTGCTGCTTCCATAAATTCATTAGCCAATCTCTCGGCCATAGTTCTTTCATTTCTTTTGCGTGCTGCATCTACTAACCATCTAATAGCTAGTGATTGCTGACGCACTGGGCGTACTTCTACTGGAACTTGATAAGTAGCGCCACCGACACGGCGACTTTTTACCTCAATAATAGGCTTAATATTCTCTATAGCTTCATTAAATGTTTCAATACCACTTTTCTCACCGCGTGAGCTAATGATATCCATAGCGCTGTAGATAATTTTTTCTGCAACAGATTTTTTACCATCTAACATGATCTTGTTAATAAATTTTGTTAAAATTTTGCTTCCATAGATTGGATCTGGCATAATTTCACGAACCGGAGCTTTTCTTCTTCTCATTTGTTTTCCTTAGTCTTCAATTTTTCCAAATTTACTCAAAACTTACATAAAATAATCGTGTAAGTCCTGTAGCTATCTTTGAATATATATTATTTTTTAGGCTTTTTAGTTCCATATTTAGAACGAGCAACCATACGGCTAGCAACACCGGCAGTATCGAGTGCACCACGAACAATATGATACTTAACACCAGGTAAATCTTTTACCCTACCACCACGCACAAGCACGATAGAGTGTTCTTGAAGGTTATGACCCTCACCACCGATATATGAAATAACCTCAAATCCTGAAGTTAATCTAACTTTTGCAACTTTTCTTAAAGCCGAGTTAGGTTTTTTAGGTGTAGTTGTATAGACACGAGTACATACACCACGACGCTGTGGACAAGCTTTTAAAGCAGCAGATTTTGATTTCTTAACTACTTTTTTACGCTCTTTACGAATCAATTGATTGATTGTAGGCATACAATTCCTTTACTTAATTTTTCCAGTAGAATGTAATTCCTAAAATGATGATAAATCTTAGAGAATTATAGACACCGAATAATACAAAAAATCTATTTAAAGAAAGCTTATTTTAAGAAGAAATTAAAGAAATAAGTCTGTTTTGTGAAGAGGTGTTTGCGTGAGAAGCAGAGGACTAATCCTCTTGCTCTTCAAAGATAACTGTTTGATCTTTATAGATACCGGTACCAACCGGAATCGTTCTACCGATAATAACATTCTCTTTTAAATTCTCTAAGTTATCAACTTTTGCTGAAACAGCAGCTTCTGTCAATACTTTAGTCGTATCTTGAAATGATGCAGCAGAGATAATACTATCGGCCGATACTGAAGCACGCGTGATACCGACCAAGAATGGTTCAGCAATTGCAGGACGACCGCCAAGACGCATAATTTTTTCATTCTCTTGGGTAAATTTCGTCTTAGAGACCAAATCACCTTCAATAAATTTTGTATCGCCCGATTTTACAATTTTTACTTGACGCAACATCTGCGTAAAGATAACTTCTATATGTTTATCGGCAATATTAACCCCTTGAGAACGATAAACTTGCTGTACTTCAGATACAAGGTAGTTATAGAGCGCTTTGACACCCATGATGCGTAAAAGCTCATGTGACGAGATAATACCGGTAGTAAGTCTCTCACCAGCGTGAACAAAGTCACCTGAATTTACAACAGGCTCATGAGATTTATCTACAAAGTACTCTTTGATGATACCGTTATCGGCATTGCTTATAATAATTCTTACTTTTCCGCGTAGTGGTTTACCAAAGCTCACAACACCATCAATCTCGGAGATAAGTGCTGTTGCTTTTGGACGACGACCTTCAAAAAGTTCAGATACACGCGGAAGACCCCCTGTAATATCTGATGATTTTTGTAATGCTTTTGGTATTTTTGCCAAGATATCGGCAATTTTCACCTCTGCACCATCTGCAACAAAGATAGATGATTTTGGCTCAATCGCATAACGCAATAGTTCACCATCTTCAGTTGCAAGCACAATTGTCGGCTTATATTCTGAAGAGATATGGTCATTGATCATAAGACGCGTCTTACCGGTAAGCTCATCTAACTGCTCAGATACTGTTGTCCCGACAATGATATCTTCATATTTAACAACACCGTTTGCTTCGGAGATAATCGGATTTGAGTATGGATCCCATTCTGCAATCACAACTGATTCATCTGATGATGGCTTTGCGATCATTGTTTGTGCATCAACAGCTTCATTATCATCTGTAGCAATAACAGAACCGCGAGCAATGTAGTGACGCACCGCTTCACGGTTATTTGAGTCAATAATAGCTGCAAAAAGACCTTTCTCAACTACTGCGTATCCAGATTTAAGACCTTCAAATCTCTCTAAATAATCACCTTTTAGTAAGAAGTACTTCACGGTACCCTCTTCTTTGGCAAAGATTTTTTGTGTTACCGGAGCACCATTATCAACTAAAAGCTCTGATGCATATGGAATACGCGAAGGTACATTCCAGCCATCTTTGATAGTCTCAACGATAGAATCTTCTGCTTGTACTTTTGTACCGTTTTCATATGGGAAGTAATATTTTCCTTCAATCTGCCCAGATACACCGGCAAGCTCATTTGGTTTTGCAATCTCATTTTTACGCAACACATATCTTGTTGTATCATCTTTAGATATTACACTTATAATAACTTCATCGTGAATCGTTTGAATCTCTACAGTACCTGCAAATGGTGCTTTGATCTTAGGCTCAACGAGTAAAACAGCTGCATTACGGCGGTTAGCCACAATGTTTTTGCTCTCTTTGTTTCTGTATGTTTTAAGGTTATAGTAACGGATAAAACCTTCTTTTTCTGCAATAACCTGACGCTCCTGTGCTGTACTTGATGCAGTTCCTCCAACATGGAATGTACGAAGTGTAAGCTGTGTACCCGGCTCACCAATTGATTGAGCAGCAATGATACCGACAGCCTCACCATGACGCACAATATGTCCAGTAGCAAGATTTTCACCATAACAAAGTGCACAGATACCATCTTCACTTTTACATGTTGTTGGTGTTCTAATGTATGCTGTCTTGATTCCTGCCTCTGCGATAACTTTTGCAGATACTTCATCAAGTAGTGTACCCTCAGCATAGAGAATCTCATTTGAAATTGGATCGATTACATCATCAGCAAGCACACGACCATTTAGTCTGTCTTCCAAAGACTCAATCAGAGTATTTTGATCTGAAATATCAGAGATTTCAATACCTTCATGCGTATGACAATCATGCTCAACAATTTTCACATTTTGTGCAACATCAACAAGCTTACGAGTAAGGTAACCGGCATTTGCCGTTTTAAGTGCTGTATCGGCAAGACCTTTACGCGCACCGTGAGTTGAAATAAAATACTCAATAACATTTAGACCCTCTTTAAAGTTTGAGATAATCGGTGTCTCAATAATCTCTCCAGAAGGCTTAGCCATCAGACCCCTCATACCTGCAAGCTGACGAATCTGTGCTGCAGAACCACGAGCCCCAGAGTCTGCCATCATATGAATAGAGTTAAATCCATCTTTATCGTTTTGTACCAAATCCATCATCTCTGATGCTAGTGTATTGTTTGTATCTGTCCAAACATCGATAATTTTATTGTATCTCTCTTGTTCGGTTAAAAGACCTGCTTCAAATTGCTTTTGAATCTCAATTACTCTGTTTTTAGACTCTATAATTTTCCCAGCTTTCATATCAGGAACACGGATGTCATCAGCCGAGATTGATATACCTGCTTCTGTCGCATGTTTGAAACCTAAATCTTTCAGTCTGTCAAGAAATGATGCAGTGACACCAATACCGCCATGCTTTTGAACATAATCAACAACTTCGTTAATCGCTTTTTTCTTCATAACTCTGTTCCAAAGTTCAACCGGAACAAAATCAGGAAGAACTGCCTTAATTAAAAGACGACCTGCAGTTGTATGAATAATACGACCATCAACACGAGTTCTTACTTTTGCATGAATATCGAGTGCATCATGCTCTAGTGCAATACGAATCTCATCAACATTTGCAAAAAGTTTATTTGAACCTTTTACTCCATTTTTCTCTAAAGAGATATAATATATCCCAAGGACCACATCCTGTGAAGGTGTAGCAATCGCTTTACCTGATGCAGGAAGTAAGATATTCATAGATGCAAGCATCAGCACTTTGGCTTCTGCAATCGCGGCAGAACTTAATGGTACATGTACAGCCATCTGGTCACCATCGAAATCGGCATTAAATGCCGCACAAACGAATGGATGTAACTGAATAGCTTTTCCGTCGATGAGTTTTGGATGGAATGCTTGAATAGAAAGTTTATGCAGTGTCGGTGCACGGTTAAGCATTACTGGATAGCCATCAACAATCTCAGCAAGAGACTCCCAAACTTCATTTGTTTTTTCCTCAATCATCTTCTTTGCAGCTTTAACGGTTGTTGCGTAACCTTTCTCTTCTAGTTTTGCAATTAAATGCGGTTTAAAGAGTTCGAGTGCCATCTTCTTAGGAAGACCACACTCATCCATACGCAAATCTGGACCGACAACAATTACAGAGCGTCCAGAGAAGTCAACGCGTTTACCAAGAAGATTTTGACGGAAACGCCCTTGCTTTCCTTTGATAATCTCAGAAAGTGATTTTAATGGGCGCTTGTTTGCACCTTTTACTGCATTTGCACGACGACCATTGTCAAAAAGCGCATCTACGGATTCTTGAAGCATACGCTTCTCATTTCTTACAATAATTTCTGGTGCCTCAAGTTCTACAAGGCGTTTTAGGCGTTGGTTACGATTGATAACACGACGATAAAGGTCATTTACATCAGAAACAGCAAATTTACCGCCATCAAGTGAAACAAGTGGACGCAGATCTGGTGGAAGAACCGGTAAAATCGTCAGCATCATCCACGCAGGATTGTTTCCTGAATTTAAGAAAGATTCAATAACTTTGAGGCGTTTATTGATAGTCTTTCTTTTTGCTTCTGATTTTGTTTCGCCGATAGCCTCTTTAAGGTGTGTAAAAAGATCAACCAAATCAATCGAGTCAAGAAGGTCACGAATAACCTCACCACCCATACGAGCTTTAAATCCTAATTCACCGAATCTTTGAACAAGTGTTCTATACTGCTCTTCATTTAAAACATCATATTTAAGAACGGGAGTTTTTGCTTCGGCATCATAGTATGCCTCACCACCCTCTTCAACAATGTATGCTTCATAATAGAGTACACGCTCTAAATCTTTCATCTTGATACCAAGAAGTGTACCAATACGAGAAGGTAGTGAACTAACATACCAAATATGTGCTACGGGAGTTACAATCTCAATGTGACCCATACGAGTACGACGAACTTTCGTAGATGTTACTTCAACACCACATTTCTCACATACGACACCTTTATAACGCATCTTTTTATATTTACCGCAAAGACACTCATAATCTCTTACAGGTCCAAAAATTTTTGCACAAAACAGACCATCACGCTCAGGTTTAAGCGTACGGTAGTTGATTGTTTCTGGCTTTTTTACTTCTCCATGACTCCATGAAAGTATCTTCTCAGGTGATGCCAAACGAAACTGCAGTTGCTTAATATCTTTTGGTCTATTCTCTTCTGTTACTTCTACGGGTACTAATCTACTCATCGTCTTCTACCTCATCCATAATCTCTACATCTAATGCAAGCGCTTGCAACTCTTTTGTTAATACAAATAGTGTTTCTGGAATTCCAGAAGCTGGTACTAATTCACCGCGAGTAAGTGCTTTATATGCGCGAACACGCCCATCAACATCATCCGATTTGATTGTAAGCATCTCTTTAAGAACTGCTGATGCACCATATGCTTCAAGTGCCCAAACTTCCATCTCACCAAATCTCTGACCACCAAAGAGTGCTTTACCACCAACTGGTTGTTGTGTAACAAGTGAGTATGGTCCAGTTGAACGCGCATGAATTTTCTCATCAACCAAGTGATGTAGTTTCAAAATATACATGTAACCGACATTTACACGCTCTTTTATCTGCTCACCGGTTTTACCGTCAAATAGTACTACCTTACCATCTGCATCCATTTTTGCCAGTTCATAAATCTTTTCAAATTCACCAGCGGTAACACCTTCAAAGATAGATGTTGCAAATTTAACACCTTTTGCCCAGTCACGAGCATATTTTAAGAAACTCTCATCATCCATATCGCCGATGACTTTAGACGCATTCATAAGTCCTGCAACATCAGCGATTGTAACCATCTTCTCTTTTAGATTTTTAATGAAATCTGCTTGTTTTCTCTCAAACTCCTCTTGAATTTGGTTGCCAAGTTCGCGTCCTGCCATACCAAGGTGCATCTCTAAAATCTGACCGATATTCATACGAGATGGAACCCCTAGAGGATTTAGACATACATCTATTGAGCGTCCATCTTTCATATACGGCATATCGACATCGGGAACAATATTAGAAACAATACCTTTATTTCCATGACGCCCTGCCATCTTATCACCAACTTTCAGGTGGCGTTTTGTAGCGATATAGATTTTTACATACTTTACTACGCCATTTGGTAAGATATCATCTTTTTCTAAAATAGAGAGTTTCTCTTCGTGCTCATCACGAAAGATTCTTTTTTGCTTTTGAAAATGGTTTTTCGTTTTTGCATACTCATCTTGAATCCCTTGTGAAAATGATTTTACAATTGCATTCATTGCAAAACGATTTACCTCTTTGAGGTCTTCACCATTGATCACATCACCAGCTTTATACTCGGTATCACCAATTTTAATATCAGCTTGAAGAGGCTCACGCGTAAGCAGTTTTGCTATACGAAGCATCTCTTCTTTATCAATCATTATAAGTCTGTCATAGTGCTCACGCTCTAAATAATCGCGCTCTTCTTTCTCAAGCTCAAGTGCACGCGGGTCTTTATCATACCCTTTTTTCGTGAATACTTTAATATCTACTACAACACCTTCCATAGATGGTGGGCAGTAGAGTGATTTGTTTACAACATGACCTGCTTTCTCACCAAATATTGCACGCAAAAGTCTCTCTTCCGGGGTCGGCTTTACTTCACCTTTTGGAGATACTTTCCCAACGAGAATCATTCCACCTTTTACAATAGTTCCAATCTTAACGATTCCCGACTCATCTAAGTGAGTAAGCTCATCGTCACGAACATTAGGAATATCACGAGTGATCTCTTCTACACCGTGTTTTAGCTCACGCGCTTCTACTTCTTTCTCATAGATATGAACCGAAGTAAATGCATCTTGACGAATTAATCTCTCTGAAATAACAATCGCATCCTCAAAGTTATAACCATTCCAAGGCATAAAAGCAACCATAGCATTTACACCAAGTGCAAGCTCTCCTTGGTTCATATTTGGACCATCAGCAATGATTTGACCTTTTTCAACGATATCACCAATATTTACGATTGGCTTTTGCGTGAAACATGTATTTTGGTTGGTACGAAGATTCTTTTGCAATGGGTAGTAATCAATGAAAATCTCTCCATCTTCTTCACCCATAACATAGATATGTTTTCCATCTACTTTTTCAATCTTACCTGCGCGTTTTGCTTTCACACACTCCCATGCATCGCGAGCAACGAGCTTCTCAACACCTGTTCCTACTATTGGCGCATTTGCACGAAGTAACGGCACTGCTTGTCGTTGCATGTTCGATCCCATAAGTGCACGGTTGGCATCATCATGCTCAAGAAATGGAATAAGTGAAGCAGCAACACCGACAACCATTTGCGATGAAAGGTCTGCATATTCACAATCTTCCGATTTACGAAGTAAAATCTCTCCATTTTGGCGTACTGCAATTAGATCTTCAATAAACTGACCATTTTCATCAAGTTTGTTTGAAGCAGCAGCAATCATTTTGCCCTCTTCTTGCGTAGCAGTCAGATAAACAACTTCATTTGTAATTTTTCCATCTTGCATCACTTTGTATGGTGCTTCAATAAAACCATGCTCATTTACTTTTGCATACATAGCCAAAGTATTGATAAGACCAATATTCTGACCCTCTGGAGTCTCGATTGGACAGATTCTACCATAGTGAGTCGGATGAACATCACGCACTTCAAATCCGGCACGCTCTTTGACAAGACCACCTTCTCCAAGAGCTGAAAGACGGCGTTTGTGTGTAACTTCAGAAAGTGGATTCGTTTGATCCATAAACTGAGAAAGTTGTCCACCTGAAAAGAACTCCATGATAGTCGATGTAATCATTTTTGAGTTAATTAAGTCATGTGGCATAAGTTCATTCATTGGACCACTCATAGTAGAGAGCTTGTCACGAATCGCTTTTTGCATCTTCACAAGGCCATTGTGTAACTCATTTCCTAAAAGTTCACCGATTGAACGGATGCGTCTATTACCTAAATGATCTCTGTCATCAATATGACCTTGACCATTTTTAACTTTGATAATATATTTTACAGATTCAATAATATCCTCATGCACAAGTACTGTTACATACTCGGGAATATTTATTCCAAGTTTATGATTCATCTTCATACGACCGACTTGTGTAAGGTCATATCTTTCCGGGTCAAAGAAAAGCTGATTTACAAAAATTTTCGCAGCTTCTTTTGTTACCGGTTCACCTGGACGCATAACTTTGTAGATACGAATTGCAGCTAGATCATTCTCATCTTCGATCTCTTCTGTTTGTTTGAGAAGTTTTAGTGAATCTGCATCAGCATTAAATGCATTGATGATTGAGCTATCAACACCTTCTGCCAAATCATTAGCGATTTTCAATTCACTTACATTGATTTCAGCCATCTTTTTGAGTTTTGATTCATCAATGTGTGTCATTGCATCAAAAAGAACTTCACCGGTCTCAGGGTCAATTATAGGCTCTGCAAGATAACGATCAAGTAAAATTTCTAAAGGATACTGAACTTCTTTAACTCCATCATCGATAAATTTTTGTGCTTTTTTCGCAGAGAGTCTTTTACCCGATGCAACAAGAACTTTACCGTCTGCATCCATAAGATCATAGATCAGACGCGTTGTATAATCTTTCGGATTAAAATCCATTAAGAATTGGTTCTCATTAATCTTAATTGTCTGAATAGGATAAAAAAGTTTTAAGATATCTTGTTTTGAGTAACCAAGGGCACGAAACATAATAGTTACAGGAACTTTACGACGCTTGTTAATTCTCATATAGAGAATATCTTTTGGATCATACTCAAAGTATAACCATGAACCACGGTCCGGAATAATCTGACCTGTATAGATCAGTTTATTTCCAGCAGTAGTTGACTCTTCTTCTTTAAAGATTACACCGGGTGAACGGTGAAGTTGATTTACAACAACACGCTCTACACCATTAATAATGAAAGAAGTTCTGTCTGTCATAAGTGGAATATCACGAACAAATATTGATTGTTCTTTGATGTCTTTTACACCAAGTTTCTCTTTAGTATTTTCGTCTCTGTCCCAAAGCACAAGGCGTGTTTTCATTCTAAGGCTTACGGCATATGTAAGACCTCTCTCCATACACTCACGAACAGTATATTTAGGGTTTGTTACCTCTGAACCAATATACTCGACAGTCAATCTATTTTGCGCATCATGAACAGGGAATACTGATTGAAATACTTTCTCAATTCCACTAGCAGTTCTATCTTTTTTATCTAACATTAAAAATGTTTCATATGAACTTTGTTGGAGTTGGAGTAAATTTGGTACTTCAATTTCTTGAGGAGTTTTAGAGAAGTCTACACGAAGACGGTTTCCGGAATATAAAGTGTTTAACATAGGCTACCTCGATAAGTTGTTAATTAGGGGCTTGAATATCTCAAGCATATCGTATCTAGTCGTCACTAGATAGATTTTAAGTACTCTTGAAAATCAAGAGATTTTACAGTGCTTATAAACGACATAAGGGCACTTTAGCGAGGAGAGTCTTCTCTCTTCGCTAAAGCGCCCAAAGATGGAGGGGCAAAAGCCCTCACAAATTGTTAAGTAAAATTACTTAACTTCTACTTTAGCACCAGCTTCTTCTAAAGCAGCTTTAGCTTCTTCAGCACTCTCTTTATCTACACCCTCTTTGATTGTAGATGGTAATGCCTCACATGCTTCTTTTGCTTCTTTAAGCCCAAGACCAGTAAGAGCACGAACAGCTTTAATAACACCGATTTTCTTAGCACCGGCATCGGTAAGTACTACATCAAATTCAGTTTTTTCAGCACCAGCAGCGTCACCGGCAACACCGGCAACACCGGCAACAGCAACAGGTTGTGCAGATACACCAAATTTTTCTTCAAATTCTTTTACAAGCTCAGAAAGCTCAAGAACAGATAAACCAGAAATAAATTCTAATACGTCTTCTTTAGTTACAGCCATATTATAGCTCCTTGTTTTGTTTTTATATTTTTAATTCTTGCGACCTATGTCACATCAGAGTCAGCTATTAAGCTTCTTCTTTTTTCTTGCGTAATGCATCAATACCAATCGCAAGATTTGTAATTGGTGCCATCCAAGTTGCAGCAAGCATACCAAGTAGCTCATCACGACCAGGAAGTTTAGCAAACGCTTCGATTTTAGCTATATCTGCAGGTTCTTTATCTAAATAACCGGCTTTAATGACGAACTTATCATTTGTTTTAGCAAAATCAGCAGCAATTTTAGCAGCATTAATAACATCATCAGACCAAATAAAAATATTTGTATCTTTGATTTCAATACCACTCATTCCAACATTATTTAGTGCGATTGTTGCTAAAGTATTTTTAACAACCTGAACACTTGTGTCTTTTGCACGCGCAGCTTTACGCAACTCTTCTAATTGACCTACTGTCAAACCTTTATAGTCACAGATAATAACTGCAGTTGTTTCAGCAAATGAAGTAGTTAACTGATTAATTACTTCAGCTTTTTTTGACTTAAGCATTTAGTTCTCCTTTCTAGACATAACTTCAAGAGGGGTGAAAGGTAACGATTAAGCTCACTACCAACTCGGTAGACGCCCCCATCTATCTTTAGTCCAAGTTATCCAGATTCCCACAAAAATGAAAATCTTTACTCTGAGATAAAACTATCTCAAAATAAAAATTTTCGCACCCATAAGGATGGAAAATTATTTGATATCAGCTAACGCAACTACATCAAGTTTAACGGCTGGACTCATAGTTAAAGAGAGTGCGGCATTTTTAATATAGCGACCTTTTGCTGAAGCTGGTTTTTGTTTGTTGATTGCAACAATAAAGCTCTCAAGGTTCTCTTTGATTTGTGCAGTATCAAAGCTAGCTTTACCGATACCTGCGTGGATATTACCTTTTTTGTCAACTCTAAAGTTAACTTGACCGCCTTTAACATTCTTAACAGCTGTAGCAACATCTGGAGTTACAGTACCGGTTTTAGGATTAGGCATTAAACCTTTTGGCCCAAGAATACGACCGATTTGACCAACAAGTCCCATACAGTCCGGTGCAGCAACAACAACATCAAAATTAAAGATTCCTTCTTTGATTTGTGCAACTAAATCATCTGTACCAACAATGTCAGCACCAGCATCTTTTGCTTCATCAGCTTTAGCACCTTTTGCAAATACAGCAACACGAACAGTTTTACCGGTTCCGTGTGGAAGCACAACTGCACCACGAACCATTTGGTCAGCGTGACGCGGATCTACATTTAAATTCATAGCAATTTCAACAGTTTCGTCAAACTTTGCACTTTTTAAATCTTTAACAACAGAAGTAGCTTCTTCAATACTGTAAGATTTTGTATTATCAATTTTTTCTAATAATTGTTTATATCTTTTGCTCATAACAAATTCTCCCTAATAATTCTGCCACAAAGTTTTAAATCATTGTGGTCGATGATTTTTGACTATATTTAGTCCTTGATTTCGATACCGATTGAACGAGCTGAACCAGCTAAAGTCTTAGCAGCCATCTCTTTATTGTCAGTGTTTAAATCTTCGATTTTTGCTTCAACAACTTCCATTAATTGTGTACGCGTAATTGATCCAACTTTATTTTTAAGAGGATTATCTGTACCTTTTTTAAGACCTGCTGCTTTCATTAAAAGCTCAGATGCCGGTGGTTGTTTTGTAACAAATGAAAAACTTCTATCGTTGTAAACAGTAATAACAACAGGAACTTTGAATCCCATTTTATCTTTTGTTTTTTCATTAAACGCCTTGCAGAACTCCATGATATTAACACCGCGTTGCCCAAGTGCTGGTCCTACTGGTGGAGCAGGGTTTGCTTTACCGGCTTCAATTTGTAGCTTGATATAGTCCATGACTTTTTTTGCCATTTTATTTCCTTTTTTATGAATTTAAATTATATGATTTTCTCAACTTGCGTATAAGAGATATCTACAGGAGTAGCTCTTCCGAAAATTGATACATTGAGTTTGAGAGTACCATGTTCTAAATCATACTCATCTACAGTTGCCGTAAAATTTGCAAATGGTCCATCAATAATACGAACAGTTTCACCATTGTCAAAAAATACTTTTGGTTTTGGTGCTGCACGATTATTTTCACGATCAAGTATAACATTGATATCATGCTCACTTAAAGGCGTTGGTACATTTGCTTCACCAATAAATCCAGATACTTTTGGGATCAATTGGATCATATGTTGGATCTCAGTATCTAGATCAATTCTTGCAAATACATATCCGGAATAGAGTGAACGCTCACTTATTTTTTTCTTGCCATCTTTTACTTCGATAACATCTTCTGTTGGAACAATTACATCTGTAATTTTATCTTGAAGACCATACTCTTCAATCATATTAAAAATTGCATCTCTAACTGCTCTGTCACTTCCATAGGTTTGGATTGAGTACCATTGATGTGCCACAGCCTTCTCCTTAACCTAAAATCGCTGATACTACTGATGACATTAAAAGGTCAACCAAAGCCAAAAATGCTGCTACTGCCGATACAACAATAATTACAGCGATATATGCTTGTTTTACCTGACCTTTTGTAGGAAAGATAACTTTACTTAACTCTAATTTTGCATTGCGAATGTGTTTACTTAATTCCATAAATTCTTTCCATTATATTTAAAATATCATTTATTATAAATAAAGCTCTCAAGCTCTACTAATAATAAATGGGTGGCAGGCGTGGAGGGACTCGAACCCCCAACACCCGGATTTGGAATCCGGTGCTCTACCATTGGAGCTACACGCCTAAACTTTTGTAAAAAAATTAAGGCACTCCTGCTAAATAGTGACGATACTAAAAACAGTTCCGCCATCTGCACTAACGCTTGATTTCCTTCAGCAGGAGGTCAAGCAAACAGTGCCTTAATTTAAAAAAACCTTACAGTTTCATCTCTTTGTGTGTTGTATGTTCTTTGCAGAACTTACAATATTTTCTTACTGAAAATTTTTCAGTATGAGTTTTTTTATTTTTAGTCGTGTGATAGTTGCGTCTTGTGCACTTCTCACAACCCAAGTGAATTGCTTCTCTCATTATTGTTTACCTTTAGAAGGATTTAGGCAGTTTGGAAAATCCAAACTACTCAAGAATCTCTGCAACAACACCAGCACCAACAGTACGCCCACCCTCACGGATAGCAAACTTAGTACCTTTCTCCATTGCAATTGGGTGAATTAACTCAGCAGTAATACTTACATTATCACCTGGCATAACCATCTCAGTACCTTCTTGTAAAGTGATTGCACCCGTTACATCTGTTGTACGCACATAGAACTGTGGACGGTAACCATTGAAGAATGGAGTATGACGACCGCCTTCATCTTTGCTTAATACATAGATTTCAGCAGTAAATTTAGTATGTGGTGTAATTGAACCTGGCTTACAAAGAACTTGACCACGCTCAACTTCATCCTTAGCAATACCACGAATAAGGATACCACAATTATCACCAGCTTCACCTTGATCCATCTCTTTACGGAACATTTCAACACCAGTTACAGTAGTTTTTTGAGTATTTTTAATACCTACGATTTCAACTTCGTCACCTACTTTAACAATACCACGCTCGATACGCCCAGTAACAACTGTACCACGACCAGAGATTGAGAAGACATCTTCAACTGGCATTAAGAAATCTTTATCAGTTTCACGCTCTGGCTCAGGAATGTACTCATCTACAGTATTCATAAGCGCAATAATCTTATCAGACCACTCACCTAAAGTACCAGTTTTTGCCTCTTCAAGTGCTTTTAATGCAGAACCTGCAGTAATTGGCGTATCATCACCTGGGAACTCATATTGATCAAGAAGTTCACGAATTTCCATCTCAACAAGCTCTAAAAGCTCTTCATCATCAACCATATCTTCTTTGTTCATAAAGACAACAATGTACGGTACGCCTACCTGCTTAGAAAGAAGGATATGCTCACGAGTCTGTGGCATTGGACCATCCGCTGCAGATACAACAAGAATAGCACCATCCATTTGTGCAGCACCGGTAATCATATTTTTAACATAATCTGCGTGACCTGGACAGTCAACATGTGCATAGTGATGTTTATCAGTTTCATACTCTACATGTGAAGTAGCGATAGTAATACCGCGTTCTCTCTCTTCTGGAGCATTATCAATTTGATCATAATCCATAAACTGTGCTTCATTTTTAACTGCAAGTACTGCAGTAATAGCTGCTGTTAGTGTTGTTTTACCGTGGTCAACGTGACCAATTGTACCGATGTTAACATGCGGTTTAGTGCGTTCAAACTTTTCTTTTGCCATAGTGTCCTCCGACCTTAATTTGTGAATTGAAATGGAATTATATCCAAAAATCATTCAATTATTTCTTAAATTTGTTAAATAGTTTAGTGATGGAGCTTATGATGGGAATTGAACCCATGACCTCTTCCTTACCAAGGAAGTGCTCTACCACTGAGCCACATAAGCACAGTTATCGCCAAATTTAAGAAATCACTGCATAATTCTTTATATGTAAAATATTAGTAAATGTGATTAGATTCTACTATATAAATATTTGTATTAAAATATATAGTCGTTATGAAGTAAAGTGAAATTATACTTCAGCTTCCAGAATCAAAGTGGAGCGGGTGAAGGGATTCGAACCCTCGACAGCCTGCTTGGAAGGCAGGAACTCTAGCCACTGAGTTACACCCGCGTATTTTCTTTAAATGGTGGTGGGAAGAGGAGTCGAACCTCTGAACCCATAGGGAGCAGATTTACAGTCTGCCGTCGTTGGCCACTTGACTATCCCACCATCCGTGATACCTAATTTGTATCGTATTCTGGTCTAACACTGTTTCTAATATTCAAAATTCAATGGTGCCGACACGAGGATTTGAACCCCGGGCCTGCTGATTACAAATCAGCTGCTCTAGCCAACTGAGCTATGTCGGCATCGAATTTGAGCCAGAATTATAATGCAAAATATTTTCAATGTCAAGAGTTTCTACTAAAAAGTTATAAAATCTTTATCATTTAAAACTTTTAGTTTCCGTTTTTCTTTGAAACCTTCTATCTCATTGTTGTCAAGTTTCACCAAGCTATACTATATTTTAGATGATGAACATTAAGCTTTTCATCTTCACTATGGTATAATCCCTGTCGTAAAATGAAACACGGCTATAGGAAAAGAGTAATTTGGATAGATTAAAAGCAACAAAGACGGCTCGTTTGGCAGAGGAGTGCAATGCACAGTTTACGCTCTCTCTCGATATAAAAGAGGCGATAGCAAAGACAGACAGAGAAGCGTTTGTGCCGATGGGGTTTCGTCATCAGGCTTATAAACTTGATGCATTGCCAATCGGAGCAGATCAATATATAAGCTCTCCTTTGACAGTAGCAAAGATGACGGAGTATCTTTTTCCCCGTGGAGCAGACAGAGTTTTAGAGATAGGCTGTGGTAGTGGGTATCAAGCAGCAGTACTTTCTCATCTTTTTCGTGGTGTATTTACGATTGAGAGAATCGAACCGCTAATACTAGAAGCAAAAAAACGCTTTCGTCAGCTTGGCATCAACAATGTTCATACCCGCACAGATGACGGACAAAAAGGGTGGATTCAGTATGCACCTTATGACAGGATTCTCTTTTCTGCAACAGCCAAATCAATCCCTCCTAAACTTTTTGAGCAGCTGGCTGATGGCGGTATTCTTGTAGCGCCGATAGAAAAAGATGGCAGGCAGGTAATTACTCGCTTCTTAAAAGAGGGTGAGAGAGTTATGAAAGAAGAGCTTGAAAATTGTGATTTTGTACCGATTCTTGACGGTGTTGTAAAATAAAGCTTTATTATAGTAAAATAGAGTAGCATTTAAAAAGAGAGCGTAAAAATGGAAGAGATGTACGGTATAAAATATAACCGACCACAGGTTGTTTTGCTGCAAGATACAGGAATCGGTGTAGCAGAGACCGCAGCGCGCACCTGTTATGACAGTTTTACTAACAGTGAAAATGATGTTATAAAAGAGTTGAAACATAAACTGCCTGATGCAAGTATGTGTGATATGCTCAATGAGATCGAGGGCTCTGCTCTTTTAGAAGATCTGGCATGGACCTATTTTCATCACTCCATACTTGAACATGCAAATCTCTCCTATTTGGTTCGCGGCACCTCACGCGGAGTGCTTCAAGAGCATGCCCGTCATCGTATTCAAGCCATCTCCGTTCGTTCAACCCGCTATACAATGAGTGGGATCATTAATGCCTTTGTTGCCACGCAGCATGGTGGAGATAGGGAGTTTTTTATTGACATTATAGAGTCGTATGATATGTTTGTTACAGCAGACAGCGATTATAACCGCTTGGAAATTAAAGCGATGTATAATAAGCTTCTCTTTCAAAAACAAAAAGTAGATAATTTTTACGCTAGTGCGGTTTCAAAAAGCTCTTTGCCTCTTTTAAAAGAGTTTAAAAACAGACCGCAGGAACTCTACACGGCACTGCAGGCTGGAAAGAAAAAACGCAATGTCGGTGATGCGTTCAAACATATTATTACAGATAATGTCAAAGTGGAGATGGTGGTTACTTTTAACTTGAGAAGCCTTAAAAACTATTTTAATCTGCGTGAGAGTGGAGCGGCATATTTTCAGATTCGTTGGCTTGCTCAAGAGATGATGAAAGTTACCCCAAAAAAATATCTTGATTTAATTATTAAACAGAAATAGGATAAATAATGATAAAAATTTTATTAGCTTTTGCTATTTTTTTTGCCTTTAGTGCTTGTTCACAGATAGAAGTAAATGCAACCATATGTGACCGTATCGCTTCAGACCCAACTGCATCGAAGATACCACAAGAGTGCAGAGACTACAATAAAAAAGAGGCAGATAAAGCATTCAATAAAGTAATTGAAAAGAAAAAAGTATCTGATAAAGATATAGAA
This sequence comes from Sulfurimonas sp., assembly GCA_024513425.1. Lineage (GTDB taxonomy): Bacteria > Campylobacterota > Campylobacteria > Campylobacterales > Sulfurimonadaceae > Sulfurimonas. The sequence goes on along the minus strand of JANEIH010000005.1, from coordinate 10,187 downwards.
TTTAGTAGAGAAAAGTAGTATAATTCAAAAAAAATTAAATGGAGAAACAGATGGCAAGAAGTAAAGTTTGTGAACTTTGTGGCAACAATGCAGATGTGACTTTGATGGAGTTACCGGTAAGTGATGGAAGTGAAGATCAAAGTATTTATCTATGCGTAAAGTGTAAGGCACAGATTGAGAGTGGTGAGCTTGATGAGACACACTTTAACTGTTTAAATGATGCTATGTGGTCAGAAACTCTAGCTGTGAAAGTTATGTCTTACATTTTATGGAGCAAACTTGGTCGCAATGATATGCTTGATATGATCTATCTCGAAGAGAATGAGTTAAAGCTTGTTGAGCAGGCAATAGATGCTGATGCCAACAAGCTTATCTATAAAGATGCAAACGGTACTGAACTTCACGCAGGTGATTCTATTGTAATACTTAAAGATTTAGAAGTTAAGGGTGCAGGTTTTACTGCAAAACGCGGTACCACTGTAACGCGTATTGCTTTAGCACCAAATGACCCAACACATATTGAAGGCCGTGTAAACGGAACAAAAATCTTCATAAAAACTGAATTTATTAAAAAAGCATAATGCAGTCAAACGAGCGTTTTTATAAAATAGACGATGACTTTAGGGACCCTTATGCAAGGGACCGTGACAGAATTATTCACTCAGGAAGTTTTCGAAAACTAGAGTATAAGACACAGGTCTTTTTAAATCATGAGGGCGATTTCTTTAGAACACGCCTCACGCACTCTATAGAGGTCTCTCAAATCGCTCGCTCAATTACCAACGAGTTTGGGCTCAATGAATCTTTAGCAGAAGCAATTGCTTTGGCACATGACTTGGGACATACACCTTTTGGGCATATTGGTGGCGATGCATTAGATGAGTGCCTCAAAACTGATGGTTACAACAATGGGTTTGAGCATAATTTTCAAAGTTTTCGTGTTGTAGCAAAACTAGAGAAACGCTATAGCGGTTTTGATGGATTAAATCTTACTTTTGCTACTTTAGAAGGTATTTTAAAACACTCTTATCCTTACAAAAAAACATTTTTACCTCAAAATATCGATGAGCAGTTTGACTTGCAGAAACATCCTACATATGAAGCGATGGTAGTTGATCGTGCTGATGAGATAGCCTATATGAGTCATGATATAGATGATGGTGTGCACTCCGGACTTATAACATTTGAAGAGCTGCGTGAAAGTGAGCTAGCTACAGAGATATTACAAAAAGTTGAAGCTGAAGGTGTAACAGATGCAGATAATGAGATGTTTCGCTATCGTTTTAGTTCACACCTTATCAATCATCTCGTTTATTCACTTTTAAACTACTCCAAAGAGCGAGTGAATAATAAAGAGGAGATGCCTATTGGTTTTGAAAAGGATTTGGAGAGACAAATCAAAAAACTCAAAAAACTACTCTTTCACAAGATGTATCAACATAAAAATATTGTTAGACGCATGTATGCCGGTAAACAGGCTATAAAAGGTCTCTACAAAGGTTTGATGGAAGAAGAGAAGATGCTCCCTTCTTTTTATTATAGACAGTTAGATATTCGTCCGAAGCATCGTGTTGTTGCAGATTATATTGCAAGTATGAGTGACAGATATGCGCTCAATTTTCATAACGAAATGTATGGGAGGTTGTAGCTTGTTACGACTATTTTTCTCCCTACTACTTCTAAATATTGTTCTTTTAGCAGCCACAACAGAGGATACCGATACCACTGTTATAAATTCCAATAAGCTGATAAAGATAGAAGACACTTCAGATCTTTCAGAAGATGAGGTTCGGCAAATTGCAAAAAAGATAGACAAAAAAGAGCAACAGAAAAACCCCTACAGAAAAGTTCGATGGGAAGAGCTCTCTCCAACACCCATAAAGAGAGACTGGATACAGACAAAATCAGATGAATGGTTTTGCGGTAAGATAAAAGCACTCTATGATAATAAGCTGGAGTTTAACAGTGATGAGATAGGAGTTCACACCTTTGACTTTGATAATATTACAATGCTTAAAAGCTATCAACTTATCAGTGTACATATAGAGAATCTTGCCTCTATTGCAGGTATATTGCGTCTTAATAAAGATAAGGTTACCATCATTCAAGGAGAAGAGAAGTATGAGTTTAAAAAATCTGATATCATCTCTTTTGTTCCTGATGCCGAGCTGGAAAAAAACTATTGGTCAAGAAAAATTACACTTAATTTTGACCTACGACATGGTAATACCGATCAATTTGATTATGCAGCACAAGCAAACCTGAAACGCCGAACAGCCCTCTCTAGTCTCTCTCTTGATTATCTTGGTCGTATCTCTTTTAAAGATAGTGAAGAGATAGCAAATGATCATCGTATCAATGAGAAATATGACAGGTATATAACACGCTATTTTTTCTGGACACCTGTTTTTAGTGAATTTTACACAGATAAATATAAAAACATCAAAGAGCAAATCACAGCAGGTATGGGAGTTGGGTATGTAGCCCTAAACACAAAAGATATCTTTTGGAATTTTTCAGGTGGTCCTGCTGTTGTCTATACACACTTTTATACGATCGAAGATGGTAAAAAAAGTGAAAACTACTCTCCGGCACTGGAAATCAGTACAAAATATGAGCAACAGCTTACATCTATTACCGACTTTACCTATAATTACAAACTAACACTCTCAAATAGAGAATCAGGTATTTACAAACACCATATGATTTTGAAGTTTGAAAATAAACTTTTAAGTTGGCTTGATGTTGATGTAACAGGAATTTGGGATTATGTGCATACTCCACAATCCGACGTAAGTGGCGTTATGCCAAAAAAGAGTGACTACCAACTTCTTATCGGTCTTAGTATAGAGTTTTAGATTTTTTATTATGTTGAGATGTTTTTTTTGGAGATTGAAGTGTTAAGAGAGAAAACGAAAGCCCGAAGGCTTTTCGTTTACAGGCGTGATTCGTAGCGTCTCATCATATAAAGACGCTTAAGCATTTTCTTACGAGATGCAATTTTGAATTTTTTACGCTTTTCAGTTTCAGTTTCATGGAAACGGCGAGCACGAACTTCTGTAACGATTAAGTTACGGTCAGTCTGCTTCTTAAAGCGTCTATAAACTGCATCAAAATTATCATCTTGGCGTAGTACAATACCTGGCATATCACATCACCCACTTTCTGTTTAAATTTAAAATGGAAGTATAGCTAAATATCTTTTTTATTGCAATCTTTACTGTTTCCAAAGATACATTTACGATTTTTAATAAGACGATAAACAAAAAAACCAAAAGGGATAACTGCAAAGCCAAAACTCATATAGGACTGCGTGAGCAGGTTGTGGTTATAGAAATTATATCCTGCAAGCAGAATAATAACCGTTATGAGTAGGCACATTAAAATTTCTTAACCATTATTACAAGAGTTTGATTTCATCTGTATCTATAGTGATTATCTCATCATTTTGAAGACTTTTTAAAATCATCTCAACGCTCTCTTTTGATACATTGAATGACATTGCAAGTGCACTCGCATCATTTTTTATACTTTTATCTTTCGTATTTCTAATTAGTCCGATAATTTTGCTATCAAGATCATGAAGTGCTGAGAAATTAAGATTTGCAAGTCCTGTTACATTGAGCGAATAGATCTCAAAAAGGTAAGAGAGATAAGGTTCTGAGTTTTGTGCAAGGGTTTTAACACTATACATATCCAAGATATACCCTTCGATCTCTGTTTGTGTTACTGCACTTGCGATTGCCTCTGTCTGGCTGAGCGTTGAAGCGGTATTGACGATGCACTGATCACCGGGATAGAGCCTATAGAGCTCTTTTTGTTCTTTCTCTTGTAGCAGTTGTATCTCACCCGATATTAAAAATAAAATCGAATCACAAATATCTCCCTCTGCAAACAAAAGGGTCTCTTTTGGCACTTTAATAGCCTCTAAATGTTGTTGTAAAAAATCAATGGCTTGGGGTTCTAGTTTTTTATAAAAAGAGAATTTCTCTAAGTTCATCTGCTACTCCTATAATAATCGAACCCTCTGAAAAAACCAGCTGATTCTCTTTGATTTCAATATTTTAGCATTTTAAAAGTTCACTTTCAATTTTGAAGTGAGTTTTTGGACTTTTTTTCCATTTTTTTACCAATATTTATGATATTGGCTACTCTTTTTCTATTATTTCCTAGTTCTTGCCGGTACAGGTGCCCATTTTTTACATATAACCACTATCTGCAAAGATAGTTTTACTTTCATCTTAAATTGCACCTAAAAAGCATCAAGCCTAAAATGTTTACTATTTTAAACTAACCCTTCTATATAATCTCTTTTGAAGTTTTATTATATGACAATTGTGTTATATCAATTATAGTTATAAAAAAGAGAGAGCATGGATATAATCACAAATTTTTTAACAGTGCTGTTTAATTTAAGTAATGCCATGGCACCCTACATTCTATTTGGACTTTTATTTGCTGGAATACTCCATACTTTTGTACCCCAGAGTATTATAAAAAATCATCTAGGGAAAAATTCTCTATGGTCTGTTATAAAAGCAACACTCTTTGGAATTCCCCTACCGGTCTGTTCATGTGGCGTAATTCCTTTAGCGGCGGGGATGAAAAAGAGTGGGGCAAGCAATGGAGCAATACTCTCTTTTCTTATCTCTACACCTATTACAGGGGCGGACTCCATCTTGGCAACTTATGGTATTTTTGGTTGGGTTTTTACACTTTATAGAGTTGTAACCTCTATGATCATCTCTATTGTTGTCGGGGTTTTGGCAAATTTTTATGGACAAAATATGCAAGATTTCACGCAGGAAGAAGAGGAGATATCAAGCTGTAAAAGCAAACAGAAAGATTCTAAGATAAAATCAACACTAATCTATGCCTTTGGTACACTTTTAAAAGATATTGCTTCGCCTCTTTTAGTAGGACTTATATTTGGTGCACTCATTACCATTATCATCCCTAAAAACTTGAGTGATATTTTACTTACCTATAGCTGGCTTTCATATATCATTGCGATTGTGATTGCAGTACCGATGTATGTCTGTGCAACGGCATCACTTCCTATTGCGGCAGGACTAATACTTGCAGGGGTGAGCCCAGGAGCTGCTTTTGTCTTTTTGAGTGCGGGACCCGCAACCAATACAGTAACGATTGGAGTTGTTAAAAAGATGTTAGGCTCTCGTATGTTGGCTATCTATCTTGGAGCTATCATTGTCGGTTCCATCCTTTTTGGACTCGGGCTTGACAAGCTTTTTGCAGGAGTTGATGTAAAAGAGTTTATTCATATGAATGAAGAGGCAGGAGTTTTTACATGGTTCTCAACCATAGTGTTATGGGCTTTTATTCTCTATTATATCATTAAAGCCTCTTTTTTTACAAAGAAAAAGTGCAGTGGCGGCAGTTGTTGCTCTAGCTAGGGCATAACCTTTTTTACCAACTTTTGAGGGCGTTTTGATCGCTCTCTATGCGTGTAGTTTTTTCGGAAACAAGAGTTACAGATCGCATACTTTGAATTGAGCGGTAGTGGAGTTGAACAGAGTTTACAAACCTGCGTAAGCTGTGTTTGTTGCAAGGTCTTTTCTATATATTTGTTCAATACACCTCGATGACGCCGTGCTTTTTCTTTATCTACAAAATTCTCAGAAAACCTATAAGAGAGCCAAAGATAAAGAGATATCTCTTTGACCATATCTTCTACACGCAAAAGTTCATCGGAAGTTTGTGCATATGAGCCCTGCAAGCGTGGCGGATAGTAGTAAACAGGCTCCTTTTTTTCCAACGCATAGATATAACTCTCATAGAGATCTATAATATAGGTAGATTTCAGTGTCAGTGGTGCACACGCCACATGATACTTCGTGGCAATATCTAAATCATACGAATCTACGATACGCGATGCCTCAAGCATACTATCTAGACTTGCCGCATAAAACGGACCGTTAAATTCCATATTTTTAATAAAAAAGCGTAAAATCTCCTCAAGCAAGTTCTCTTCTAAAATAGAGCCGACAAGCTTAATATGCTCAAGTGAAGCCATCACCTTAAACGGTGCTTTTATCTTTTTTGGCTCTTTTGCAAAATTTTTCTTTATAATTGAAAAAGTTTCTTTATTGAGTGCTCCCACATAGCCATTTTCATGGAGACCATATCGCCCTGCTCGACCAGCGATTTGTTGAATCTCTGAAGGGAAAAGATTGCGTTGTGCAATACCGTCAAATTTCTCAGCCTTTGAGAAAAGCATACTCTTAATCGGCAGGTTCATCCCCATGGCAATGGCATCTGTGGCAACAAGAATTTGCGTCTCTCCTTCACGAAAGCGTCGAGCCTCTTCGCGTCTGACCTCTGGGGAAAGATTTCCATAAACAACACTTACGCTAAACTCTGCAGAGAGACGCTGTTTAAGCTTAAGTACATCTTTACGACTAAAAGCTATCACAGCACTCCCTGCCTCTATCTCCTTAAAATCTATCGGTTTTTCCAAAAGTTCAAGCGGATTTTTTCGCTCAAATTCTATGATCTCAAGCTCCTCTCCAAGATACTCTACAAGAGCTATAATGGCATCTTTAACATTTGGTGGACCTGTCATTATCACCTCAGATGCAGGTGCTCCGATAATAGCATTTGCCCATGCCCAGCCACGATCACGATCATCTATCATCTGTACCTCATCAATAACACAGACATCCACATCTACATCATAGTTCATCATTTCAATCGTTGAGCTGATATGTGTCGCATCATCATCAAGTATCTGCTCTTCTCCTGTTATCAAAGAGGCATCTACTCCCTTTGATTTAAGTCTCTCATACCCCTCTAGGGCAAGAAGTCGCAATGGCGCAAGATAGTAACCGGTATCTGCCTCTTGAAGTTGTTGCATTGCCGTATATGTTTTACCGCTGTTCGTCGGACCTATATGTAGTGTCAGTTTTCTTTGCATTCCCCGTGCAACAGGAAAAAGATTTTTAAAATCACGAATTGTTCGTGCAAGCAGTTCCTGACGCTGTTTTTTAATCAACTCACCTTGGATGGAGTGTAAAAACCTTCGAGCAATCTTTCGTTTGATCTTCTGCGTGAGATGCAGTGTTCTCGGTAATAATTCCAAAACAAACTCATAAACTCTTGCGTGAAGCTCCTCCTCACTAAAGTGAAGTAATTCAGCATAGCCTCTACACTCCTCTACTAGCTCACGCAACTCTTCTAAAAACTCATACTCATACTCTTTTTTTGTTTCAATATAGATCGCATCAAAATTGAAACGCTTAGACTCCCATATCTCTTCTAAAAGTCCATCAAGTTCTATATGTAGCTCTAGATTATAAGCAACTTTTAGCTCCGAATATGGCAATACGAGAGATTCATCTACAACAACAAGCACCTCTTGACTATGCAATTCTATCTCTTTAACATCAATCTTCTGAGCGATGATACGCTTTAAAACTTTCGCACTCACTAAGGGGTATGTTAATATTGTTTTAGGAGGTGAGGCTCGCAAAGAGTCCATAACCTCTTTTATGGAGAGATATGCATGAGGATATTTAAGCCCTTGCAAAAAAGCATCTATTTGTTGCTGTTTTTGCTCTATAACTACTGCTTTATCCTTACTTATGGTTGCAACTATCTCTTCATGGCACTTCTCTTCTATGAACTCATAGGAGTAGGGTTTTGTACGGAGTGTTAAGATTTTATGGAAACTCTGCCCATACAGTTCATATTTGAGCAAAGCATTAAACTCAAAACTATCATCAAGATCAAAAAGATCCCCTAGCTCATGTTCGAGCTTCTTTTTTTTCAACTCAAAACGAATATGTCGCAGCTTTGACTCCATCTTCTCAATCGTTATCTTCCTAGAGCGTACTGCAGAAAATAGATCACGCAGACGCAATGCCTCTTCATCATTGATATTTAACTCCGTTAAGATAGAATCGATCTTCTCTTGGCGATTAAAGTGTGGTTCATCCTTTGGCTTTTGAGACCTATAAACTTTTCCATCTGCTTCAAAAAAGTGCAAGATATCCTGACGCATCGCACTCTCAGCTTCTGACCATATCATACGAAGTGTTTTGACCATCAGTTTTTTATTATGCTCAATATCGTAGATACCAAGCACACTAAAAAGCTCGCTGAGTGTTTTACTCTCAACACGCTCTACTCCTACATCAAAAGGATCTTCATCAAAAAATTTTCGTATCCGCTGATTGATTTTACTGTTTTTCTTATTTTTCTTTGCCATTATGTTATTGTACTTATCTTAACTTAAAAATTCCAATATATAATTGCACTATGAATTACCCAAATGAATGGACTCAAAAAGAGTTTTTAGAAAATAAAAAGCGTTTTGAAAAAGAGGGAAAAAAAGTAGTTCTTGTTGACACAGTTCTCTCTCCTATAGAAAAAGCCGATACCGTTACATATAATCCTTATGAGTTAAAAGAGTACCCGGAGGGAACTATTTTTGTCTTCTACTGCAACACAGGAAGAACTTCACTGAAGAGACTTCAGGAGTATAAGGAGAATTTTGGAAAGCACCACTGCATTTCACTCAAAGGCGGGCGTGGATCTTGGCGTAAAAGTATGCAACTACTAGATGACGACACAAAGTAAAATTGACGCATTTAAAGCATGCCTGCGTGAAGAGCGATTTTATGATGCACATGAGGCACTCGAAGCACTCTGGTTTCCTCAGCGTTTTGAGGCGACAAATGAGATAAAGCTCCTCAAAGGCTTTATTAATGCCGCTGTAAGTTTGGAGCTTATTAAACGCAAGAGAGTAAAGCAGAGCAAAAAAGTATGGCTGAACTATCTCAAATATAGACAACTTCTCTTCTCCATAGACTCTCCTTATCTCAATGAGTACCATAAACTCTCACGCATACTCGAACAGACCCAAAGAGAGCTACAAAATATATAATCTACTCCACTTTTTCTTGCTTATACCAAGAGATCATTACAAATGCCATAAATGCAATTAATGAGGAGCTTAAAAATAGTTGCTGAGCATAATACTCATAGATAAAACCCGCCAACAAAGCTCCAAGAAGCCCGCCCAAACCATATGTAACACCTAAGAAAAACTGCTGTGCAAGACTTTTATCTCTGTAGTGAGTAAAGAGGTAAGAAATTGCTGCGGAGTGAAAAAGCGCAAAGCTCAATGCGTGTAGAGATTGAGCAAAAAAGAGCACGCCCAAGTTTGTTGGATATGCAAAAATCAAAAACCATCGAATGATTGTTGCAAAGATGGTTATCTGTAGAATGCTCAAAAGATTTCCACGCAGAAACCTTCCCTGAAAATAGAGCATTGCAACCTCGGCAATAACACCAAAACTCCAGAGATATATTGTTATATCAAGCGAAATGCCTCTATCTGTCTCATAGATTGTAAAAAAGCTATAAAAAGAACCGAAACTCATCTGCATCAACAACAGTCCTAGCCAGAGTTTATAATCACGCAAAAGATGAATGTCATTTTGATATATCTCTTGGCTTTGCGATCTCTTGGTTACTCTACGACTTTGAACAAAGTAGGCAACTACTGCCATAATCAGTGTCAAAACAGATAAAAAATCTAAAGCGACAGAGGCAGATGACAAAAATTTCACAACTACAAGTGCCACAATAATAAAACCAAGTGAGCCAAAGAGTCGCACTTTCCCATAACGCTCTTTACCAATCGAATCTAAAGAGATAAGCTCAACATGAGGAAGTATCAGGCTTAGTCCCACTCCAAGCCCAACATTTGAAAGCAGTAGAAAATAAAAATGCTCTAACGAGAGATACAAAGAAAATGTACTCACAGCGGCTAAAACCAAAGAGGCATTAAACATCTTGGAGTTTAACTGCAGTCCACGCATAAACAAAAACGGCAATATAAAACGAATAAGCGGTGCAACAGCAAAAATAATCCCTAACTCACTAGCACTATAGCCTACACCGCTTAAAACCTTTGGCAAAAAGATAATATAGATACCGATAATAGAAAAATAAAAATAATAAAAGATGCTTAGTAGTAAAATCATTCTAGAATTATAGCTAGATTTGCAATACTTAAAAAGAGTACCCAAATCTAGAAGTATGGATTCCGACCAACTCAAGAAACACAAAAGTCCAGTAGAACGAAATAGCTTTCAAAGCTATCTAGTATATGTTTTCACTTTCCAAGTGACTGAGAAGTAATCTTGTATTTACTAGCTATT
>JANEIH010000053.1 GCA_024513425.1 Sulfurimonas sp. | reverse complement strand
GCACTTTAACCAATAGACCGCTTAACGGTATATTTCCATCTACATCTACACCATAAGTAGTGTTTTTTGTACTTACTAGAGTTGCCGTAAGTGTAGGTGTTGTGATGGTAACTCCTGTTGGGAGTGAATCAGGAGTATAACCGATTAAGTCTCCAGCAGCACTTGCTCTATTTGTGGTTGCATTGCTGTTTGTATCGTTGCCACAACCTGTCATTCCTATTATAATAATAGTAGATATTACTAGAAATATGTTTTTGAAATTCATATCTATAACTCCTGTTTGTAAATTAACTCTAAGATATCTGCATCAACAGTAGCTCTATTGGTGTTTTCAAATATTTTAATAAACTAAGTTTATCATAATTTGAGAAGTAATCAAAATCTTTAGATCCAAGCTTGTATAAGTGATTAATCTCCTAAATTTCCGTACCTAATTTAAAAAGAGACTCAAAATAGTACAGAACAATAAGGATTTTACTAGTATAATCGCTACACTATGAAGTATAACTTAAGATTTACTTGGATTTAAGTACAAAAGTTAAGTAAAATTAGATAAAATTCCCCATTATATTACAAGAAGGATAAAGCATTGCAAGCAAAAATAGAGACCGTAAAAACACTTCTTGATGCGCTTCCGTTTATACGCGAATTTAGAAAAGAGATAGTAGTTATAAAATATGGTGGTTCAGCACAGAGATCACCACAACTAAAAGAGAAGTTTGCCGAAGACATTTTATTGATGCATCTTGTAGGCATTAAGCCTGTTATCATTCACGGTGGCGGTAAAAAGATCACCGATATGTTAGAAGCTTTGAAAATCGATACGAAGTTTATCGATGGACAGCGTGTTACAACAAAAGAGACGATGCGAATTGTTGAGATGATACTTAGTGGTGAGATAAACAAAGAGATCGTCTCTCTTCTTAATTTTTATGATGCAAAAGCGATAGGTATCAGTGGAAAAGATGCACACTTTATTACGGCTCAGGCAAAAGATTTTGAGAAGTGGGGGCTTACCGGTAATATAAACAAGGTAAAATCTGATGTGGTACTTAACCTTGTAAAAGATGGTTTTGTTCCTGTTATTGCACCAATTGCTGCGGGTGAGGAGATGGGGCATCCCGGATTTAATATCAATGCAGATTTATGTGCTTCTTATGTGGCAAAATCAATCGGAGCAAATAAGATTATCTTCTTAACAGATACCACAGGTGTGTTAGATGATAAAAAGAACCTACTCCCATCTTTAACAAAAGAAGAGGTTGAAAAGCTCAAAGATGATGGGACTATTAACGGCGGTATGGTACCAAAGGTAGATGCCTGTCTTGAGGCGATTGACGGAGGTGTTGCAAAAGCACACATTATTGATGGGCGTGTAGAACACTCAATGCTACTTGAACTTTTTACATCAGAGGGCGTAGGAACCCAAATAGTTAAGTAATTGTTGCTATAATCATAGCATAAAATTAGATTATAAGGATACACAGATGTATGAAGCACTGTTTGAGGATGAAGATGACATCTTTGGAGGCTCTCCAAAGTCAAAATTTATGGATGTTGTTTTTAATGCAAACAATGACATTGTAAGAGAAGAACTTGCGAATTTTATAGAGAAAGCAGCAGCGATGGAGTTGATGCTAGAAGAGTATGTTGGTGAAGATATAGAAAGAGCCATACAACAGTACTCTATTGAGCATCAAAAAGCGTGTGATACAAAAACAAAAAGTTTATATGTTGAACTTATGGGTGCAGTACTTTCACAAAGCGAATAGTGCAAAGTGAGGTTAATTTTACAAATTTTAACGGTACTTTTTTTTCTCTTGAACAGTGTCGCTTTTGCCAATGATTTTAGAGAAGATTTTGAAATTATTCTAAAAAAGGATGAACAAAAGAAAATTCTTGTAAAATACGAAAAGAGAGAGAAAATTTTTGCATTTAGATGGACACTGTATGCAAATAACGGAGTTGTCGTACTACATTCGTACGATAAATTCGTTGCTCAAAATGTGTTGTATTTAAATCATAAAAATCAATCGATTCGGATTGTTTTAAGAGATGACGAGAAGAGTTTCTACAACTCTCCCTATTTTCTTTTAAAGTTTAATGAGTTTGATGCTAAGAAAAATGAAGTGAAATTTGAGCTTTATCTGTATGATAGTACAATGCAGATTGAGTTGAAATTTTTAAAAAATAAAGATTAGAAGAGATATATGCAAAGAGTAGAAGCAGAATTAGTAAGATTGATTAAAGAGATAGATTATGATGTGGCAACATGCCTTTTTAATAAACTCAGCGGTGGAAAAAGGTTGCGTGCAAAACTAATACTAAAAATTGCAAAAAATGTAAAGGAGGCACCGCTTTTAGCAGCTATTGTAGAGCTTATTCATACTGCTTCACTCTTGCATGATGATGTAATTGATGATGCAGATACACGCCGTGGTGTAGCTTCGGTAAATGCAACAGACGGTAGTAAAACGGCTGTAATGCTTGGTGATATTCTCTATTCAAAAGCTTTTACAGAGCTTGTTGGCTTTGATAAAGAGGTGGCTCGTACTATTGCGGCATCTGTTACGGCACTCTCTAAAGGTGAGATGATGGATGTAAAGATGGCAGAGGCATTTAATGCTAATGAAGCTGTATATCTCGAAATGCTCTATCTTAAAACTGCTGCACTCATTGAAGCTGCAGCCAAAGCCGCAGCACTCCTTGCAGGAAAAGATGTTGAGTCTCACGCACTCTATGGAAGAAACCTAGGTCTTTCATTTCAGATTATCGATGATATTTTAGATATCACTTCAGATGAAATCACACTTGGAAAACCCGCAATGAACGACTATGCCGAAGGTAAATGCACACTGCCGTATATCTATCTTTATGAAGCACTTGAGAACCATGAAAAAGAGCGTCTTAAAGATGCTCACGCAAAGAGGCTTGATAGAGATGAAAATGCATGGATAAAATCTAAAATGGATAAATATAAAACAATTGAGAAGTCATTTGGAGTTGCAGTTACACTCTCAAATGAGGCAAAAGAGGCTCTGCGTGAGGATGCAGAACTTGTCGGTATCTTAGATACCATGATACAAAGAAGCTACTAATGCACTATTTAACAGTCAGTCTATCACACAAAAACAGCGATATCGAGTTACGAGAAAAGTTTACATATACAGATGATGAGAAGGAGGGTTGTCTTAAGCGTTTGGTGCAGTCGCCCTCTATCAATGAAGCGATGCTGCTCGCAACATGTAACAGAATGGAGATCAGTGTTTGTTGTAGTGATATTGATGATGCATTGAACCATATTACAACACTGCTTACCTTTAAAGGTGGGCTCTCAGTCGAGTATCTAAAAGAGACGGCAGAGATCGTTGATGACAGTAGTGCAATTCAACACCTTTTTGCGGTGGCAAGTTCTATTGATTCTATGGTTGTCGGGGAGACACAGATAGCAGGGCAGCTTAAAGATGCTTTTCGTTTTGCACATGAAAAAGGTTATGCCGGCAAGAAGATGTCACGAGCACTCTCACACGCTTTTAAATGCGCTGCAAAAGTAAGAAATCGCACAGATATCTCTTCTAAACCTGTCTCTGTTGCTTCTGTTGCAATCACGCAGATAAAAGAACAGGTGAGTGAACTGCATACAAAAAAAGCACTTGTTATCGGTGTAGGTGAGATGAGCGAGATATGCGCAAAACATTTAGTTTCAGATGGAGTAGAGACATATATTGCAAACAGAACAAGACAAAAAGCTGAAATGCTTGCGAAAGAGTGCAGTACAAAAGTGTATGATTTTGGAGATCTGCATAAGGCCGTCAATGAATTTGATATTATCTTTACAGCTACAAGTGCCTCATATCCTATTATTACCAATGAACTTATAGAGAATGTAGATTTTAAAAGATTTTGGTTTGATTTGGCGATCCCAAGAGATGTCGATATAAACCAAAGAGATGATATCTATCTTTTTGTAGTCGATGATATTCAAGATATTGTTAAAGCAAATAGAGCCGAGAGAGAGCAGTATGTGCGTCAGGCACACGGAATTATAGGACGGAGTGTTGTTGAGTTCTTTAAATGGCTCGATACACTTAATGTTGAGCCGATTATCAAAGAGATCTATAAAAAGGCAGACAAAGCAGTAGAAGCAGAAACCAAGCGTGCTCTTAAAAAAGGATTTATTCCAAAAGAGTGTGAAATGCAAGCCAAAAAGATGGCACAACAGGCGATCAAGAGATTTTTGCACGATATGACAAAGAAGATGCGTGAGGCTCCCCATGAAGCAAAGAGTGATACGGTAACGGGTGCGATGCAGTACATCTTAAATGATGAACATGACAATATCCCAGATCAATATAAACACCACTTAAAGAAGGATTAGATTTTGAGAAGAAGTAGAGCATTTATTCCCACGATGAAAGAGGCACCGAATGATGCCTCACTTCCAAGTCACATCTTTTTAGCGCGTGCCGGTTTTATCTCCCAAGTTGCAGCTGGACTCTATAACTATATGCCTTTGGCAAAACGCGTTATAAGAAAGATAGAAAATATCATAAATGAAGAGATGGAAGCTGTAGGAGCACAAGAGGTTGAACTCTCTTTTGTAACACCTGTATCACTTTGGATGGAGAGTGGAAGAGTTGAGAAGTTTGGAAAAGAGCTTTTGCGTTTTAAAGATAGAAAAGAGAATCTTTTTGTTTTAGGACCGACACATGAAGAGATGATGGTAGATTTGGTACGCAACCGTGTAACTTCGTATAGAAATCTACCATTAAATCTTTACCAAATCAAGACAAAGTTTCGTGATGAAGCACGCCCAAGATTTGGCCTTATGCGTGGTCGTGAGTTTATTATGAAAGATGGCTACAGTTTTCATGCGACGATAGAGGATTTGGATCGTGAATTTGATGCAATGGAGAGAGCGTATAAAAAGATTCTTACGCGTTTAGGAGTCGATTTTAGAGTTGTTGAGGCCGACAGTGGTGCTATTGGCGGATCTGGCTCAAAAGAGCTGATGGTCTTAGCCGATAGTGGTGAAGATACAATAGCGGTATGTTCCAAATGTGAATATGGTGCAAATATTGAAGCAGCAAAAAGAGGCGCAAGAGCAGTTATCCCTGAGGCACCTGAAGCAAATTTTAATAAATTTTTAACATCAAATGTAAAAACAATTGATGAACTTGCAGAGTTTTTTAAGATTGATCCATACTATACTATTAAATGTATTGCAAAGCGTGTTGTCTATGAAGATGAGAGTGAGATTGTTCTTTTCTTTGTACGAGGGTGTGACAACCTTCAAGAGGTAAAAGCACTCAATGCTACAGATGCATTGGATATCGTAGATGTAGATGAAGATGAACTGCGTGAGATCGGTTTAACCCCTGGTTTTATTGGACCACTTGACCAAGATAAAGTAAAACATGTTATTGACACCGATCTTAAAGATGCTACAAATATGATCTGTGGTGCAAATGAGCAAGATTATCACTTTGTCGGTGTTGCCTTAGGAGTACTCAGCGATGTTGCTTATTTTGCTGAGATAGCAGAGGTAAATGAGGGTGATATCTGTCCGAATTGTGATGGAGTACTCTCTTTTACAAAGGGAATCGAAGTGGGACATATCTTCAAACTAGGTAGTGCATATTCAGAGGCACTCAAAGCTGAGTTTTTGGATGAAAATGGAAAGCCCCAGCCTTTTATTATGGGGACATACGGTATGGGAGTGAGTCGTTTGGTTGCTGCTATAGTTGAGCAGAATCATGATAAAAAGGGCTGTAGATGGACAAAAGCAACAGCACCATATATGGTAAACATTATAATCAGTAACATTAAAAATGAGGCTCAAGTAGAGTTGGGTGAAAAACTTTATGGACAACTTCAGGAATCGGGTGTAGAAGTGATGCTTGATGATAGAAAAGAGCGTTTTGGTTTTAAAATGAAAGATGCAGAGTTGATAGGTTTTCCATATACTATAATTATTGGAAAAGAGCTTGCAAATGGTGCAGTACAGATTTGTGACAACCAAACGACTAAGAAAATATTGGTGCCGATAGATAATATCTATGCGCAAATTATGGAGCTTCTTTAGATGATCTATTTTATTATTTATCTTTTTTTAGAGGTTATGGTCTCTGTCAGTATTTCATCGGCGATTGGGGGTTTTGCTACATTTTTTGAGATACTCTTTAGTGCATTTATAGGTATCTCTATTTTAGTAAACTTTAGAAATACACTTGTTGAAAATATGACGGCGGTATCATATAACTGCATTGACCTTGAGCAGTTTCAGCGCTTAGATCTCTTTACACTCTTTGGTGCGATTTTGCTTATTGTTCCTGGATTTTTGACAGATATTGTAGGTATCTTGTTACAGTTTAGTGTTTTTACGAGTATGATTGTTAACCATTATAATGTAAAATCAAACAGATGTAATACCTCTTTTGAGGATGACAATATAAAAATAAAAAAGGATTCCGATGTCATTGATGTTGAAATTATTGAGCATGACACTACTCTTGAGTAGTTTTGTTTATGCAAACAATGCAAGTGAAAAAGTAGAGGACTTTTTAGACGATAAGTTTATGGAAAACTCGAGACTGAAATCTGTTGATGTAACAGTCTCTGATGTAGTACCTCTTAAACAGTTAGCAGGTTGGAGTGCTTATATAGTAGATGTTGAGGTCTATCTTAAAGTACAACCCAAGAAACTCATTAAACAGAGAATGATATGGTTCTCTAATGGCCGAATCATTACAAAAAAGCTCACAGATATGCAAGGCGGAGAGAGTTTAATAGACTTGGTTAAACCATCATTTAAGGATGAGTACTATAAAAAAGAGAATCTACTCTTTGGAAATCCTGATGCAAAACACAAAGTTGCAATCTTTTCAGATCCACTTTGCCCTTTTTGTAGAGACCTTGTGCCAGGTGCACTTGATTATATGAAAAAAGATCCGAAAAAATTTGCTCTCTACTACTACCACTTTCCGCTAGATCGTATTCATCCGGCTTCTGTTCAGTTGGTAAAAGCTGCTGTTGCAGCGGAACTGCAAGGGCATAAAGATGTCATTAGAAAGCTCTATCGTTTGCAAATTAATCCGCAAGAGAGAGATATAAAAAAGATTTTGAAAGTTTTTAACAAAGAGATAGGAACAAATCTTATGCCAAAAGACCTTAATGCCCCAGCTGTTATTAAGAAGATTGATCGTGATCTAGATATTGCTAATGCCGTAATGGTAGAAGGCACACCTACTATTTATCTTGATGGAAAAGTAGATAAGACAAAGAAAAAATATTTGAAAGTAAAATAGGTGAAAAAACTAAGAATTGCAACACGTATATCAGATCTTGCTCTTTGGCAGGCATATCATATAAAAGCAAGAGTTGAAAAAGCCTATCCTGAGATAGAAGTAGAGTTGAACAAAATTGTTAGCAACGGTGATAAGATCTTAGATAAACCACTCGCTCTTATCGGAGGCAAAGGTCACTTTACAAAAGAGCTTGAAGATGCGATGCTAAAAGGAGAGGCTGATATGGCAGTACACTCTCTTAAAGATGTACCTACATATATTCCAGAAGGCTTAGAGCTCATAGCAGTGACACAGCGTCAAGATCAAAGTGATGTTTTTCTTTCTCATAAATATGCATCTTTGGATGAGCTACCGCAAGATGCAGTAGTGGGCACAACTTCGCTTAGAAGAAGAATGCAACTCTTGCAGGTTCGCCCTGATTTGAAGTTAAAAGATTTGCGTGGCAATGTCAATACACGCCTAAGAAAGCTCTCTGAAGGAGAGTATGATGCAATCATTTTGGCCTTTATCGGTTTAAGTCGTCTTGATCTGCTTCAAGATATTCCCTATGTCCAAAAGCTTTCTCTTGATTTGATGATACCACCTATGGGGCAGGCTTCACTTGGCATTGAGATAGTACAGAACAATGAGAAGTTGCGTGAGATAGCCATGATGCTTAATGACGAAACAACACATCTCTGTACACGGATTGAACGCGATTTTATCGCCAAGATAGGAGCAGGATGTTCCGCACCCGTTGCCTGTAACGCTGTGAGAGACGGAGAAAATATTATCTTTCGTATAATGCTTGGCTTTCCTGATGCTTCAAAGATTATGCAAAAGCGAGTAGTTGTTCCCATAAAAGAGAGTCTAAATCTTGGCGTAGAGATGGCAGAGCTTATGATAAAAAGCGGTGCACTTGAACTGCTTAGCGAAGCTGAAAAAACAGCCTTTAAAAATGAAATGCCGCAAAGGTTATAACGGTGAAAAAAACGATCAATCTTTTAAAACAGCATAATGAGCTAAGAGTTATAGACGAAGAGCTTGATATCTATCTAGAGATCCCACATATTGCCTATGCGGAAGTAAAAAAAGAGGATGGCGGTAAGGCAATTCTTTTTACAAATGTTATTGATAAAAAAACGGGAAGAAAGTTTGAAGAGCCGGTGTTGATGAATATCTTTGGCTCCTATAAGCGTTGTGAGCTTCTTTTTGGCAGAACGATAGAGTCTGTTGCTGATGA
>JANEIH010000052.1 GCA_024513425.1 Sulfurimonas sp. | reverse complement strand
CCCTTTTTAGACTTCTTTGGAATCTTTTAGTTTTTACTAAGCGGTTTGGGTTTTTGGGTGCATTTTAGACATTGAAACGAAAATGCATTACATCGCCATCTTGAACGATATACTCTTTTCCTTCTAGGCGCATTTTTCCTGCCTCTTTTGCTTTAGCTTCACCGCTGTATTTGATAAAGTCTTTATAACTTATAACTTCTGCACGGATAAAACCTTTTTCAAAATCATTGTGAATGGCAGCCGCTGCACGCGGGGCAGTTGAGTTTTTGCGAATAGTCCAGCTTCTAACCTCTTTGACACCGGCTGTAAAGTAGCTCATAAGTCCCAACTTATCAAAACCTTTATGAATAATCTGCTCTAGACCTGACTCTTCTACGCCAAGCTCGTTTAAAAACTCTTTTGCTTCATCCTCTTCAAGACCGATAAGCTCCTCTTCAACTTTTGCACAAAGTTTGATAAGCTCACAGCTGTTCTTCTCTGCGTGCTCACGCAGTACTTTTACATACTCATTATCTTCTAAAAGAGTATCTTCGTCTGTATTTGCACCATACATAATCTCTTTGTTTGTCAAAAAGCGTACTTCATGGTTAAGCTTTCTATACTCGTCGGAGTCTGTTTTTTCAAAGTTGCGTGCCAAATTACCTTCACCTAAGAACTCTAAAAGTTCTTCTGCAATTTCAAGTACAGCTTTTGCGGTTTTGTCTGCTTTTGCCTGTTTTTTAAGTCTCTCTATGCGGTTTGAAAGCACTTCAATATCTGCAAGGATTAGCTCGCCCTCAATGATTTCAACATCACGGAGCGGATCGATACTCCCTTCGTTGTGAACAATATTTTCATCTTCAAAACAACGAACGATTTGTAAAATTACTTCTGTTTCTCGAATGTTTGAGAGAAACTTGTTGCCAAGACCCTCGCCTTTACTTGCCCCTTTTACAAGACCTGCAATATCAACAAAGTCAAGTGTAGAGTACTGAATACGCTCTGGATTTACAATCTTGGCAAGCTCGTGAAGTCTTTTGTCAGGTACGGGAACAACTGCCTTATTTGGTTCAATGGTACAAAAGGGATAGTTTGCTGCCTCTGCATTTTGTGCCTTTGTAAGCGCGTTGAAAGTTGTTGATTTACCTACATTTGGAAGTCCGACCAAACCGATTGCTAATCCCATGATTGCCCTTTTAAATTTTTTTATAATTATAGCTAAGTAAAATTAAAATTGGGCGTGGTACAACAGTAAAGATGGGTATATTGCGTGCGGTTTTAGAAGTGCTAATAGCTTCATCACTCAAAGTGTAGCAGATCTTTGGCTTGAATCATATCTTTATCTCCGCGACCTGAGAGATTTATGATAATAAGTTTATCTTTGATATTTGGTAGTTTTTTAAGATACGCCACTGCGTGAGATGATTCAAATGCAGGAATGATTCCCTCTTTTTGACTCAGCCATACAAAAGCATCAAGGGCTTCTTTATCTGTGATGTAGTCATACTTAACAGATTTATTTTCATGATGAAAAGCATGCTCGGGACCGATTCCCGGATAATCAAGACCTGCTGATATAGAGTGAGCCTCTAAAATCTGTCCATCTTCATCTTGAAGCAAATAGCTCATCTGTCCATGCAATACCCCTGGGCGTCCTTTTTGAAGACTGCACCCATTTTTATTATCAATCCCAAGCCCACCGGCTTCGATACCAATACACGCAACATCTTCATCTTCTAAAAAGTGTTGAAACATTCCAATAGCATTAGAGCCACCACCGATACATGCTATTACATAGTCAGGCAGACGATTCTCTTTTTCAAGTATTTGAGCGCGTGCTTCCCAGCCGATGATAGCCTGAAAATCTCGCACCATCATAGGGTAGGGGTGTGGTCCTGCAACAGTACCGATAATGTAAAAGGTATCTCGTGCATTTGTTACCCAGTGTCTTATTGCATCATTCATTGCATCTTTTAAAGTACGGCTTCCACTCTCTACGGAATTTACCTTTGCACCAAGAAGTTTCATTCTAAAAACATTTAACTCTTGACGCGCAACATCTTTTGCACCCATAAAGATTTCACACTCTAGGTCTAAAAGAGCTGCAATTGTAGCGGTTGCCACACCATGCTGACCGGCACCGGTTTCTGCAATAACTTTTTTATAGCCCAATCTTTTTGCCATAAGTCCTTGAGCGATTACATTATTTACCTTATGAGCACCCGTATGATTTAAATCTTCTCTTTTTAGGTAAACTTTTGCACCAAGCTCTTTAGAGATATTTGCCACATAGTAAAGCGGAGAAGGGCGACCGACATAATCTTTTAAATAGTAATCAACTTCACTCCAAAACTCTTTATTAAAGCGTATTACATCGTACTCCTCACGCAGCTTTAAAAGTGCAGGCATAAGAGTTTCTGGGACATAGCGTCCACCAAAAATTCCAAAGTGTCCGTGATCATCTGGATCAAATTTTGAAGCAGTTGGTATATACATTAGTTAACCTCTATAAGTGAATAAACTTGCGTTTTTTCTTTTAATTTTTCGATGCCGTCAAGAGATGTCAATCCTATGATAAAACAGCACTCAACACATATCGCACCTGTTTGATTGATAAGCGTAGCGGCTGCATTTGCAGTACCACCGGTCGCAATCAAGTCATCTAAAATAAGCACTCGGGCATCTTTTTTTTCATCAAAAGCATCAATATGCACCTCCATCTCATCAAATCCATATTCCAAAGAGTACTTTTTGCTAATAGTTTTGTATGGAAGTTTTCCTTTTTTTCGAATAGGAACAAAACCAAGACCAAGCATCTGTGCAAGTGCGGCACCAAAGATAAAACCGCGTGCATCAATACCTGCAATATAGTCCAAGTCATACTCCTTGTAG
Source organism: Sulfurimonas sp. (assembly GCA_024513425.1). GTDB lineage: Bacteria > Campylobacterota > Campylobacteria > Campylobacterales > Sulfurimonadaceae > Sulfurimonas. The sequence goes on along the minus strand of JANEIH010000052.1, from coordinate 6,090 downwards.
CGTTCATATAGATGCTTCATTAAAGTGCCGTAAGCCTCTTTATTGTTGAGCAGGGTGGTTATATCTTTAAAGATAACTCCAGATTTTGGAAAATCTTTAATATCACGGATAGAGTTCTCTATTGTCTCTCTCTCTTTTTGCGTGAGTCTCTTCATCTTTTCTTCCTTAGAGTAGGGCGTCAATTTTGCTCTCCAATGCTTTTATTTTGGCATTGAGATGATCAACTTCTTGCCTATGCTTAGAGTTTCTCTGTTTGAGTAGTTTCAGTTCATTTCTAAGTTTGGTCAGCTCTTCTGTTAAAATATCAACATTCCCAAGTGCACGCTGGAGCTGAACCTGGTATTTACGAATGAGTATTTCAGCCTCTCGAAGCGTAAGTTTCATTAGATCGTTACTTCTCTGTTCTCTGTTTGTAATACTTTTAAAGTAAAACATCTTTACAAAGAGATAGATTGAGACAATTGAGAGAAGTGTTAAAAGCGACCATTCCCAAAACATACTTAAATTGCCTCTATCTTCTCGACTCTTTGCATGTGGCGTCCACCCTCAAAGCCATTTGTAAGCCATGCACTAATGATGGACTCGGCAACACCCTCTCCTACAATGCGTTCGCCAAAGCAAAGAATATTTGCATCATTATGTTTGCGTGCAACCATTGCCGTATAGGCATCATGGCAAAGTGCAGCACGAATACCTGCGTGACGGTTTGCTGCTATGCTCATACCAATTCCACTACCGCAGATTAAAATCCCTTGGGACTCTTTGTCTGTTGCTACTGCAGTTGCCACTTTATGTGCATAGTCAGGGTAGTCAACTCTATCTTTTGCATAAGGGCCGAAATCTTCTACCTCGTAACCTTTCGCACGCAACAGCTTAGCAGTCCAGTCCTTAAGTTCAATTCCGGCATGGTCGGTTGCAATATAAAATTTCATTTTCAACTCCTTGCATATCTTTAGTTTTTAGTCACTCACAATAGCCATAATATTCAAGGTACTTCTTGAGGGCATAATGCTATTGTTGTACTAAGTTGCTAACCAAAGCATAGTCAAATATATAATCGACTATATTATTTGATTTTTCAAATACTCTACTCAAAGAGTATTTGAAAAATCAAACTTTATAAGAAAGCTTAAGATAGCAATAGATTAACAATAAACCCTACAGGCATAAACAGCACATATTGAATGAGTGGTGTCATTAAAAGAACAAGTGCAATAATCATACCATATCTGTCATATCTATAGTAAAACTCTGCAATAGAGTCTATTTTGTATTTTAATGCAAGATGCATTAAGAAGTGCCCACCGTCAAACTGTGGAATAGGAAGTAGATTAAAAACTCCTAATGTAATATTGATAATCAACAGTTGATAGAGAAATATATAGAAAAATATATAGAGTGACGAGTCTGCATTTGTTGGTGAACTCATGGCCGTAAGCCCAATAGCCACAAAAGCTCCAAGTGTAAAATTGTAAACAATTCCCGCTAAATCCACCTGCATGGCAGCATTGTAGCCACCACGCTGAATAACTCTATACATATCAACCGGTACAGGTTTAGCCCAACCAAATAAAAAGCCACCTCTGCTCCCCATAAGCAGTGGTAAAAAGTAGAGTATAGCAGGAACAATAATAGTACCAACTAGATCAATATGAGAAAGTGGGTTAATAGTAAGACGCCCTGCATTTTTAGCCGTTAAATCACCATACATATAGGCAACCCAACCATGCATAATCTCATGACCGATAACAGCAATAGCGAGTGCTAAAACAGTACTTACAAATTTGAATATATCAAGTAATTCCATAATTTTATCTATCTTCTCTTTCTCTCTCTTGAATCGCTTTTTTCAGGTAAGGTTCTTCTTCTAAATCGGTAGGGGTTTTGCCCATTCTCTCCCATCTTATCTTCCAGTTCTTGTCAATTGAGAAGTAGATAAACCATGGTGTACCCTCAATATTTTCATATGGAACAGAACCCCAAAAACGGCTATCATTAGAGTGGTCACGATTATCACCCATCATAAAGTAGTGATCTTTTTCTACTTTAACGGGATTCATATAGAAGATAGGCATTGTAAAATTTTCACCATTATTGATAATCTTTGCATCATGATGAATACCCGGATGTTTTTTCATATAAGGGTTTTTTACCCAGAGTTTTCCTGTAAAAAGTGCTATTTCATAACCTTTGTAGTGCTCTTTAATCCACTCATCACCCTCACGAAAATGAATAAAAAGATTTTTCTCTGCTATGAAAAGTTCATCATCAGGTAGAGCAACACAGCGTTTTACAAAGTGTTGTTTGATATTGCCGGGGTAGCGAAAAATGACAATATCGCCACGCTTTGGAGTCTCTCCATCGAACACTTTAAGCTCTTTGACCCATGGAATGACAGGAATCTCTAAAAATGGGATATACGGCATAGGAGTTCCGTAAGCAAACTTCTTTGAGAAAAGATGATCCCCAATAAGTAGAGAGTCTTTCATACTGCCGCTAGGAATTCTAAATGCCTGTGCAACAAAAAAGATGATAAAAAGAACAATAACAATGGTTCCTGTCCATGAGCTGTACCATTTATATGCTTTATATAAAAAGTTCTTCATTAAAGACTCTTATCTGCATGTAATTTTGCCGCTTTTAGAGTGTTGCTCAAAAGCATTGCAATTGTCATCGGTCCGACACCGCCGGGGACGGGTGTAATATAGGAGCATTTTGGTGCAACATTTTCAAAATCGACATCACCGACTAGCTTACTATTCTCTGTACGATTGATTCCGATGTCTATGATGATGGCATTTTCTTTGACCATATCTTCTTTAATAAGATTAATAACACCGACACCCACAAGAATAATATCTGCTTGAAGTGTATGCTTTTTGAGATCATCTGTAAAGATATGGCAGATCTCAATAGTCGCATCTGCATTTAAAAGTAGTGACGCCATAGGTTTTCCTACAATGTTTGAGGCTCCAACTATGCAACAGTTTTTACCCTTGACATCGATGTTGTACTCAGCTAGAAGCTCCATGACACCAAGTGGAGTACAAGGAACAAAACCATTGAGGTTTGTAATAAGACGCCCAACATTGTATGGATGGAATCCATCGACATCTCTACTAGGATCAACTAACTCTAAAATTTTTGTAGTATCGATTTGCGGAGGAAGAGGGAGTTGCACTAAGATACCGTCAATGTTTGGGTTTTGATTCATCATTGTGATGGTATTTTCAATTGCTTCTTGTGAGATATCTTCGGGCATCTCATGTGTTACGGAGTAAAAACCAACAGAGTCGCATGCCTTTTTCTTCATATTTACATAAGCTACACTTGCAGGATCTTGCCCGACTAAAATTACTGCTAAACCAGGCGTTCTGCCTCTGTTTTCTTTTAGTTTGATAACTTCAGAAGCAACATTTTTTATTATTTTTTTCGCAAGAATTTTACCGTCAAGAATCTGCATTTAAACCTCATAAATAATATTTTTGATATTATACCTTTTTAAAATAATATTAGGCTAATAATGAAATATATTCTTTTTTTACTTTTAAGCATACCTCTCTTTGCCGATAGCGGTTTTATTACACAATCTGAATATGCAGAACAACTCTATAAAAATCCACGGGGTATTGCGTGTGGTCTCTGTCATGGCAAAAACGGTGAAGGAAAGATCATTGCAAACTATACCCATAAAAAGAAAAAAAAGAGCTTTGTCGGACCAAAGATAAACAATATAAAATATACAGAGTTTTATAGAGTGTTTGCAACACGCAGTAGAGGAATGCCTCGTTATTATCTGACTTCAAAAGAGATAGAGGCACTCTATTTTTATCTCCATAAAAATGATGCAAAAAGGCAAGCAGATAATCTATAAGGGTGATACATATTTTAAAAACTTTGTCTTTCCCGGTCGTAAAAGTTCAATATTGTAGATAAATTGCCTATCTGCGATATTGATATCATACTCTCGCTCTTCTCCGGTGATCTGACTATAAAAATAATCTACACCAATCGTTGTCGTATAGTTAATCCAGTCATAAACAATATCATTACCAAGCAGTGAGTTCATCTCAATAAGAAGAGTGTTGTTTTTTATGATTGAGTTCGCAACTATCATCTTTTTTCTGTCTGCGTATTGTGTCATTGAGAGTAGTAGTGGGTCATAGTTGATTTGGGTAGAGAGAATATTTGTCACATTTGTGTCATAGAGTGTAAGTTGTGACATAATCATTCCGCTTTTAATAATAGGTGTATTTATAAAAAAGGAACCGTCAATAATCTCTTTATTCTCTTTGAGGTAGTGTTCAAGGTTAGTTGTTCTGCGTGAGATAAAGTGTTTGATAACCTTTTTGTCGGTTATATTTTCATTATCGGCATTGACAACCTCTTGGTTATCCACCTCATCGTTTGCAGATGAGGAGTTGAAAAAGCTACCAAAGATTCCATCTACTACTACTTTTTCATCAATACTCTGCTTAGGATGCAAAAACTCTTCTTCTTGATAGAGTGCGAGTTTTTTTCCGGTTTGTGATTTATCTGAAAAAACAATAAGTGGAGAGACCGCTCTTTTTAAAAGAAGCTTACTTTGTGCTTTATAATCAATACCTCCAAATAAAAAGTATGAAGAGGATGCTTTGATGTCATTTTTGTTAATGGTTGGGAAGTAGATATTGATGCTTGGGTCTAAATCAATGATATTTTGTGCACCTTCTTTTGTCGTCGGTGCAATAACATAGTCATAACCATCATTTTGAATCTCTCTGATGGCACTGCTTAAATCTTCTATGCTCTCACTCTCAACCCTGTAGCTCTTAAGACTAAAAGGATTTCCCTTTGTCATAAGATAGGCAAAAGTTGCATTTATTGTACTAGAGGCATACTTTCCTATTTTTTTATAGGGTAACAATAGAGCAATTTTGAGTTGACCGCCAGCATTAAATGCTCCAAGGTTAAAAATTGCAATATTCATACTTCTTGCTTCATCTAGCTCTTTATCTGCTAGTTTTGTATCTGCGTGTGAAAGAAAAGAGAAAATCATATCTCTTCTTAAATAGTCTCGCATACATTGATTGTCACACTCATAAGGGTCTGAATCTTGAATGTATGTTTTAGGTAGTGGAATATTTGATACCATAAAGCTTTGTGCAAATATGACAACAGGTAAAGATAAAAGTAATAATTTTTTCATAAGCAATTCTTTATAGTGTGAAGATCATTTAGTGTTATTATTTTGAGTTCAGGATTTCGTAAAAGGTACTGTGGATGATATATCGGAACTAGCTTAGAGTCTTTAAAATCAATAAGATGTCCTCGTATATTTTCAAAGTTTTCTGCTTTATCATTTGTAACATGCGCGTAAGCTTCCTTACCGAGTGTTACAATGATTTTTGGCTGAATGAGTGCTAATTGGGAGAAGAGATACTCTTTGCATGAATTCCACTCCGATTCAGATGGTTTGTTTGATTGCAGGGGTTTACATTTGATGGCGTGCGTTATGTAAACATCATCAATCTTTAGATGTAGAACATTCTCAATCATATTTTTTAAGATCTCTCCCGAACGACCGGCATAGTAGCCATTTGTACTATCTTGTGTCTGTGATACTAGATAGTCGATTATAACAAGTTTGGCATTAGCATTTCCAAAACCAGACATACTTTGTCGGCGTGATTTACTGAAGTCGCATAAATGACAGTTTCTAATATTGCAAGAGAGTTCATCTAGTGAGCCTGCCTGTTTATAATCTGTTTTTTCATTGACATTGAAATGATCAATATATTGAAATCCCATAGCTTTGAGTCTATAAAGGTTTTGTAACAAAACAAGATTTTGAAAAGATTCCAATTTTAAGCACCAACTTCAGATAAATTCACTGAAAGTATAGTTAAAATCTTGTTAAATTCTACTTTATTGTTGATTGAAAACTAAGTTATCTTTTTTTGCCAAAAAGAAGGAAGATTTTTAAAAAAAGTGGTACCTGCGGTCGGAATCGAACCGACAAGACTTTCTATAATAACCATATAATATAAGCTTGGATAAAATATATCAACGATTTATATATCGTTATAATATTAAAGAGAAGGTTGAAGT
>JANEIH010000051.1 GCA_024513425.1 Sulfurimonas sp. | reverse complement strand
GCACTCCGATAAAGAGTGCAAGCGAATAAAGAAATATCAATAATGCAACAGTGCGTTTAAAAATATGCCCACTATTATCAAATACGCCGAGATAAAGTGCAAAACCAAGACCAAGCATTGCATAGAGTAGTGTTGTTATATCTAATGATACGACTTTTTCAAGCATCCACACTGCAACACCAAGCATAAGCACACCAAAGATAGCATTGACCATGGTCATCCATGCACCCGGTTTTGGCATAAACTTACCGGCACTCACCCCAACTAAAATAAGTGGTATGCCCATACCGAGACTCATTACAAAAAGAGCTGATCCTCCCAAGAGTGCATCACCGGTTTGACCAATATAGACTAAGGCACCCGCAAGTGGCGCTGCCACGCAAGGTCCGACAATCAGAGCCGAGAAAAAGCCCATAACCGCAACACCGATAAATCCACCACGACCTGAGTTTTGAGAAACACGCGATACAAGTGCATCTGGAAGTTTCAATTCATAAAAACCAAACATAGAAAAAGCAAGCACAACAAAAACAGCTGCGAAACTATACACAACCCATGGAGTTTGTAATGCAGCTTGAAGATTTGAACCAAAAAGCCCGGCAAAAACTCCTGCTATTGTATATGCTACTGCCATTGCAAGCACATAAACAAGTGAAAGTCCAAACGCTTTTTTTGTTGTCAATCCCTCACCTTGAGAGATAATAACACCGGAGATAATAGGAATCATAGGAAAAACACACGGTGTCAATGAAAGAAGCAGTCCGAAAATAAAAAATGTTGCAAGCACAACCAAAAAACCACTAGATTTAATCGTATCTACTATAAGATCCGTTTCTGATCTGTTTTGCCTCTGCTTACTCTGGCTCTTTTGTGTTTCTGTTGGAGCTACAGCTCCCTTGTTTGACAACTTTTCACTCTCAACTTGAAGCGTAAAAACCTTTTCACCGGGCTCATAGCACAGACCCTGCTCTGAACACCCCTGATACTCGACTTTAATTTTAACATCCTGCATACCCGTAAAAGCTTTCTCTTTTTGAAGCGTAAGTACAAATTCAGGTGATTTCAGATAGACGGCATCACCCATATGTTCAACTGATTTCGGTGCAACTATCTTTTTAATCGAGATACCATTAACTTCCAAAAGAGATACATTAAGTTTATTTTTGTAAAGATATATCTCTGGTGCTATCTCTATGCCAACGAGTATTTGCGACTCTTTACTAACTTTAGCATAGGGCTTAAATGCTTCGGAAGGCTTGAGAAAATCTGCTGCATGGAGTGTGAAAAAAGTTATTAGCAACAGTGCCGATACTTTTGTAAATATCTTCATAGAATGACCTTTGGTAATTTTAAATAAATACTATACAATCTTTTTGCCTATATTTTGTATAACTTGCATTATAATATTAAAAAATAAAATAAGAGTAAATTGATCAAAATGGACCATAGCATTATCAGATGCGATTGACTGGAAAATTTACGAAGATAATTTTAAAAAATATTAGTAACCATTCAGAACCCAAAAACAAAAACGGCGACTTAATGAAAAATTTGGGCTCCTAAATAATCATTTTTTCTTATAAAATACAAGATAGTCATCGACCATTTTTAACTTTAAACTTTTTGTAAATCCATTATGAATTTTTAGTAATTTTTTCATAGGAGAAAATAGTCCGCCATCTATTGCATTTGTTGTGTTATGAATTTTAATTTTATTCTCATTTTTATAGGTAAAAAGATAAGGTAAATTTGTTTTCAAGAATTTATACTAAGTATGACAAGTGATGAATTTAAAAATTTACAAGAATCTAAGATGCGTACATTTAGTGGAGGATTCACTTGGTATTTAGATTTCAATTAACTACTGTAAATATAATATATTGAGCTTTAAGCGTAAAATTAGTCCTTTTTGCATATTCTACATTAAAAAAAGAGGCAATATATGTCAAACAGATTAGCAAATGCAGACTCTCCATATCTGCAACAACATAAAGATAATCCGGTAGATTGGTGGCCATGGTGCGACGAAGCCTTTGAGGTTGCAAAAAAAGAGAACAAAGCCATCTTTATTAGCATCGGCTACTCTTCATGCCACTGGTGTCATGTAATGGAAGAGAAGGTCTTTGAGAGTGAGACCTGTGCAAAGATTTTAAATGAGAGCTTTATCTCCATAAAAGTTGACCGTGAAGAGCGCCCCGACATTGATAAATATTATCAAAATTTATATATGCTTCTAAATCGCCGCGCAGGTGGTTGGCCGACTTCAATTTTTTGCACACCCAAAAACAAACCATTCTTTGCAGGAACATATATCCCGCCTGAGTCGCAACAAGGCAGTATTGAAGGAATGGGATTTATCGAACTTACCAAGCTTATAGCACGCAAGGTAAAAGAGCAAGATCCTAAACTCTTGGAAAATGCAGATGAGATAGAGAACTTCATCAAGCAGCCTGAACATCCAAAAGAGGCAACACTCCTCAAAGAGGAGTTCTATAAACCATTCCTCACGCAGGCAAAAAGCAACTATGACACACGCAACGGTGGTTTTTCAAAATCTCCAAAGTTTCCGTATGTATCAACACTCTACGCCCTATTGATAATTGATAGAATCTATAAAGATAAAAGTGCTAAAGCGATGGTAACAAACACTTTGGACAATATGATAAAAGGCGGTATGTATGACCTCGTTGATGGAGGATTTTGTCGTTATAGTGTTGATGAGCGATGGCTTGTGCCTCACTTTGAAAAGATGCTCTATGATAACGGGCTGTTGTGCGGAGTCTTTGTGGATGCTTACTTGTTATACGAAGATAAAAAGTATCTCAAAATTGCCAAAGAGATAGCTGACTTTTGGTGGAATCATATGAGCAAAGATAATCTTTTCTATTCAGCAAGTGATGCAGACAGCGAAGGAGAAGAAGGCACATACTTTGTTTACGGCTATGAGGAGGTCTTTGGCGCACTTCAAGAGGCAGGATACGATAATGCCGGGCAGATGTGTCAAGAGATGGGCATTTCACATCATGGTAACTTTAAAAATGGCAAAAGTATCGTACATTTTGAAAATGGCATACCGAAATGGTTTGATGATGTTAAAATCATCCTCCAAAAACTTCGTATTCAAAGAGAGTATCCATTTATTGATAAAAAAGTACAAACTTCATGGTCTACTATGCTTATCAATTCACTCTTCAAACTTGGAACGATTAGCAGTAACTACCATATAAAAGCAAAAAGATCTCTCGATGCTCTTCTTGCTACTATGTATAAAGAGGGAAGCCTCTATCACGCAACACTCATTCACAAAGAGCCAAAAATTGAAGCTTTCTTGGAGGATTACGCCTTCTTGGCACAGGCACTTCTTACTGCTTACAAATATACGCAAGATGAAATGTATCTCATCACTGCACATAGACTTGTAAATCAAGCACTAGAGAGATTTTACGACAAAGGTCTATGGAGTTTCAGTGATGGTGAATTTAGCGTCAAAGCTGAAACAACAGATAACACATACACATCTTCGGTCTCTATTATGATTGATTGTATGCTTACACTCTCTACCCTTTTAGAAGATGAAAAGTATGCTCATTTTGCCTTTAAAACGATGGAGTACAACTCCTATGACCTAAGCAGACGCCCTCTTTATTATCCATATATGCTCACGCAGGCACTGCGATATTTAAGAGAGAAGAGAGTTATAAAAAGCTAAATCAATTAGACTGTTAAATTATTTTAGCTATAATCCTCTTTTTACAAAGAGGGTTTATATGTTAGAAATATTTAAAGATTTAGGCAAATATATATTTATGATTAAGCTTGGAATCAGATACAAAAAAATCTTCAAAAAAATTTTTTTTCATCCATTTATTACTCTAAAATATGGCTATAAAGAGCTTTCGCGTGCACGCGGTGAATACTCCAACAAAGCACTTGACTTTTTAAATATAAATGTAAAACTCATAGGCGAAGTGCCAAAAAAAGACAAAATCCTTTACGCCATCAACCACCGTTCACTTCTTGATATCATTGTTATGGAAAACATCTTCTCGCATTATGAGAAAAGTGGTATATGGATAGCAAAACAGGAACTCTTTGAAGACCCGATTTATGGCAATTTTTTTAAATACAGCGGATGCGTGGCGGTCGATTTGGAAAACAAACGCGGACTTCTCAACTTCTTTAAGACGATCAAGAAAATATTTTTTAAAGTTAATGATATGAATCTCTATATCTTTCCCGAGGGGGAACGCTTTAGAGATGATGGCATCCACAAGTTCCAAAGTGGTGCCCAAAAGATTGCAAAAGCAAACAATCTCGATATCGTTCCCGTCTATATCAAAGGGAAAAATGAAGAGGTTTTTAAAAATGCTCCCTATAAAGAGACTTATACTATTGAGGTTTATATGGGTGAGATTATAGGGTATGAAAATCTTGAAGAGAGATATTTGGAACTTTATAACAATATTAAAAAGGGTGATTTATGAGCAAAATAACCTTAGGTGTAAATATAGACCATATTGCAGTACTGCGTGAGGCACGCCGTGTTAATGATCCAGATATCCTTCAAGCTCTCTATGTAGCATGCGAAAACGGAGCAGACCAGATAACAATCCATCTGCGTGAGGATCGTCGGCATATTCAAGACAGTGATGTAAAAAATATCTTATCACACTCAAAATTACCGATAAACCTAGAGTGTTCTATCAATAAAAATATTTTAGATATTGTAGCATCACTACGCCCACATCGTGCCACACTTGTACCTGAAAAACGGGAAGAAGTAACAACAGAAGGTGGTCTTGATGTTTTAGCATATAGCAATGAAATTCATCATGCCATAGAGCAACTCCATGATGCGCTCATTCCTGTTTCGCTCTTTGTAGATCCGACAATTGAAGCGATAGAGAAATCAAAAGAGCTAGGTGCTGAAATGGTTGAACTCCATACCGGGCTATACTCCAACCTTTTTGCAATGTTGCACTCAAATCTTTCACACTCAAACCACTCTGTAAAAGAGCTAGAACTTCCTCGATATGAGTTGGAGATAAGAGTTGAAAAATCACTCCAAGATATTAAAACAGCAGCCCTCTATGCAAAGAAAATAGGTCTTGAGGTCGCCGCAGGACATGGACTAAACTATCATAATATCAATGCCATTATGAACATTGATGCCATTACGGAACTCAATATCGGTCAAAGCATTGTTGCTCGTTCGGTATTTAGCGGTTTGGCTAAAGCCGTACAAGATATGAAGCACCTTACTAGACGATGAATAAGCCAACCATAGCCATCAGTGTCGGAGATCTAAATGGTATTGGCATTGAGGTAGCACTCAAGGCTCACGCAGAGATATCAAAGCTCTGTCACCCAATTTACTGCATAAACAGAAAACTCCTCACGCAAGCCGCAAAGCTACTTGACACTACTGCTCCAAATGATATGGAACTCTATGAGGTAGCAGGCAACTTTAATATAGAAGCAGGAAAAATCACTCAAAAGAGCGGCAGATACTCGTATGACTCTTTTATGACTGCAATAGAGCTCTGTAAGACAAAGAGAGCTGATGCAGTTGTTACACTGCCAATCCATAAAGAGGCATGGATGAATGCAGGCTTGGAGTATAAAGGTCATACAGACCTACTTCGTAAATATTTTGACAAAGAAGCCATTATGATGCTTGGTTCTCCTCAGATGTTTATAGCACTCTTTAGTGAGCATATTCCACTTAAAGAGGTTGCATCTGCACTGAGCTATGAAAAGCTCAAAACTTTTTTACTTAACCTGCACAACTCCATCCAAAAAGAAAAAATAGCAGTTCTCGGACTCAATCCTCACGCAGGAGATAACGGCGTGCTTGGCAATGAAGAAGAGATCATCATAAAGGCTATTGAAGATGTAAACAGAGAAATAGGTTTTGAACAGTTTATCGGACCTATTGTACCTGATGTAGCCTTTACGCCCTACTTTCGACAAAATTATAACTATTTTGTAGCGATGTATCACGATCAAGGCTTAGCACCACTCAAGGCACTCTATTTTGATGAGAGTATCAATATCTCACTCAATCTACCTATTGTCCGCACTTCGGTAGATCATGGCACAGCCTTTGATATTGCCTATAAAAAGAGAGCAAACACCCTTAGTTATATCAATGCGGTAAAAAGTGCTATAGAATTTATAAACAACTAAAAGATAACTATTTTCCTTTAAGATTTTTGTGTTATACTTTAATAAAACACAAATATATACCTATTTTGAAAGTTTAAAAAAGAAGGAAAATAAAATGAAAAAAATTACAATACTTGCTTTTGTAATTACTTCACTGATGGCAGGATCACTCATTGATGATGCAAAAAATGCTGGTCTAAGAGCCATTCCAGAGTCTCCAAGTGAGCTTTTAAAGCTCATAGACAAACCTAAAAACCCTATAACAAAAGCAAAAGTTGAACTCGGTAAGAAGCTTTACTTTGACCCGCGTCTTTCAAAAAGCGGTCTTATCTCATGCAACTTCTGTCACAACCTCTCTAAAGGCGGAGATGATGGTATGCAAGCTGCTATTGGTCATAAATGGACAGCAAATCCTCACCATTTAAGCTCACCTACCGTATATAACTCAGTATTTAATAAAAAACAATTTTGGGATGGCAGAAGTCCAGATCTAGAAGATCAAGCTCAGGGTCCTATTCAAGCAGCACCTGAAATGGCAGCAACACCAAAACACATTGTAAAGACTATAACTTCTATGCCGCAATATGTAGAAGAGTTTAAAAAAGCATATGGTGATAATGTAAAAATCACTTTCAAAAAAGTTGCAGATACGATTGCGATATTTGAGCGTACACTTGTAACACCTTCACCGTTTGATGCATTTATGAATGGTCATGAAGATGCCATGACAAAAGAGCAAAAAGAGGGTCTTAAAACTTTCATTCAAGTAGGTTGTGCAACATGTCATAACGGTATAGGTATCGGCGGTGGTATGAATGCATTTAACGTTACGGCTACATACAAATATATGAATATCGGTGACTTCAAAGGTGACAAAAACGGAATGGTTAAAGTACCAACTCTTAGAAATGTGACAGAGACTAGACCATATTTTCACAATGGGATGATTCCGACATTAAAAGGTGCCATCAAAGAGATGGGACGCATTCAACTTGGTGTAAAAATCAGCGACAAACAAGCAAAATCGATTGAAGTTTTCCTTGGTGCTCTTGATGGTAAAAAACCATATATCAAACTACCGATGCTACCGGAAACAGATGACAACACACCAAAACCGATTGTAAAATAACTTCTCTACAGTAGCTTACAAGCTACTGTAAAACTCCCTCTTTATATATATTGTCATCGCTTTTTAAAGATTAGAAGCATCTTATCTTCTGTATCATAGAGAGAAAATATCTGCTTATCTATGAGTTTTAATCCACTTAGTTTTTGAAAAAATTGAATTTTATGAAAATACTGCACAATCGTATCTTGATATTTAATGTATCTACCATCTTCGCCCTTTTCAAAAAAGGTGAATTTTGTATAGAGCTCATTGTTTTCAAATACCGCATCTACACTCAAGAACTCACTCTCATTATCACTGCTCATTGTACCCTCGGCAACACCGGAAAAACCGTAGAGTGTATTGATATCTGCTATAAAGATACCATCATCATTCAGCTTGCCGGCCATAGCTTCTAAAAATTCTAAAAGCTCCTCTTTTGGCATAAAGTTCAGTACATCAAAAATACTAACAATCGCATCATACTTCCCTTTTACATCTTTTGCATAAATACACTCGGCATCAAGCCCTTTTGCCCTGCACTCTTTAACCATCAAAGTACTTAAATCAACTCCTTTACACGCCACGTCATCACTTGCCATACGCTCCATAAAGCCACCGCGACCGCAACCGACATCAAGCAGTGTTTTTACATTGTACTCATCAAGTTCTGAGTGATAGAGGTCATAAAGTGCTTCAGTTGCCTCTTCTATACCTAAAAGATGTTCTACTTTTACATAAAGGTCTAAGTTTGTCATCTATGTTCTATTCTCTTTTTGAATAACATCACGGATTTTTTCATAGATATCAAGTACTTCATCTTTTTTTGCGATATAAGAATTTTTATTTGCTATAAGATATGTTGAGCTTGACATAATATCTTCTACAACCTCTAAGCCATTTTGCTTCATCGTTGTACCGGTTTGGACAATATCAACGATCATATCGGCAAGCCCAATAAGAGGAGCAAGCTCAATAGAACCGTAAAGCTTAATAATCTCAACACTAACGGCTCTCTCTTCAAAGTAGCGTTTTGTGATATTTACCATTTTAGAAGCAACTTTAAGTTCAGGTTTTGTCAGATCTAGTTTTTCACCTTTTTTCATCCCGATAGCTACTTTACAGATACCACGACGAAGATCTAAAAGACGCACTACATCAAGACCCTGCTCCTCTAAAGTATCAAGCCCTACGACTCCGATATCTGCTGCTTGATGATAGACATAGGTTGCGACATCCTGATTACGCACAAGTAAAAAACGAAACTTTGGCGTTTCTAAAATCAGTTTTCTATCATCAAATCTAAAACTATCACCAAAAATAGTCTCAAAAATCTCTAAAGTCTCCTTGGCAATACGACCTTTTGGAAGTGCAACAGTCAACATTAAAACAACCTTTAATTTTTTTGAAATTTTATCTAAAATAAACTCAAAAACTAATAAGTTTGAAAACATTCTCTTTTTCCTACTATGATGCACCCCAAAATCAAGACCACTAAATCAAATATTTTAATTTCACCTCTCTATGATACCGGTGGTAACGGTTTTACTCCTTTTGCATCTAAATTATTGTCAGCTTGATAGTAAACTTCATTTGGTGTTTTATACCCAATAGCTGAATGTAGTCTTCTTCTGTTATATGAGTTTATGTATTTTTCAATTGCTCGATTGAGAGCTTTTGCAACAATTCTCATTTTACACTCCATTTCTTTCTTCGGAAAGAGTATCATAAAT
>JANEIH010000050.1 GCA_024513425.1 Sulfurimonas sp. | reverse complement strand
ATGATACAATTCTGCAAAATATTTAGAAATAGGAAATAATAAATGCGTATTCTTATCATAGAAGATGAAGTAACATTAAATAAAATGCTCGCAGAGGGACTAAAAGAGTTTGGTTACCAAAGCGATGTCGTCGAGACACTAAAAGATGGTGAATATTATCTTGACATCCGCAACTATGACTTGGTTCTTATGGATTGGATGCTTCCAGATGGAAATTCAATAGATATTATTGGTGATATTAAAGCAAATACTCCCAAATCTGCTGTTGTTGTTGTTTCAGCTAGAGATGATAATGAGAGTGAAATCGAAGCACTTCGTGCCGGTGCTGACGATTATATTAGAAAACCTTTTGATTTTGATGTACTTGTTGCTCGTATTGAAGCACGCTTACGCTTTGGTGGGAGCAATATCATTGAAATTGAAGATTTAACAATCAACCCCGAAGAGGAGAAGATCATCTATAAAGAGACAGAGATTGAGCTCAAAGGAAAGCCTTTTGAAGTGCTTACCCACCTTGCTCGCCACCGTGATCAAATCGTTTCAAAAGAGCAACTCCTTGATGCTATCTGGGAAGAGCCGGAGCTTGTTACTCCAAATGTAATTGAAGTAGCAATCAACCAAATTAGACAAAAAATGGATAAACCACTCTCTATCACAACAATCGAGACTGTTCGTCGTCGTGGATATCGCTTCTGTTTTCCGAAAGAAGTTTAATCCAAAGAATGCTATAATCCTTTAATTTTTTTAAAGGGATTATAGATGTTTTCCAAAAAGAGTATTAGAAAAAACTTTCTAATCCAACTTATTTTCTCTTCTGCAATTTTAATTTTTATATTCTCCTCCATTTTATATTTTTACATAGAAAAATCTATTTATGATGAGAAAAAAGAAGAACTGATCCATTATGCAAAAAATATTGCCAACTTTAAATCTGTATTTAGTTTCGAAGAGGCTGTTTCTGGAAATTTTCTCTCTCTTGATGTTGAAGTCATCTACTTAAAAAAACTTATGGGAGATATGGATGTCTATGAAATTACAAAAGATAAAAAAACATACCTAACTCTTATCTATCCATTTAAATTGAAAGACACAAGTTATCTTAAGATCACAAAAGATGTAACGCTGACAAAAAAACTCCTAAAGAAGATTTTGCACTATATCTTTATCATTAATATTGCAGGATTCTTGCTTGTTATCATCTATGCGGTAATGCTTTCAAAAACGCTTGTAAATCCCATTAGAACACTCTCGCAAAAGCTTTCAAATATGAATGAGTATCTTATCAAGCCAATAGACCTCAATACACTGCCGCAAGAGTTTGAACCACTTGGAGAAACTATCAATCACCTTATTGCAAGAATTCAGAACTTTGTAAAATACCAAAAAGAGCTATTTATCGGTACAGCACATGAGTTGAAAACTCCGCTTGCTGTCATTAAACTCAAAAACCAGGTAACACTCATTAAAAAGCGTACGCCCAAAGAATATATAGATGCTCTTAAAACAACAAACAAGACAATAGATGAAATGAATATTATCGTCTCTAATATCTTAAAAATAGGACGCCAAGAAGGAGCCCAACTTGATAAACCTATTGAAGTTGATGTGATTGGGATTTTAAAACAAAAAGCAGACGATTTTAAACTACTTGCTGAAAATGAGGGTAAAAAGCTCATCATAGATTTGAGACCCGATGGCTATATGGCGATACTGCAGGTAACTCTTCTTAACCAAATCATTCAGAATTTTCTACAAAATGCACTTAAGTTTACACCAAAGAACAAAAGTGTGCTTTTGCAAAGTCAAGAGAGCCCTTATGGTCTTCTCATCGAAGTTATTGATGAGGGATGCGGTGTTGATGAGAGTGTTGATCTTTTTGCACCATTTAAACGCCAAGGAAACAGAAGTGGTGTCGGACTTGGGCTTTTCCTTGCAAAAAGTGCTGCCGATGCACTTAACGCAAAAATCACTATTAAGAACAGGAGAGATGGGGTTGATGGTACAGTTACCTCCTTAGAACTAAATTCAAAATTATCCTGTATTCTTACAGGGAATTAAAAGCATTTCAAAAATAATAAAGCTTACTTTTGCTATAAATCTTTCACAAAATTAAATTAAGTATAAATTTATAAGGTTTTTAAATATGGCATTAATAATTAATGGAGAGTGTATAGCATGCGATGCTTGTCGTGAAGAGTGTCCGACAATTGCGATTGAAGAGGGTGACCCAATTTACTATATTGACCCTGATCGCTGTACTGAGTGTGTAGGTGTCTATGATGAACCTGCGTGCATCTCTGTCTGTCCTGTTGATTGTATAGTTCCAGATAAAGACAATGTAGAAACTATTGCAGAACTTCAATTTAAATACAAACAACTTCAAGAGAACGAAGAGTTATAATTGGCTAAGCGGGTTGCCGTCATAGACATTGGTTCTAACTCTGTTGGAATGGTTGTTTATGAAAAAACTTCAAGATACGCATTTCATCTTCTCTATGAAGAAAAATCAAAAGTCAGAATTTCCCAAAATGCCTACAAACACAACGGAGAACTTCAAGATGCTCCTATGCAGCGTGCATTTGATTCCCTCAGAGATTTTTTAAGTATTGCCAACTCTTTTAAAGTCAGAAAAATTCTTTGTGTTGCGACTTCTGCACTACGAGACGCTCCAAACAAACAGGAGTTTCTTCAGAGAGTTAAACATAAGTTAAAACTCAATATAAAGATTATCTCAGGGGAAAAGGAAGCCTATTTTGGAGCTATTGCCTGTGCAAATCTTCTACCAAAACAGACATCGGCATTAAGCATCGATATAGGTGGGGGTTCTACTGAATTTGCTTTTATCCATGAAGACTCGGTTGCTGACACACTCTCTTTAAAACTTGGCACTGTTCGTCTTAAAGAACTCTTCTTTGATAAAGATGATATTGATGGTGCGGTTGCCTACATTGATAGTGAGCTTGATAAACTTCCAGACACATCGGAACTTACAACGCTTATTGGGATTGGAGGAACTTTTCGTGCCATCTCAAATGCAATTTTAAAAGAGTCTCTCTATCCACTCAACAAGCTCCATGCCTTTGAGTACGACAGTGACACTTTCAAAGATTATCTCAAGCGTTTATTGCAGACAAAAAGCGATAAGGAGCTGTTGGCACTTTTCATTAAAAGTAACCGTTTTGATATTATAAAACCCGGTGCTTTAATACTGCAGAGAGTTATAAAAAAGATTGCTATCTCAAAGATTATCACAAGTGGTGTCGGTGTGCGTGAGGGAGTATATCTCTCGGATCTGCTTCGAAATTCACGGCATAAATTTCCACAGAACTACAATACCTCAGTACGCTATATTTTAGACTCCTATGTTCAAGACAAAACATTCTCAAACCATCTTGCACTTTTAAGCAAAAAGATCTTTACACTCACAAGTAAATATTTTAATCTTGATACAGAATATAAACATATCCTTACCATTGCAGCGAAACTCTATCCTGCGGGTAGCAATGTTCATTTTTACTCACAAAATAAACACAACTATTATATTATTCAGAGTACTTTGGAGTATGGTTTTAGCCATTGTGATATTATGCTAATATCGACACTAGCAAAGTATGCAAAAAACAAACTTCCATCTGATACACATCTGCAACTCTATGCAAAACTCCTACCCAATAATGTCCATATTACTTATTTGCTCAGTTATATACTTTCACTCTCCATAGCACTGTTAAGTCATCGTCCTAGAAATATTGACTTTGAAATGGAGTTTAAAAAAGGAACTTTAAAAATAAACTCCAAAGAGAAGCTCTATCTTTCACAACATGCAGTTGCGAAACTAGAGTGCAAAGAGCGACACTTCAACACTATTTTTAACTCTTAAAAACGCTGTCCCATCGCAAACTCAAACTTTGATGTTTTGTCATCCACTTGTGCATTAATAGCTTTTGAGAACATTAGTTGAATTGGTCCGACAGGAGAGAACCACTCCAGCCCTGCTCCACAACTAGCACGAGATTGATTGTTTGTACCATCTAAAATATTTTTACTAATATTATCAGAAATAATTCCCCAGTCAAAGTATGTTACAAGTCGCATTTTTGCTTTTGGTACTAGAGGAAAACTCATTTCAACATTGTTTGAAAAAGCCTGTGTTCCTCCAACTCTTTTAATTGAAATACCCTTATAGGTATCGCTCCCTGTATCATCGGCAACCATAGGTGAGATAGAGTAGGACTCATATCCTCTAACACTACCTATACCACCTATATAGAATTTTTCTGCCAGTGGAATATAACCGTTATCTATAAGCGTATAGTATCGTGCTTTATATCTGAAAATCGCGTCAAATCCAACATATTCATCAAGTCCTATATATTTTGCAAAGTTTGTTCTTGATTTTAAGAAGTCTGCATCAGCACCGAGACCTGATTTTTCAAAACTTTGTGAAAGTGTAAAACCTTCACGAGGCAGATAATAGTCATCTGTAGAGTCCCAACTCATACTCATCACGAGGGAACTTTTATTGTAAGAATCAAAATAGTATGTACTTTCATATTTTGAAGCATTAAAGTCTGCACCAAATTCATAATTATTTTTTGAATAATTATATCCGATATATCCCGTAGTGTGACGAGAAAATCTATGTCCCGTACCGATAGATGCGCCATCGATCAATGTTGTATAGTCATTATACTCATGTATAGAGTGGTAGATTGAGAAGTTGCCGTTAAAATCACTGTCATTGAGTCTTGGATTTGAAATATTGAATGAGTAGTTTTTTAAAGTTTGTGACTTCTCAATTTTAAAACCGATATTTATACCTGAGCCCCAGATATTTCTGTCATTGACGCCAATATTTAAAAGAAGTTTTCCATATGAATCATATCCACCGCCAAGCTGGAAATTTCCAGTTGGTGCCTCTTTTACCTTTACAACTAGATCCATCATATGATTATCGATACGCTTCTCTTCAATGGTATTACTATCAAAAAATCCCAAGCGTCCTAGTGAATTACGAGAATCTTTTAAATCTGTAAGGGAGTACATATCTCCATGTCCAAGATAGAGCTCACGGCGAATAATTCTATCAAGTGTTCGAGTATTTCCAGAGATAAGTACATTTCTGATTTCTACTTTCTCTCCGGGCATAATGCGAAAGACTACTTCAACGGTTCTTTTTTCTTTATCTTTTTTCAAATCAGGTACAACTTGAACAAAGGCGTAGCTTTTATCTGCTATGAATGTTTTTATCTTCTCTGAATCTTCACGGATTTTTTTAACATTAAAAATCTCACCCTCTTTTAGTGAAATAAGCTCTTTTATCTTTGCATTATCAACAACATGCTCCGTCTGATAAATCGTTACTTTTGAGACGGAGTACTGCTCACCCTCTATTATTTGATAACTCATATCTGCCTTATAACTATCAAAGCTTACACGTACAAACGGTTCATCAACTTTGGCATCTAAATATCCATGCTGCATATACAAGTCACGGATTCTCAAGTTATCATACTCTAAATCACGCAGAGACATCTTTCCGTCATTGTAGCCCCAAAGCCATCCCAAAAACTGATGTTCTTTATTGACAATAACATCATTAAAATCATCTAAATCCAATCCATAAACACCGGAAAAATTGATCTTGTCGATAGTGATTTTTTCACCTTCATTGACAATGAAAGTTACTTTGATACTACCATTTTCAAGATATGTTGTTTCTACTTCGACTACAGAGTCTATTTTGCCCTCTTGAGAGATAGCTTCGATAATGCGTTTTTTTGCGGCTTCAATCTTCTTTTCATCATACAACATACCCTTTTTTATCTGGATAACGGCTTCTTTAATATCGTCATCATTCTCTTTCCAGCCTTTAAGTTCAACCTGAGAGATGATAGATTTTTCTTTAAAATAAAAAGTCAAATCTCCATCTTTAAACTCAGCCCAAATATCATTAAAGTAACCTTGATTAAAATATTTTTTTATTGTCGTATCAACTTCTTCCTCACTAATATCATCACCTTTTTCAAAAGGCAATATTCGTAAAAGCGCATTTTTTGAGATGTGAACCATACCATCAAATTGGATTGATTTCACAACTTCAGCAGATAACATACTTGCAAATAAGGTAAAAAAGATTGATAAAAGTATTTTCATTAAAATTCCATAGTTAAATTTAGAGGAGATTTTACCCATTATGAGGTTAATATTAAGTAAATTTAGTATAATTTTGCAAATTCAACAAAAAGAAAGAAAATGAATATAGCAATAATTGGACTTGGACTTATGGGTGGTTCTTTGGCGCTAAGTCTTAAAAAAATAGATTTTATCGATGAAATTGTTGGGCACGACTACAACAAAGAGCATCAAAAAGATGCACTTTCACTTAAACTTGTAGAAAAAATCGTCTCTTTTGAAGAGGTAAAGAGATATGATGTTATCTTTTTAGCTATTCCCGTAAATGGTATCATTGCTGTTTTAGAGGAGTTAAAAGATCTCCAAAAAGATACAACCATCATTGACCTTGGGAGTACAAAAGCAAAGATTACAGCAGCAGTGCCTCATGAAATTCGCAAGAACTTTGTAGCAGCACATCCACTGACTGGAACTGAAAACTTTGGTCCTCACGCAGCACTTAAAGAGTTATATAAAGATAAAGTCGTAGTACTCTGTGACCTAGAAGAGAGCGGTGAGCGTCAAAGGGCAGTAGCTCGTAAGATATTTAAAGCACTGAAGATGAAAAAGCACTTCATGAAATCAAACGAACATGACAGACATGCTGCTTTTATCTCTCATATGCCTCACGCAATCTCCTACTCTATTGCAAATACAGTTATGAAACAAGAAAAAAGAGACAATATTTTAGCACTCGCAGCCGGTGGATTCCGTTCTATGAGCCGCCTTGCAAAATCCTCTCCAAATATGTGGGAAGATATCTTCAGACAGAACAAAGAGAATCTGCTTGAAGCGATAGAACTTTTCCAAAAAGAGCTCGAAACTATGAAAAAAAATATTCAAAATGATGCGTGGGAAAAAGTTCACAAAGAGATGGCTGATGCCAATAAGCTGCACGATATTTTCTAAGAGATATCGCATCTCTTTAAGACCTCTTTTAGGAGTTTTTTATCAATTTTCTCTTTTTTATCTCTATAGAGATTTTCCTCTAAAATATCAACAATAATTTTAACATCTCTATCGCTATCTTTATATGGCAAGAGTTTTAAAAGAAGTAGTTTCTCATCTTTAATATTAAAGCATTTCTCTTTTTTTGCTTTTTGAAATGGTTTTGCAACCATCAATACTACTCCAACTATAATACCAACAGCAAAAGCAATAATCAGCCAGATATAAGAAAAAGCACCACTAGCAGTTGCGCTTAGCTCTTGTGCTTTTTTGACGACAGATTGTGATGTTTCATCTTTTTTGATATTTAGTGGTGTTGTCGTCTTGGAAGATCCTTTGACTTTGATGTAAATCGGTTCTGTCTTTATCTGCTCTACCCTTTTTGTTGTTAAATTATAAAAAGCGAGTTTAAAAGGTGGGATTGTAAAATCCTTATCAGAGACAAATGCAAATTTTTGAGTGAGAGTATTGCCATGAATCTCGATTTTCTCATCAAAAACATTGACACCGTTTATGTAAGGTTTAAAACTCTCAATATCTTCCAAATTCCCTTTACCCTCTACGGTAACAGTTACATTTACAGCCTCATTTGATGCTATCTCTTGCTTGTTTGCTTCGGCAGATATTGTAAAATTTCCTACGATTTTTGCATTGTTTGGCAGTGATTTTGCATGAATTTGCACTTCATTAGAGAAGTAGTTTTTCCACTTAAAAGAGTTCCACATATCACGACGGTTTGCACGCAATGCAATACTAATCTGTGCAGGTTTGATTGTTAGATTTCCTTCTCTTTGCGGGGCTAATTTATAATCAACACGCCTAATGATATACTCAGGAGTCTCTTCTGTTGTGACTCGAGATTCTCCTTTGACCCAAAACCCTTTAAAATCAGGCTTCATAAACCTATTGTCCACAACGGTTAAGCGTTTGCTCTGCTTTAGTTCAAGGTGTAAAATAAAGGGCTCGCCTACAAAAATATCGCTCTTTGATGCTTTGAGTGAGAGAAGAAAAGCCGCATTTTTATCTTGCGATGCAGGTTTTACCATAACTTTTACTTCATTTGATTTTTCAATCTTGCCATCAATCTCAACATTTGTTGGTGCTATAATACAGCTCTTTTGCGGTGCAAACTCATACGAGAAAACATAACTTTTTTTATAATTCGCATTAACCATCTCTATGTTAGTCTGTGAACTTGCACTTACAATATTATTACCGCAGATATCTGTAACTATCGGATTATGAACCTTCTCTCCGGTGATCTTCAATACATAGGTTGCAGTCTCACCGCCATAAACCACAGGCGGCTCAACATGTGCTGTGATAGCTGCATGGATTGTTGTAGTTAAAAATGTTAGCAGGATAAATATTTTTTTACCAAGGTTTTTCATTTTGCTCTTCCTTTATAGGTTTTTCTTTGTTTAATCTGTACAGATAGGATTTTTTTTGCAAGTTTAAAACTTTAAGCCACTTCTTCTCTTCAACATCACTCATCTTATCTTTCATATCTTTTATCTGCGTCATTGAAGTATCCTGTTTTTCTTTTTTATCTTGTTTTTTGTTCTCTTCATTGGCTTTTAACTCTTTGAGTTTCTCTTTGGCTTTTTTTGCATTTTCTTTCGACTTGTTCTGTTGCTCTTTATCTTTTTGTTCTTGCTCATTTTTCTTTTGTTCCGGAGCATTTTTTTTCTGGTTTTTCTTCTCTTCTTCACTCTGCTTTTGAGATTTTCTCTCCTGATTTTTTTCTTTGTCATTTTGCTGACTCTGCTTATTTTTTTGGTCTTGTTTGTTCTGCTGCTGTTGTTGCTGTTGTTGCTGATTCTTTTGATCTTTTTGATTCTGCTGCTTTTTGTTCTGTTGCTTGTTTTGCTGTTTTTGATTCTGCTGCTTTTTGTTCTGTTGCTTGTTTTGCTGTTTTTGCTCTTGCTTTTTCTGCAACGCTTTTTTCACAGCTTCCAAATTCTCACGAACCTCTTTATCTTCTTTGAGCTTC
>JANEIH010000087.1 GCA_024513425.1 Sulfurimonas sp. | reverse complement strand
TCATTTAGGGCACAAAAAGATTTTAGTTTTGAACTTGAACCAAAGAAAAACCAGGTAATGCAATCATTAGAAGATGCAAATATATCGGTTCTCAATGAAATCGCAGCTATTGTAAAAGATGGAAAGCTATCAGCTGTTAAAAAAGTAGCAGCGATAGAGATACTTGTTGAAAAGAAGACGCAAATTTTAAAAAACATCCTTCATGAGAAAAAAGTGTTTGATACTGTTGTTGACAATAAATATGATTTTATTGAGAAGAAATCTGTATCTCTACAAGGTAAGCTTTCAGGTATTTTAAAAGCTATTAAGTTTGATGAGGCGACTTCAAATAAACATATTATCGCAGCAATCAAGCATTTCAAAGGGACTTCTAATATTACTACCAAAGCTCCAAAAGAGTTCTTTAATGATGAAGAAAAAGCTGCAGTGTACGAGAGTGGTAAATTTAGAGTTTCTCTCTACAAAGCCTTACTCTTTTTTCATATAAGTGATGCTATTAAAAATGGCACCCTTAATCTCAAATACTCTTTGAAGTACCGTAACTTTGAGGATTACTTGATTGACAAAGATGAATGGGAGAAAAATCAAGATACGCTCCTAAAAGTCCATGAATTAGAGGCTTTAAAGGATTATGAAAAATTTATTGAACCAGTCAAAGAGAAATTAGAACAAAGTTTTAAACAGACAAATGAGAATATAAAAAAAGGTTTCAATACCTATTTTATAGCAACTGATAACTCCTATATTTTAAAGACACCAAAGCTTGATAAAGAAGAGGATGAAGAGTCCATTACAAAGTATTTTCCCTCAAATGAGTATATCTCTGTTATTGATTTATTGCGTGCCATAAATGAAGAGACAGATTTTCTCTCATCATTTGGGCACTATAATCAAGGGAAATCTAAAACTAATCACAATCTTCTCTTGGCAGCACTCCTTGGATATGGTTGCAATCTTTCATTACCAAAGATGGGAAAGATTTCAAAAGGTATCAATGCAAATCAACTCGATAATGTAAAGACATGGTGCATAAGCGAAGAGAACACGAATGAAGCTAATAATAAAATTATTGCCTTTATGGATAATCTTGAAATTATCAAACTTATGAAAGCTAATCAAGACATTAATCACACCTCAAACGATGGACAAAAATACAACCTTTGTCAGTCAATTGATTCAACAAATGCTGGTTACTCTTTTAAATATTTCGGTACTGACAAAGGTGTTGTCGCCTATACATTTATAGATGAATCACATAGACTTTTTCACTCTCAAGTTATTAATGTACATGAGAGAGAATCTGGTTATGTTATTGATGGACTTTTAAACAATGGCTCCGTCAAAAGTGATATCCACAGCACCGACACACATGGCTTTACAGAAGTTATATTTGGGTTAACAAACCTTCTTGGTTTTTCATTCGCGCCAAGAATCAGAAATTTCAAAGATTAACAGCTCTATGGCTGCAACACTCCAAAATTCTATCGTAATTTAGGTTACAAACTACTTCCGAAGAGAAAAATCAATGAACAGGTTATTCGTGAGGGTTGGGATGATATATTGCGTTTTATTATAACGATTAAGGAGAGAAAAACTACTGCTACACAATTATTCAAGAGACTTACATCCTATTCCAGAAAACATAAACTTTATACAGCACTCAAAGAGTTTGGCAAAATGATAAAGACAGATTTTTTACTCAACTATATCGATGATGTAACGCTTCGCCAGCGAATTGAAAAGCATCTCAATAAAGTTGAAGCTTCAAATAAATTTTCAAAAGCAGTCTTTTTTGGTAATAGCTCAGAATTTACAGTGGCTACTGCAGAAGAGCAAAACATTGCAAACAACTCAAAACGACTCATTCAAAATGCAATCATACTCTGGAACTATATGTTTATCACTAAAAAACTGCAACAGGCACAAAATCAAAAAGAGAAAGATGAAATTCTTTCTGCTCTTAAAAATAGCTCGATAGTGGCATGGGCGCATATTAATTTATATGGCGAATACAACTTCCAGAGTCATTCCAAGCGAATTCAT
>JANEIH010000049.1 GCA_024513425.1 Sulfurimonas sp. | reverse complement strand
TTTTTTAGCTTTTTTAGCTTTTTTAGCTTTTTTTGAAGTATACTCAAGGTCAATTAAGTCATTACTTAAACCTTTATAACCTAAATCAGAAAGTGAAACACTGTTTTTTGATTTATGTATAATATGTGGCTCAATAATAATTACCAACTCTTGAGTCTCTTTTCTTGTCTCCTTATATTTAAATAGATAACCAATAGCAGGAATATTACCTAGAATTGGAACTTTATTTACAGTGTTTATATTTTTAGCATTGATAAGACCACCAATAATAATTCTGTTACCATCTTTTACTGTTACAACAGATGAGAGTTGACGACGAGCTAAATCAGGTGGCATATCTCTGCCTATATTTGGTGCATTTGATATATCTGATGTTGTTTCAGAGAGCGATGGATTGACTCTGAGTGTAATTGTTTTATCATCAGAGATCTCAGGTGTAATTGTCAAAAGAACACCGGCAAAGACTGATTGAACATTTTCATTTTGTGTTGTTGCGGCAACACCACCACCGGTACTTTGTTGGTTTGTTTCTGATTTGATCTTATAAAAGTACTCTGTACCCGCAGTAATAAGCGCTGGTTGATTGTTGAGTGTTAGAACCTTTGGATTTGAAATAGAATTAACATCACCTTGTGTTTTTAGAAATTTAATAACTTCTTTAAGTGAAGCACCGCCTTTTAGTTCTAAAACTTTTGCTATTCCGGCCCCACCTTTTAGATTTGCTAGAGTAATTAGTGGAGAAGTTCCATCTGTAGCATCAAATTTACTAACATTTTTCAAATTGAGTGTGTTGATACCAGCTTGGAAGTTTTGAAGTGTATAAAGTTGCTTCCAATCAATCCCCGTTGTTTTGCCTTCACTCATTGTTACTGTTAAAAGCTGTACATCTATAAGTACCTGTAGCTGTACTTTTTCTTGAAGCTTTTTAAGATACTTTTCAAATCTTTTTAACTGTTTCGTTGTTGCTGTAACGGTAATAAGTCCGGCATTTTTATTGATAAGTGGAGCTGGTGCATGGTATGCATCATGTGGACGGTTGAGCACGCTTTGAAATTCAATATCGAGTTGTTCCCAGAATTTTACTTCATCGCTACTTTCTATCTTAATACCACTATCAGCTACTTGAGTGCCTCCTTTAGAGTTGGTGCTGGTACCCCCAGATGTCTGATCTCCGCCAAATGAAGAGCTGAGTGTGACATCAGTGCTTCCGCTACTTTTTCTTTGTGAAAGAATGTAGTCAATATTGAAGACTTTTGTTTGTAGGTAAGAGATTTTAAGTAGGTTGTTCTCTAGTTTGTATGAGAGATTATTCTCTGATAAAACAATATTAAGTACTTCATCTATTGTTAGGTTCTTTAAGCTTGTTTTATTTAGCTTTGTCTGGAGAAACTGTTCTGTATTGGGATCGGTAATGATGATGCTAAAATCACACTCATCACTGAGCTGTTCTATAAAGTCCATTATTTTCATGTTCTTTGATGAGCTGATATTAAAGAGTTCATATGAACAATCTGCAAAACCACTTGCCGATATCATTGCCGTTAGTATTGCTGTACATAACGATGTTTTAATAAATTTCATTTTTATTCCTACTTATTATTAAATTTAAGGTTTTTACTTTTACTCGCAATAGAGAGAAGCAATTGTTTCTTACCCTTTGTTAAGAGT
Organism: Sulfurimonas sp.; assembly: GCA_024513425.1. Taxonomy (GTDB): domain Bacteria; phylum Campylobacterota; class Campylobacteria; order Campylobacterales; family Sulfurimonadaceae; genus Sulfurimonas. Next base: position 8,318 of record JANEIH010000049.1, on the reverse strand, counting down.
ACTGTTTTGGGATTTACTTTTTCAAGTTTGTATCCATAGACTTTTTCACCTTCTCTATACCATTTTCCATTAATAAGAGCAGATTTGTTTAAGGTTGCCACTAATGAAATTTTTGGAGTATAAACCGGAGCTCTTTTAGAGCCTGAGTGTTTTCTACTTCTATATATATTTTTCTTTCTTCTTTTCTTTCTTAAATAGATAAATGGATCTTTCAATTTTAAAATCTTTTTACTATTTATACCTTTTCTTGGTGGCTTGATAGCTTCTATTTGTTCATCTATCCAAACAAATTTATTTGAAAAAAGTTGTGTAGATAGAAGCAATAGTAAGATTATAGTTAGTTTTTTCATTGGTATCTAATCCCCCATACAGAGATATTAAAATCCGAATTTAAAATATTTTTGGCTGTGATATTAAAATCATGTATATCAACGACAAGATCGCTTTGCTCCATAGAGTTGATGAACTTAACAGTATTTCTAAAGTTTCCTTCAGAAGATACAGTGATATTTAAAATATGTCCAAATGAATTTCTTGTATCGGCATACTTATTTGTTATATAATTTATTTTCATATCGTATTTTTGCGCATTTGTTGTAATAGAGTCAAGATATTTACCCCAGGCGCTTTCATTATAGATAAGAGATGATATAGTTCCAATTTCATGCTTAATATAAGCATTGCTACTTCTATACATTATCATGTCATCATTGATTTTTTTAATCTCTCTATCAAGCTGAGCGATATTTGTTTTTGGATTTCTCTGTAGATATTGTTTGTCGATTGTAATTTTTTCTTCAAGTTGCTTAACATTTTCTCTTGTTTGCTCAAAGTCCTCAAGAGAGTTATCCCAAAAGAACAGGTAAGCAAAAGCAAATATACTAGCAGCTATCATGCCGTATATCATATATACTTCTTTTTGTTCTTTTGTTTGAAATGCCGTATCTATTTTATGTAAATAGTCTTCTGTATTTATCTTCATAATAACTTCACTTTTAACTCACTAGTATATAGATTTGACTTATCATTGATTTTAATCTCTTCTAGGTTAAAATCATACTTCATTTCATAGATTTTTGTAAGATATTCAACAAGCTTTGTGATCTCTCTATCTTTTGAAGAGACAAGATTTAGTGTTAAAACTTTACCTGTTTTTTCATCTTCGCTGTATTCTATTGATGAGACTTTAACTTTGAATCTATTGATGTCATTTGTAAATTCTGATATAAGTTTTGCTTTCATTGGATAGTTGACTTTTACTTCATGAATCTTCTTAAGTGTATTTTTCTTATTGTTAAAATCTTCTCTCTCTTGTTTTAATAGCGCGGATGCTTTGTCTTTCTCTGCCAATTTATTTTTAATAGTGGCTTCTCTTGTTGTTTTTATATTGTGCACTTCTTTATAGTCTTTTTTTAAAAAGTCTTCCTCGAGTTCTTGAGCATATGTTAAAATCCAGTATGTAATAGGATAAATAAAAGCAATTACAAAAGCAATTGCTGTAAACATTATAAGCCTACCGCTCTCTCTTTGAGTAAATTTCGGTGGGCGTCTATAGGTTGTAAAGTTACATTCATATCTGTCTGTCGGAGAAGTAAGAGTGTAGAGTTGCATAAGTGAGTGTATTTGATCAAGATAAATTTCATCACTTTTTTCAAAACCGTAGTCAAAATCAAATTCACTTGCGTGGAAGTTGAGTTCAACCTCTAACATCTCATGAAGTTTTGTTTCGGTTTTAACTTGTGTGCCTATATATGCATGTTCAAACTTATCAATCTCATAAGCCCGTTTCGCATATGTTAAGATATCATTGATATTTGCTATAAGCTCTTTATAGAGTCGAATGAAATACTCTTTATATTCACTATCTGTATTTTTAAGATCTACTTCTGTCAAGAATGCCATAAAGTCATCATATGGAATTTTTTCACCGTACAGTTCACAAAATCTTTCATGCATATCTAAAAAAGAGTATTTGATAGATTTTGTATAGAGAAACTCTTTGTTGCTATAAATTGTTAGAGATGCATCATTTTTTTGAAAATAGATAAAACAGTGTGTATCGGTGCTGTTAATAATCTCTTTTGTGTAGAGTGATTTAATAAGCAAAGAAGCAGGGACAATAATATCAATATATTTTACTCTCTCAACTGCTCTTTCAAATGTTGTTACCAAATCTAATGAATCAACTATAAAGAGATGAAAATACCTGTTCTTTTCATCTAAATTGTGAAAATCTTCTATATATTGAATTTGATATTCAACTGCTTGATCAAGTGCTAACTCATCATATGCTTTTATATTGATAGCATCATAGAGATCTTCTTCCGGAATACTCTTGCTGATTTGAATTTGTGCTGTTATAAACTCTTTTGTATTTAAATATGAGATAACAAATTGCTCTTTTGAAAATTCAGGAGTTTTTAATTCACCAATAAAATTAGAAACACTATTGAAGTAAGTGTCTTTGTAGGGATTAACAGATAGTATACCTGAAAAAGAGTGTTGCGCTGACGTACCCATTAATTATAATCCTATTTAAATTTAACCATTAATATGGAGCAAAATCCATCGTTACCGTAAAACTTGATTGTTGAATTGATAGTTTTTTAACCACTTCCGAAGGATTGAAATAGCTAAAAGCATTACTTTTTTATTATAGCGAAATAAAACTTAAGACCAAATTATTAAATAGTGAAAAGCAAGGCGGTGCAGAATAATTTCTATAAATTTCATAATTATTTTTCTACAATAATATTAAATTTATTTCCTGTAAGTTTTACTATAAGAACTTTATTTCTTGTAAAGGAGAAGTTGTTTAATTTGTATTTTTCTAAAAAAGTAATTTTGAAGATATCTTTTGTATCGGGGTAGAGGATAGCATTAATCTGTTTGAATACAATGGTCTTTTTTTCATTTTTATTGAAAATTCTAGTTTTATACTTTTTAAACTGTTCAAAATTCATACCGTCAAAACATTTAAATCCTGAGGCATAAAAACTGAGATAGGTATCTATATCGTTATATATCCAAGAGTATCTCCATGCGAAGAGATTTGCGAGGATCTTTGAAAGTTGTTTTTTTGAAACCTCTTTTTTAATACTCTCTTTGGTAGTAATCAAAATAGTCTTTGATATATCTATATTTCTATTAAGAGACTCTATATTTTGATTATTGATAGCGATACATCCTTTTGTAAACTCATCCCTTTTTTGTTTAATTGGAAGACCGTGAATCCAGATACCTTGTCCTGTTTTACCCCGATACTTATCATATATGTTAGGATAAGAGGTGACAAATGCCATCGGTCCATAAAAAGAGCTGACTTTTGTTATCTTTTTGACAATATTATAAACACCGACAGGTGTACGGAGATCTCCCTCTTTACGCTTGTCGCCTTTCATCTTTCCAGTGTAGGCACTATACTCTTTTTTTAATTGATAGGTGTTGTTGTCATCTTTTTTGTAGATAGAGAGTTGAGATTTTGATTTATCACATATAAGAATATCTATATAGGATTCAAAGTAACCAAAAGAGGTATCAACATTTTTAAGATAATCATTCCAATAGGACTCTTGTGCAAGTTTTTTATCGAGTTCTTTTTCTGTATGGTTGATGCCGCCGTTTCTATAGTCTGTTAAAAGATGGAAATCAACTCCAAAGAGTGAAGGTGAAAGAAGAAACATTAAAAGAGCTGTTTTATAAAAATTATTGCGCATTATCATAGCCTATCTCTTTTAAAAAGTGTTCATCTTTTGTCCAACCTTTTTTTACTGAAACCTGTAGGTTGAGATAGGCTTTTTTTCCACTAAGCTCTTCTATCTTCCGGCGTGCTACTTTCCCGATTCTTTTGATCGCCTCACCTTTTTTTCCGATGATAATGCCTTTTTGGGATTCTTTTTCAATGATAACAGTTGCATAGATTTTGTCAATGCTATGATCTTCTTCAATTGAATCGATGATAACATCTGATTCATAAGGGACCTCCTCGCTGATATTCTCAAAGATAGCCTCTCGGATAAAACCGGCATAGATATCTCGTATAAGTTCACTTGTTAAATCTTCGGGATCATAAAGAAACGGAGATTCAGGGAGTAGTTTCTCAATGGTATCAAGCAGATCTTTATGACCGACTTTTCTAGGAATTGATACTGGAATAAGTGCTTCAAAATTATCTGCGTATTGATTATATGAGGCAATTTTTTTAAAGAGTTTCTCTTGTGATACTTGATCAATTTTGGAGAGTACTATAATGTGAGGAATATTTTTTTTATTAAGTTTTAAAAATTTTTCATAGTGTTCGGTCAAATCTGTAACAGGTGCTAAATAGATGATTAAGTCACAATCTCCCATTGCTTTGAGTGCCTCATCAAGCATAAATTTATTAAGAACTTTCTCTTTTTCATGCAGACCGGGTGTGTCTATAAAGATGATTTGAGCATTATTGTGCATAACAATAGCATTAGAACGCTTCCTTGTAGCATTTGCTTTTTGGCTTACCATTGCTATCTTCTCACCTAAAAGGGAGTTCATTAGTGTGCTTTTTCCAGCATTAGGGCGTCCGATCAAAGAGACGAAACCAGCTTTTTGCATAGGTTACCTTTATAAAATATAGCGAGCGAGATCATCATCTTCGACAACTTTATCAAGTTTTTCGTGAACAAGCTCTTTTGTTACTATAAACTCTTTGCCTTTGTATTCATTGGCGTGAAAACTGATATCTTCTAGTATATGTTCTAGTACGGTATGCAGACGCCTTGCACCGATATCTTCTGCTGTTTCATTTGCACGGTGTGAGAGTTTTGCAATAGTACGAACGGCCTCATCTTCAAAAGTAAGTTTCATACCTTCAACACCAAGGAGTGCTTCGTACTGTTTAAGCAGTGAGTTTTCAGTCTGCGTGAGGATGGTATAGAGTGTCTCTTCTGTTAGTGCTTCAAGTTCAACTCTGAGTGGGAAACGACCTTGCAGTTCAGGAATTAGGTCGCTTGGCTTACTTACATGAAAAGCCCCCGCTGCAATAAAGAGGATATGATCCGTATTGATCGTTCCATATTTTGTAGAGACGCTTGAACCCTCTACTATAGGAAGCAGATCACGCTGTACTCCTTCTTTGGAGGGGTCATTTCTGGCTTGTGATTTTTCACTGAGTGCTATTTTGTCTATCTCATCAAGAAAAATTATACCACCATTCTCAGCACGGCGAAGTGCTTCGGCAGTAACGGAGTTCATATCTAAAAGCTTGGCGCTTGCCTCTTGGCGAAGTAGTACTTTTGCATCTTTGACTGTTACCTCTTTTTTATTCTCTTCTTTATTTAGAGTAGAGAAAACTTTTGAAAAACTCTCTTGAACTTTAGCCATCTCTGGAGGAAGATTTGTATCGTTGAACTCTATGGTCATATTTGACTCTAGTTCAATTTCAATGATTTTATCATCCATTTCATTTGATTCTACACGCCTTTGTGTTACTTCAAGCAGTCTTTGATAATCATCTTTTTTACTCTCACTAGCCCCAGCGGGAATAGGGGGGGCGAGTTTTTCCGTGATACGATTGATGATGTAATTTTTTATCTTTTCTCTATTTTTCTCTTCTTGTTCTGCTTTAACAATAGAGATAGAGTTTACGACCAAATCACGAATCATAGATTCGACATCTCGTCCTACAAAACCGACCTCTGTATATTTGGATGCTTCTACTTTAATAAAAGGGACTTTCATCATCTTTGCAAGTCTGCGTGAGATCTCTGTTTTACCAACACCTGTTGAGCCTATCATAAGGATATTTTTCGGTTTTATCTCTTGACGCATCTCATCATTTAACTGCATGCGTCTGTAGCGTGTGCAGAGTGCTAGAGCTATTGTTTTTTTAGCATTTTTTTGGCTGATAACATATTTATCAAGATAAGAGACTATCTCTTTGGGCGTCATATTCATTAGTTTTTATCCTCTAATATGAGAGTTTTGATATTGTGGTTTGTATAGATACATAGATCTGCAGCGATATGAAGAGACTCTTTTACAAGCTCCTCTTCATCTAAAGATGTATGTTTTTTCAGAGCACGCGCAGCTGAAATAGCAAAGTTGCCTCCGCTGCCAATAGAGGCTATCTCTTCATCTTCAGGCTCTACGACATCGCCGTTTCCCGTAAGTATAAAAATATGTTCTTGATTGAGTACTATCATCATAGCTTCTAAGCGACGGAGTACCTTATCTTTTCTCCATGCCTTAGAGAACTCAACAATGGACTTTAAAAGATCCCCCTTTTTATTCTCTAAAAACTCTTCAAACATATCAAATAGAGTAAAGGCATCTGCAGTACTTCCGGCAAAACCTGCTAAGATTTGACCTTGGTAGAGTGTGCGTATTTTTGTTGCATTGCTTTTTAAGATACTATTGCCAAAAGTAACCTGACCATCACCACCGATGACGGCTCTATCTTTTCCTTTGTATGCCAATATCGTTGTAGCATCAAACATCTAAAATTACTCGCCTTGTATTTCTATGTGAAGTGTTGCGTGAATTCCATGACCGAGTTTCAAGTCAACATTATGCTCACCCACAGTTTTAATTGCAGTTTTTTCTGTAATATGTTTTTTATCTATTTCGATATTGTATTGCTCTTGGAGTGCATGCGCAATCTCATCTTTTGTAACAGCACCAAAAAGATGACCGTTTTTGCCAATTTTTTTCGTGATGACAATCCCTAATTTGTCAAGTTTTTGTACTAGCTCGTTTAATCTTGCGATCTCTGTAGCTTCTTTTTCGGCTTTTCTTTTGAGTTCTGTTTCATGTTCTGTAATTATTTCAGGAGTTGCCGGTTTTGCAAATCCTTTTTTGATTAAAAAGTTTTGACCATATCCTGGTTTTACTTCTTTGACTTCACCAGCTTTTCCTAAACTTTTTACATCTTGTATTAAAAGTACTTTCATTTTTGTATCCTATATTTTTTATCTTTCTATCTCACCTGGATATGCAGCGATTCCATCCGTCAAGTTTCCAATTTTGCTATATGCATCATTCATTAAGATTCTTGCAACCTGTGCCGAACGGCTTCCTGTGTGACAATAAACAATGATATTTGCATCTTTTTCTAGCTTCGCTTCTTCTAGAGTTTGGAAAAATGAGCTTGTCGGTACTAATTTGTCTGCACCTTTAATATGACCCGTTTGCCACTCCATATGCTCACGCACATCAACAAGTGTAAATTTAACCATACCAATCTCACGTGCCTCAAGAAGTGAAACAAGCTCATCACCATTAAGCTCATTTTTATTCACAAGTATCTCACACTCTTCTTCTGTAAGACCGCGTGAGTGTGTATATGTTGCTTTTTCCATTCCAAGTTCTACTCTTTTGTTCGTAGCAAATTCCGGTGTACAGAAAATTCCACAATGACAAACTCCGTTTTGCGGAATTTCTCTCTCAATAGCCGGCTTACAAGGACATATTCTATCATCTGTTGATTTTGCTTTACCATCCTCTTCAATAACCATAAAACAAGGGCAGAAGCGTTTTTTGTACATCATCTTGTTGCGAGCAAGACCCATCTGTACGCCTTCGTTTACTTCCTCTTGTGGGTTATATACCCAACCAAACTGAGCATTTACTTTATCTGTGAATTTGATAGTCTTTTCTAGCTCTGCTTGAAATTCAGGTGAGTTCATATCTATTTTAATCATGCTCATAATGCATCCTTTTATTTTTTTGCTCTTCTTGCCTTACCCTCAATGATAAAACGCAATGCGTTGAGTTTGATGAAACCCTCAGCATCTTTTTGATTATAAACTTCATCTTCTTCAAAAGTTGAGTATTCTGCATTAAAGAGAGACGCCTCTGAACTTCTTCCAACTACAGTTACATTACCTTTGTAGAGCTTTAGCCTTACGGTTCCCTCTACCCACTCTTGTGTTTTATCAATAGCAGCCTGAAGCATTTCACGCTCTGGAGAGAACCAAAAACCATTGTAGATAAGTTTTGCATATCTTGGCATCATCTCATCTTTAAGGTGAGCTGCCTCACGGTCAAGAGTGATGGACTCAATAGCACGGTGTGCTTTTAGCATAATGGTTCCACCCGGTGTCTCATAGCAACCGCGTGCTTTCATTCCGACAAAGCGGTTTTCAACAATATCTACACGCCCGATTCCATGTTTGCCACCAAGCTCGTTGAGTGTTTTTAGCATGGTAGCAGGAGTTAACTCCTTGCCATTAAGTGTTACGGGATCCCCTCTCTTGTAGCCAATTTCAATATACTCTGGAGTATCAGGAGCACTCTCCGGAGAGTTTGACCATAACCACATAGACTCTTCAGGTTCAGCTGCA
>JANEIH010000048.1 GCA_024513425.1 Sulfurimonas sp. | reverse complement strand
CAGAGAGATTTGAGTAAATTTACTCAATCTCTGCATCGATAATGTCATCATCATCTTTTTTAGCATTTTGGTTTGTAGCTCCTGCTTCATTGCCCTGCTCTTTTTTATACATCTGCTCAGCCATTTTGTGACTCGCTTCAGTGAGTGTTTTTACTCTCTCTTCGATCTGCTCTTTCGTTGCATTTTCATCTTTAAGAACCTCTTGAAGATCTTTGATAGCCACTTCAATTTTCTCTTTTTCGCCGGCATCAAGGCTATCACCCATCTCTGTCATTGATTTCTCAGTTTGAGCGATCAGTGCATCTGCTTGGTTTTTAAGTTCAACTAATGCTTTTCTGGCTTCATCTTCAGCTTTATGAGCTTCTGCGTCAGCTACCATTCCATTGATCTCCTCTTCACTAAGTCCAGAGCTTCCACTGATTGTGATTTTTTGCTCTTTACCAGTTCCTTTATCTGTTGCAGATACCGTTAAGATACCATTTGCATCAATATCGAATGTTACCTCAATTTGTGGCACGCCGCGTGGAGCTGCCGGAATATCGGTAAGCTCAAAGAGACCCAATGATTTGTTATCTTTAGCAAACTCACGCTCACCCTGCACTACATTAATAGAAACCGCTGGTTGGTTATCTTCCGCAGTTGAGAATATTTGCGATTTTTTCACAGGAATCGTAGTACCTTTTTCAATTACTTTTGTTGCAACACCACCAAGCGTTTCAATGCCAAGTGACAACGGTGTAACATCAAGTAGAAGAACATCTTTTACATCTCCACGCAAAACTCCACCTTGAATAGCAGCTCCCGCAGCTACAACTTCATCTGGGTTTACAGATTTGTTAAGGTCTTTGCCGTCAAAGTAGTCTGAGACTTTTTTCTGTACTAACGGTACACGAGTTGAACCACCAACCATGATGATCTCTTTGATGTCGGATTTGCTTAAGTCCGCATCTTTCATTGCTACTTGGATGTGATCCATAGTCTCATCTACAAGCTCATCAACCATACCTTCAAATTTAGCACGGGTAAGTTTTACAACTAAGTGTTGCGGTCCTGCTTCTGTCATAGTGATAAACGGCAAGTTAATCTCAGTCTCAGTTGCACTTGAGAGCTCTTTTTTTGCAGCTTCAGCTGCATCTTTTAGTCGTTGTAGAGCCATTTTGTCATTTTTAAGATCAATTCCGTGACTTGCTTTAAACTCATTGTTTAAAAAATCAACGATTTTGTTATCGAAGTCATCACCACCTAAGAACGCATTACCGTCAGTCGATAATACCTCAAAAGTACCGTCTGAAATCTCTAGTGTAGTAACATCAAATGTACCACCACCAAGGTCATATACAAGTACATCTTCATCAGACTTGCTATCTAGTCCGTAAGCAAGTGCCGATGCAGTTGGCTCATTGATAATTCTTAATACATTGAGCCCTGCAATCGTACCGGCATCTTTCGTTGCTTTTCTCTGAGAGTCATTAAAGTATGCCGGAACCGTAATTACGGCGTCAGTTACTTTTTCTCCAAGATACGCTTCTGCATCCTCTTTTAGTTTTGTAAGGATTTTTGCTGAAATCTCTTGAGGTGTATATACTTTACCTGCAACATCAACAGCAGCCATACCGTCTTTGTCAACAATCTTATATGTTACTTTGTCTTGAGCGAGTTTAGCGTTCTCTTCGTTCATCATAAGACCCATAATTCTCTTAACAGAAGAGATAGTTTTTTCAGGGTTTGTAATTGCTTGACGCTTTGCAGGATCACCTGTTAAAACTTCACCTTTATCTGTAAACGCTACAACCGAAGGTGTTGTATTTTTACCTTCTGCATTTGGGATGATTTTTGCTTCACCACCTTCATACACTGCCACGCAAGAGTTTGTTGTTCCTAAATCTATTCCTATTACTTTACTCATCTTCTTATCCTTTGATTTTATTTATAAAATTTAAGGGAATCTTTTTATTCCCTTTGTTTATAGAAAACTTATTTATTTCTATTGCAATGCAATTATATTAAGTTTTCAAAATATCTTTTGCAACTTAGGTTGCATTATTGCGAGTTAGTTCGCAACAACTACCATGGCCTCACGCAATGGTCTCTCTTTATATTTGTATCCAGTTTGGAAAGTCTCAACAATCTGTCCACTTTCAATTTCAGGATGATCAACACTTTGAATGGCGTTGTGAATGTTTGGGTCAAATGGTTCATCATGACTTACCATTTTTACACCATGTTTTTCAAGTGCCGTCATAAACTGCTTGAGCGTAAGTTCAATTCCCTCTTTGAGTTTTTCGATTAACTTTTCGGGTGTTGCATCTGTTTCTGCAGATTTGAGTGCCATTTGAAGTGAATCTACAACTGGAATCATATCTTTTGCAAATTTTTCATTTGCATATTCGACTGCTGTATATTTTTCACGCTCCAATCTCTTTTTGATATTGTCAAAATCTGCGTGAACGCGTGCATATTTATCTTTTAATTCTTTGAGCTCATTTTGCAAAAGATCAAACTCATTTTCTACTGCTTCGGACTCTCTCTCATCATTTTCAACTATGTTTTCATCCTCTTTATTGTTTTCATTTGCCATAATTATTATTAACTCCTTTTTAAAAAAGATACCGTAATTATATATATTGAGTGTAATAATGTCAAGTATGAGTTTAATTTTATTATTTAATAAAGTTGAGTTGAGTTGTATCAAGTATGATTTTGTTTAAAAAACTCTGTTATATATAATTAGGTATTATTAGAGAATAAAAATATGGAGCAGTTGTTATGAAAATGGTTGGATGGTTGTTGGGTATTGTGGTATTGTTTGTCGGTGTTGCTTATGTACTGCTGTTTACCCCTCTAGGAAATAGTATAATCAAGCCCATAATTGAGACAGAGATACAAAAACAGATACATATACCAAGTAAGTTAAAACGCTTTTCAGTGGAGATGAGCAATCTTGATATCTTACTTGAGATTAACCCTAGCAATACAATAGCACTCAAAGGCACCTACTCACTTCTTTTGCAATCATTTGATATTAATTATGATGTAGATGCAGGGGAGCTTGCAACACTTAAACAAATTACGGGTGCAGATATTCGAGGAGATTTACATCTAAGTGGAAAAGTGAATGGCTCAAAAGAGAAAATGCTCATCGATGGACACAGCAATATGGCAGATTCAAAAACAACATTTTCAGCAGTGTTGAAAGATTTTCAGCCAAAGAGTGCAAAGGTGAATATAAAAGATTTAAAGTTGCAAAAACTGCTCTATATGATAAAACAGCCACACTATGGAGATGCACTTCTTGATCTAGATGTAGTTGTTGATAATGCAGATGTGGAAAATTTGCAAGGGATAGTAAAGAGTCGTATAAAAAACGGTCTGCTTGATAGTAGATACTTCACAAAGGCGTATAGGTTTAAATTGCCAATGCCAAAGAGTACTTTTCACGCAGTAGCGACAACAATACTCAACAATAATAGCATAGATACAAAAGCAGATATCTTCTCAACGCTTGCAGATCTTCATGTAAAAAAAGTACATTTTGATATGAAAGATACTACACTTAAAAGTGATTATAAAGTAAAGGTAGATAATCTTGATAAGCTCTATTTTGTAACCAAGCGACATCTCAAAGGCAGTTTTATTGCTAACGGAGAGTTAAAAAAAGCAAAAGATATGGATTTTACAATACACAGTAATATCGCAGGCGGAAAAGTGGATGTAAAACTACATAATGATGATTTTCACGCAGATATTAACAAGCTACAGACTCTTGATATTTTAGATATATTAATCTATCCAAAGATTTTCAAATCAAATATTGATGCAAAAATTGACTATAATCTAGCAGTACAAAAAGGTAGATTTAAAGGGTTTCTCTCAAACGGTAAATTTATAAAAAATCAAGTTTTTGACCTCCGTAAACAGATCTTTAGAGGTGATGTGAGCGCAGATATCAATAGGGAGAATATCTTGGCATCGCTTAACCTTAGATCAAATACATCTTTGATTATGACAAAAGATACCTATCTCAACTCAAAAACAAACCATATCAAGTCAGTTATCGACATTAGTGCCAACGGCAATCCTTTTGTTGTTAAACTAGACGGCAATATAGAGAGACCAAAAGTGCGAATTGATGCAGGTAAAATACTTAAAAAAGAGGTAACCAAAGCTGTTGTAAAAGAGCTGAAGAGACATTTAGATAAAGATGTAAGCAATCTTTTAAAAAGGCTTTTTTAAGGTTTACTTTTTACTGACATCTGTTAAAGTCAGACAAAAAAGAACTTCTTTTCCCTTCTGCGTGAGCTTATTTGTTGCCTCACGCAAGGTGGCTCCTGTTGTGATGATATCATCAACCAAAATCACCTCTCTTTCTTTAAAGTGTTTGAGTTGAAAATCTCTAGGGTTTGCCTCTCGAAATGCGCGTGACTTTCCAGAGTAAGAGATGGGGTTTTTTGCCCGTAGTCTGTTAAAAAGTGGTTTGATATTTTGACTTCTCAATGCTTTGTTGAGAATCGCAGTATGCGAATAGCCACTTTTAATATTATCGTCGATGGCGATGGAGGCAACTCTGTTTTCCCACTCAAATTCTTGTGCAAATTTTGTAAAACTAAGTCTAGCTAAAAATTTGTAGATATGAAATCCAATAGCAGTATGCTTTGTAAAAAGAAGAGATTTGATATCTTCATATTTGTAAAATGAGAGTACTTCAATATCGTGGTCAAGTTTTCTTCTGTAGAGTGATGGCTGTAAAAACTGCTCTTGACAGCTCTTGCAGATATGTTGCGTGAGAGAGTAGTTCTCACACAGCAAACACTTCATAATAGTTTTTTAGTCCATCTTAAGTACAGACATAAAAGCCTCTTGCGGGAGTTGTACTTTTCCTATGGCTTTCATCCGTTTTTTACCTGCTTTTTGTTTCTCTAAGAGTTTGCGTTTACGGGTAATATCTCCACCGTAACATTTTGCAGTTACATTTTTCCCCATTGATTTTACAGTCTCACGAGCAATGACCTGATTACCAAGAGATGCCTGAACAGCTACTTCAAAGAGCTGACGGGGAATGATCTCTTTCATATTTTTAACAAGCGCACGACCACGGTTTGTTGCGGAAGTTCGTGGTACGATAATGCTAAGTGCATCAACAACCTCTCCGGCAACACGAACATCAAGTTTTACAAGATCTCCCTGCTTGAACTCACTAGGCTCATAGTCAAAAGAGGCATATCCCTTAGAGATAGATTTGAGCTTATCATAAAAATCTACTACTATTTCATTCATAGGAAGCCCGTACTCAAGCATAACACGCTCTTTGTTTAAGTAGGTCATCTTGCTTTGAATACCACGCTTTGAGACAAGCAGGTTCATAATATTTCCAAGGTATTGACTAGGAGTAATGACTGTCGCTTTTACATATGGCTCTTTAATTCTGTCTATCTTTTGCACTTCTGGAAGTTCACTAGGGTTTTGCACTTCAATCTTTGTACCGTCTGTAAGATATACATGGTAAACAACTGATGGTGCAGTAGCGATGAGGTCAAGTCCAAATTCACGCTCAAGTCTCTCTTTGATAACCTCCATATGCAACATTCCAAGAAAACCGACACGAAAACCAAAACCAAGAGCTACAGATGTTTCGGGTTCATATGAAAGTGCAGAGTCGTTAAGCTTGAGTTTATCAAGTGCATCACGCAGATCCTCAAACTTATCTGTATCAATTGGATAGAGTCCCGCAAAAACAAACGGTTTCGCAGGCTCATACTCACCAACTGGCTCAGTGCAAGGATTTTTTGCATCGGTAATTGTATCGCCGACATTGACAACACTTACCTCTTTGAGACCTAAAACAACAATGCCTATCTCTCCACTTTTTATTGCGGGAGTTTTTATCTTTTTGAGCGGGTGTGGATACATTAAGTCAACTATCTGATGCTCTTCACCGTTGCTTATGAGCTTGATGAGTTGATTTTTCTTGATCTCACCATCAAATACACGGACAAGCGCAAGGGCTCCAAGGTATTGGTCAAACCATGAATCGTAAATGATAGCCTTTGTTGGAGCCTCAGGGTCACCTTGTGGTGCAGGAACTCTCTCTACAATGGCATCGATAAGATCATGAATCCCGACACCGGTTTTTGCACTCACAAGTACCGCATCTGTAGCATCAATACCGATTGAGGTTTCAATCTCCTCTGCTACACGCTCCGGCTCAGCTGCCGGGAGGTCTATTTTATTGATTACTGGAATAAGTTCAAGATTATTATCAAGAGCCAAATAGACATTGGCAATCGTTTGTGCTTCAACACCTTGTGCAGCATCTACAATGAGTAGAGCCCCATCTGATGAAGCCAAAGATTTGCTTACTTCATAAGAGAAATCAACATGACCCGGAGTGTCAATGAGATTGAGGATATAGTGCTTGTCATCTTTGACATAATCAAGTCGAACCGATTGTGCTTTGATGGTGATGCCACGCTCTTGTTCAATATCCATTGTATCCATCATTTGAGAGCTGAGCTCTCTCTCGCTCACAGCACCACACTCTTGGATGATACGATCAGCTAGTGTGGACTTTCCATGGTCAATATGGGCAATGATAGAGAAGTTTCGTATGTTTTTCAACTCTGTCCTCTACTTATGTAAAAAGTGAATTAACACTCTCATTGTGATAAACTCTGCGGATTACCTCTGCAAAGAGTGGTGCTACGGTAAGTACTCTGATTTTTTTATGAGCTTTTGACTCAAGTGTGTTTGTGATGATAAGTTCATCAAGTTCACCATGCTCAAGATTGTCATAGGCTTTCCCACTGAGTACACCGTGCGTTGCACACGCCATAACGGATGTTGCACCTTTGTTTTTTAAAGCAGTTGCGGCTTTTACCATAGTACCCGCAGTATCTACCATATCATCAATCATAATGACATCTTTGCCTTCGACATCACCGATGATATTCATGACTTCACTCTCATTTGCTTTTTCACGGCGTTTATCAACAATAACCATCTCGAGTCCCATTCTTTTTGCAAAGTAACGAGCACGAGCAACACCCCCAATATCTGGAGATGCAATAATAGGATTTTTAAGATTTTTGCTTTTGATGTAGTGTTCAAAAGTGATAGAGCCGTAAAGATTGTCAACCGGAATATTAAAGAAACCTTGAATCTGTCCGGCATGCAGATCAATCGTTACAACCCTGTCGATACCCGCAGTTTGGAACATATCAGCTATGAGTTTAGCAGTGATCGGAACACGGGGAGCTGCTTTTCTATCTTGGCGTGCATAACCATAGTAAGGAACAACGGCGGTAATGCTTTGAGCAGATGAACGCTTGAGCGCATCTGCCATGATCAAAAGCTTCATTAGGTTGTCGTTTGATGGTGCGCCTGTTGATTGGATGATAAAAACATCACGACCGCGAACACTCTCAGAAATCTGAACAGAGATCTCACCGTCACTAAACTCCTTAATATTGGCTTTTGCTAAAGGAACATCTAGAATTGAACAAACTTCATTTGCAAAATCAACACTAGCAGAACCAGCAAAAATCTTATAACCACGCATCGGTATTTCCTTCTAAGAGTAAATTGATTTGCGATTATACACTAAAGGTGCTGAGGATAGTTTGAAGAGCAGAGTGGAATTATTTAGGGAGCAAGCTGCATATTTGTTACATAAGTAAAAAATGGTATAATTGTTTCATCACAAAGAAGTTCCCATAGATATATTAAAACTAGAAGATATTAACTATAAAAAAATTAAAGATGAACTTTCAAAAATTTTAAAAAAGGTAGATTTGGTTGTTTTACATAGAATCAAAGAGAAATAAACTAGATGAAGCTAGAGCCTGTTTGGAACATATAAAAAATGCTTAATGGACCAATAGATAAAAGAGTGTTAAATTTTATAGTGATTATAGTGCTCTCACTCATTACTTTTTGGTGGACTTTTTTTATCTACCATCTCCCTTTTGAATTTAAAATCGTTGCGAGTGTTATTGTTATTCGAATGGTGGTTTCTCGATCTATACTACATGATTATTCACTTTCTTGGTCGAAAGCTTCCCAAAAAACTTTTCTGATTAAAAGTGTCGTTTATATTGCTGGATTTTTTGTGTATCTCCCTATTTTTTACGGCAAAGTCCGTTTTTCATTTTTAGTATCAGAACTCTTTTTGTATCTTTTTGGCATTAACTTTTTGATGTATATCTATTACTATTTCATAAATAAATCAAAAGTCAAAAAGACAAAATCAATAGTGATTTACGGTGCAGGAAAGGCAGGCATTAAGCTTGAATCTGAATTTAGTAATTCGACATACAAGATAGAGTATTTTGTAGATGATGACAAGGTTTTGCAAAATCGCTCTATTGATTCTGTTGAAGTACTCTCAAAACAAAAACTCAAAGAAATTATGGGTGAAAGAAAGTATGACTTGTTAGTTATTGCCATGCCAAGTGCACCTAAAGAGCGTATAAAAGAGATATATGATGCTCTTTCGGAGTACTTTACGACCATACAGGTTCTTCCATCTATTGATGAGATATTAACAGGTAGAAATCTCTCTAAGCAGTTGAAAGATCTCTCAGTTGAGGATCTGCTTGCTCGTCATCCAAAAGATCTTGATAAAGAGAAAATCGCTTCTTTTGTAGAGAATAAAACTATTTTGGTGACGGGTGCCGGCGGTAGTATAGGGAGTGAGATATGCAGACAGTGTGAGAAGTATGGTGCTAAAAAACTCATCCTGCTTGATCATAGTGAGTACAATCTTTATGCTGTTGTCGAAGAGCTTAAAAATGTGAACGCGATTCCTGTAATGCAGAGTATTATAAATAAAGAACATCTACAAAAGACTTTTCAAAATCACAAACCGCAGATTGTTATTCACGCAGCGGCCTATAAGCATGTGCCATTGGTCGAGTACAACATACAAGAGGCCATTATAAATAATATCATAGGAACAAAAAATGTTATTGATGTCTCCATAGAAAATGATGTAGAAAAATTTGTGATAATCTCAACAGACAAAGCAGTACGCCCTACGAATGTTATGGGGACAACAAAACGCATCTGTGAACTCTATGCGCAAAACAAGGGAACTGCTTTTGCAAAGCAAAATATTTCTTTAGAAAATTCCAACAAAAAAAGCACAGACATAGTAGCTGTTCGCTTTGGAAATGTTTTGGGCTCAAGCGGAAGTGTTATTCCAAAATTCAAAAAGCAGATAGAAGAGGGCGGGCCGATAACTGTAACACATCCAGATATTACACGCTACTTTATGCTCATTCCTGAAGCATGTGAACTTGTACTCCAGGCCGGTGCTATCGGAACAGGTGGTGAGATATTTATCCTTGATATGGGTGAGCCTATCAAGATTGTAGATTTAGCAAAGAAGATGTTGGAGCTTAGTGGTCAAGATGATATAGAGATTGTCTTTAGCGGATTGCGCCCCGGTGAGAAACTTTATGAAGAGCTGCTTATTGATGAGAGTGATGCAAAGACGGAGTATGAGTCTATTACTATTGCAAAAGCAACAGCATATGATTTAGAAAAACTTGACAAAGATATAGAAGAATTGCTTATGTGCGAAGATAAACTTGGCAAGCTCAAAGAGATTGTACCTGAGTTCAATCATCAAACAAATTTGTAAAAAAGCACTTTTTAGATTATTTTAAAACTTTTTGGGTAAAATTTCGCTACACATTCCGGATTAGCTCAGCGGTAGAGTAGGTGACTGTTAATCACTTGGTCGCTGGTTCGAATCCAGCATCCGGAGCCATTCTTTTAACCCTAAATATAGGGATTTAGAGCACTTTTATCCACTTATTTAAGAAATCGAATTTCAAGTTATTTCCAACCTATTTCCAACCAAACACTTTTAAAAATGTTTTTTGCTTTATTAAAAAGTCTCTTTTTGTTGATTTTTACTGCCTTGTTTCTAGTATTCCATATCTAGTTTTATAGTAATTTCCGACTTAATGAAAAATTCTGGGCTCCTAAATAATCATTTTTTCCTATAGCTAACAAGATAATCATCGACTATTTTTAACTTCAAACTTTTCGTAAATCCATTATGA